>CAYMUE010000026.1:2891-53557 GCA_964393505.1 uncultured Polyangiaceae bacterium
CTTGGGCTCCTTGGGAGGCTTGGGCTCCTTGGGAGGCTTGGGCTCCTTGGGAGGCTTGGGCTCCTTGGGAGGCTTTGGCGCCGCGCCGGCCTTCAGCTCGGCCGTGTGCGACAGGATCGGTTTCCAGACCCTCTCGGCGATCCGAATGAACTCCGCGGAGACCTCGTCACCATCGCGGAACGGGATCGTGTCGCCCCACGCGAGCTGGACCCACCGGTCGGCGCAATCAGTTCGCCCGTTGGAATCCTCTCCGTTCCAGGCCTTGTCGGCCACCGTCGCGACGATCTGCTCGAGAAGCTCCTTGCCGGCATCGACCCACGCCACGGAGAGGTGCTGGCCGTGAAGCTCCGAGGCAACCGCGAACGAGGTCTTGTCTGCGAGGCGGATTCTGCGCCGTCGGCTCAGGCGGCGAAGCGCGAGCAGACTCCCCAGCATGTCACGGGGCGTCTCATGGGGCTGCAGCAGCCAGACCCCCTTGCGCTTCAGATCGATCAGGCAGGCGCGCCTCACGTCGTCGCCGTACTGCGCGCGTGCGGCCAGCAACTGCACCCACGCGGAAAGCAGCGTCTTGGAGGCTCGCGCGTCGCTCCGGTCCACGGCGATCAGATCGCCGCCCAGGGTGATCGGTCCCACCTCACCCTGCAGCGACACGGTGCCAGCGCCGTTCACGTCGATGCGCAGGTCCACGGCGAGCTGGCGCGCCCCGCCGAGGGGCGAGGTCTCTTCGGACCGCCGGACGAGCTCGGTCGCGTCGTCGATGTGCGACTTCGCCGCGTATCGGCCCGCCGCCCCCAGGGGGAGGAGTCCCTCGGCAGCGAGCGCCCTGCGCTCGCGCTCGCATGCGCCAGCGATCGCCTGATCGTCTCCCTCGGTGCGCGCGGCTTCGAGGGCGGCCCTCAGGACCCGGTCGCCCACCTGCCAGGCGGCGAGCCCGTCGAGCTCCATCGGCTCCCTGTCGTCGATGCTGCCGTCATCTTGCTCGGGTATCCATACTCCCAGCGTGCGGAGGATCAGCTTGGCCGGATGGCGCAGTCCGTCGATGAGCGCCGGAATCGAGACCGTGGACTCCTCCGGTGGATCGAG
The DNA here is from genome assembly GCA_964393505.1 of uncultured Polyangiaceae bacterium. GTDB lineage: Bacteria > Myxococcota_A > Polyangia > Polyangiales > Polyangiaceae > JACRCQ01. Next base: position 3,975 of record CAYMUE010000026.1, read on the forward strand.
CTCCTCGTCGTCGCGGAAGGGGTCGATGCTCCCGTCACGCGCGGCAAGAAGGGCCTTGCAGAGAGCTCCGGAGCGGCCGTCGAAGGACGGCCCCGCGAAGAGGCGGGAGCGCTCGTCGTTGCGGAAGCTTTCCGCACCGAAGGGCTGCAATCCGTGATCGACGATCACGTGGGAGCGGGCGGCGAAAGGTTCGCGAGACGAACCACCTGGGGGGGGGGAGAAGCCGAGGTCGATGGTGTCGAGGATGTCGGCCACGGGTCCGGCAGGGGGTATTTCTGCGTTGGTGTGCGGGTCGCGTGCGCCGTACAGCACCACGAAGTGCGAGCGCGCCGCCATGAGCGCCTCGAGGACCAGGTGACGGTCTTCGTCGCGCGGATCCCTGTCGCCGGGCATCCGCCTGGCGCGAGTCAGGTCGATACCGCTGTCGTTCGTCGGGCGCGGGAAGCTGCCGTCATCCATGCCGAGCAGGCACACGACGCGGAACGGCACATTGCGCATGGGTTGCAGCGAGCAGACCGTGACCGCGCCGGTGACGTGTCGATCTCCTTGCCGCGGCACGTCGAACCGGCCGTCGAAGACGCGACGGATCACCGGGAGCGAGACGTCGCCTTCGAACGCGCTGGCCTCGTCCCGCAGGGCTTCGAGAGACTCGATGACCTGCTCGCGGAGCCACGAGGTGGACGGCGTCACGGTGGTGAGATCGTCGCACGCCAGGGTGAGCGCATCGACCCACCGGGGCACGGTGCGCGGAGCGCGCAGGGCACGCACGTGCGCAACGATCGCCCGCACCGTTGCGGCGAAGCGGCCGAAGAGCAGGCTGCCTTCGGTGTCGAAAGCGCCACCCCACTGCCCGCCGTCCGTCGCCACGATGTCGATGCCGCCGCGGGTCTGCAGCAGCTCGTCGTCGGCCTCCATCACCACGCCGAGGGCCAGGCGACGCAGGCCGAACAGCCAGGTGTTGTGGTCGTCGTCGGGCTGTCCCGCGGCATTGCGATCGGCTGCGTCGGCGCCCCAGCGGACACCCGATTCCACGGTCCACTGCTGCACAGTGGCCATTTGCTCCTCGGAGAGCTGTGCGCGCCAGCGGACGGGGAACAGCCCCATCAGGTCGAGCACCGCAGGAGCGGTCATGCGTCCTTCGGCCATCTCGAGCAGGCGCAGGAGCGCATCGGCGAGGGCGTTGACGCTTCGCAGGGAGCGATCGGCGATCTCCACGGGGATCTGCGGGCTGCCGTCGGGGCCCCAGGAATGGTCGGCCCTGCGCTTGTCGGGCCCCTGCTGGAACACGGACTGAATCAGCGGCGCGAATGTCTCGACGTCGGGAGTCATCACCACGACCTCGCGGGGAGCGACGTGGTGCCTATCGAACAGATCGAGCAGCACGTCGCGCAGCACCTCGACCTGACGCGCCGGGCCGTGACAGGCGTGCACCTGCACGGAGTCGTCGCCGCGATCGAGCACGCGCTGCGTACGCAACTTGCGCATCGCGTCCATCGAGACGAGCCCGAGGATGTCGTGCTGGAGATGCGCGAGCAGGCATCCCGGGGGCGACATGCTGCCGCCCGGTTTCGCGCCCGTGGTCGAGGATTCGCTGGCGTTGGGAGCGTGGTCGAGCAGGACGGTCTGCATCTCGAGCGACACGGGACCCAGTGACGTGAGCAGGGGATTCTGGGACTCGAAGGCCTCGTCGAGAGATGCGGCGTCGGCGCCTCGCGTGGCGGTCTTGCGCGTGCGGTAGTCGGCGAAGAAGTCGGGGCTGGGCGCGAACAGATAGAGCGAGACCGGGCTCTGCGGGGAGGCGAGGGCGGCGAAGAGCTCGACGAAGAGCGGGGGAAGGGAGGAGACGCCGAAGACGTGCAGGGGGCCGGGGCCCGCGGGCGCCTGCGTGCGGAGGGCTTGGAGCACACGTCGTGCGCGAAGCGGAAACGGGTCGTGCAACGGGTTGCTCTTGCGCGCTTCGATCCACAGCGCGCGCTGCCAGGCGGCGACCGGGCCTTCGGGGAGTCCTTCGCCGGGCTCGTCGCGGTCCCAGGCTTCGAGCCAGAGGGGACGCTGCAACGCGTAGGAGTCGAGCAGGTCCGCGGCCTGACGGGCCAAGGCCCAACGTCGGAGCTGGAGTGGTGAACCGGGCGCACACGCGTCCTGGTCTCCGAGGTAGGCATACACCGGCTCGAGCTCGGGGCGGCTGCTCATTCGCTGGAGGAGCTCGACGACGCGCCAGGCCAGCGCGGCGGGCGTCCAGGGATCGACGGTGACCTGTGGGGCCACGGAGCCGAGGCCGGTGACGACCTCATCGAGGATCGCCTGGGGGAAGTGGAAGACGACGTTGGAGCAGATGCCGTTGCGCTCGGCGATTCTCTGGCGGAGCCATCGTTCCATGCCGCGGCTGCCGACGACGACGCGCTGCGGGAGCACGGGGGTCGCAGGCAGGAAGCGGGGGTGACGCAGGTTGTCGGCGAGCCGGTCCGCGAGGTCTTCCATGCGGTGGCTGCGGTGAAGGAGAAGGTCCTGGTCCGCCATCAGGCGGGTGAGTTTACGGGAAGAGGGAGCCGGGCACAACGCGGGCGGGATTCGGAGCGACACAGCGCGTCGCTCCGGGGCCGTGGCGGGTCACTCGCTGCTGCAGTCGGCGAACACGCGCATCACCGTGTTGGGGCGAATGACCCAGGTAGACTGGTCGATCCGAGGCGTGCACGTGAAGCCGAGCGGGCTGCTAAGCGAGAGCGTCACGGCGTCGCCGGGCGGCACCGACGACACGAAGATCATGGGGAGCAGATCGGTCCAGCACTTCACCCCGCCGTCGCCGTCGAGGACCGGGTCTCCGAGCGGAACACCGGCCGTTCCGGCCGGGCAGGACGCAGGAAGGACGCCGGTCTGTAGGGTGTGGGTTTGGGTGACTGCGAAGTAGCCCTCGGAAGGCGCGCCGGAGACCGTCACTCCTTCGCCGCCACTCTTGGCCGCGGACGCGAAGCTCTGGATGACCCAGCCGGTGGTCTTGTCAAAGGTGCGGCCGATGGCCGCGAGCCGCGTGGTGAGCTCGGCGACCGGGAGCATGTCCATGTCGTAGACGAACAGGTCTCCGGTGTTCGAATCCATCACGAGCTGGAAGCCGGTGTAGCCGTCGTCGGGACCCGAGACCGGTGCGACCTCGATCAGCACGCGGCTGCTTGCCGGCGCAGGGATCGCGTAGTTGCCCCCGCACGAGGTCAATCCCTGCGACAACGTCGTGCCATCGACCCCCTTGACCCTCACCATGGCGCCGCGCAGCGATCCGTCCAGCTCCCGGAAGGTCCCGTCGCTCAGGTGCGCTTCGTGAGGCGATTCCCTGCCTCCAGCCACGATCCTCCCGCGCGCCATGATCGCACCGACCGGATCGGGGCCGACCCAGGTTGCCGACATCGGCCAACCGGGACAGGGGTCCAGCGACTCGGCCGAGGCGTCCGAAGGCGCGCCCGTGTCTGTCGCACCGCTTCCACCGACATCGCCGTCCTTGGGGATAGGGGCTTCGGCCGGTTCCTCCGCGGGCGCGCAGCCCAGCAAGAGCGCTGCAGCGACCGATCCCTGCACGACGAGAGCAACGTAACGCCACATGCTTTCCCCCCCCGGAATGCGATGGGTATTGGGGCGACGCGCCGCAAGAGCGGTGGTCGCGACGATGCAGATGCAGAGGACATGGGAAGCGGAAGGGAATTGTGCAACCCTCGAGGGCAGCGTGGGGCGGAGCTTGGGGCAGTTGCTACGGAGTCCGAGCATGGGAGTCCGACCGCGACGGTCGGGGAGGTGTTCGAGCGGGTGATCCGACGAAGAAATCCCGGTGAGCGGTCCTTGCGTGGGAGCAGGCGGTCCCCCAAGGATTCGCGGAGGGATGGAGAACACCAAGCCGAGCAGCCGATATCTCGTGGTGTCCGATCTGCACCTTTCGGACATCGAGGACCACGCGGACGGGTGGAAGGCGCACAAGAGCGCGCGGCACGCGTTCGACGACGAGCTGGGGGAGCTGCTGCGGTGGTTTCGCGAGTCGGGGGAAGAAGGAGCGGAGCGGACGCTGGTGCTCAATGGCGACGTCTTCGACTTCGACCTGGTGACCGCTGTTCCGTCCTCCGCGCCGTGGCCAATCAGCAGGTCGGAACGTCGGTTCGGGCTGGAGCCGACGCCGTTGCGGTCGGTGTGGAAGCTGCGGCGCATTCTGCAAGACCATCCGCGATTCCTGCAAGCGCTGGAGGAGTTCCTCGCGGCCGGGCACCGGATTGTGTACGTGATGGGAAATCACGATCGGGAGTTCCACTTTGAGCAGGTGCAGGGGGCGCTGATCGAGGAGCTGCAGCGGACCGCCGCGAGAGCGGGGCGGATTCTGCCGTCCCGGTCACTTCAATTCGAGCCGTGGTTCTTCCACGTCGCGGGCGTGCTCTATGCCGAACACGGGCAGCAGTACGACTACTACTCGTCGTTCCGTCACGTGCTTCACCCGGAGCTGGTGCGAAAGGGGGAGCGGACGATCGCGCTGCCGATGGGCAATCTGTCGAACCGCTTCCTGGTCAATCGGATGGGGTACTTCAACCCCCACGCTTCGGACTACATCCTCGACCTGTTCCGCTACGCGTCGCATTGGATGAAGTACTACGCCCTGGCGCGTCGGAGTCTGGTCGTGAACTGGTTCTGGGGGAGCATGCGCGTGATGGGGAGACTGTTGGCTTATCGCCAGCAGTACCACGCGAAGCCGAGGCGCTATGATCTCCTACTGGAGGCGGCAGCCGAGCGGGCCGCACTTCCGGTGGCCACCCTCGAGGCGCTCGCGCGCCTGCACAAGCCGCCCATCACGACCCGATTCTACCGCATCGTGCGGGAGTTCTGGATCGACCGCCTCGTGATGCTCATCGGGATGCTGGCCGCCACCTTTGGACTGGCACTTACGCCCGCCCCCTGGTCGGTGAAGATCATGCTTCCGCTGGCGCTGTTCCCGCTGATCGGATCCGCCTACGAGCGTCTCGCACAGGGGGACACGATCTTCACCGTCGAGCACCAGGTGCCGGAGTTCGCTCGCAAGGTGTCGGAGCTTCTCCAGGTGCAGGTGGTGACCTTCGGGCACACGCACCGTCCGCGCGTGATCCCGCTCGCCAAGGGCACGTCCTTCGTGGACACCGGTACCTGGGCTCCGGCCGGTCCGCACGCGCGGGGAAAGGCCACGATCCCCGGATTCCGCAACTACCTGGTCGTGGAATCCGACGAGCGGGGCGTGACGATGAGCCTCGGGTCATGGATGCAGGCGAGTGGGCCCGAGCGCGACGCGGAGCACGGGGCGGCGGCGAGGGTGGTGCATGCGCTGACGGCGATTCGGAAGAGAGTGTCGCAGGTGTGACGGAATCGCCTGTCTGGTCATGGGCATGGCGAGGCTATCCGAAGCGCCCAGCACGACAGGCTGAGGCGCCGGGCTGTGACGCAATCCCTTCGCGAGACCGTCCGGTGAGATCCAGGGGCGTCAGGGATCGCTTCGAATCACCATCACGGTGAACGGTTGCCACCATGGGCCCGAGCCGGTGCCGGCCTTTCCGCCGACCATCACGAGCGTGTAGTTTCTTGTCTCGACGAAGTCCCCGAGGGTGAGCCCCCCGCGCGCGAGCGCGTCGGGGAGCAGCGTCGAGACCGGTGTGGATTGGTATTGCTCGTAGACATCAATCCTGGTCTGCGTCGGGTCCGCGCCGAGGTACTCCATGGCAAGCTGCGAGTCCGGCGGCTTGGGCGCAAGCTCCCCCGGTATCACGCTCGAGGCGAGATCGGTGGTGGACAGCTCGGCCGTGAACAAGCGCACCAGGAGCGATTGGGAGGCGAGCGAGCCGCCGAAGACCTGGATGCCGATGCGGTCCTGGACGGGCGCCCTCGCCATGGGAGCCATCATGAGGCGCACGGTGGGAGCGCTTGCGGAGTAGCCGGAACCACATGCGTACTGCTCGGCGGAGCTCTCGTGTCCAGCGCCTCCGACGCACCCCGCGAGCACGGCGAGCCAGCTTCGTCCCGAGGACAGGGAACCGGCAGGGAGCACGGGCAGGGCGAGTGCGCTCACCCCGGGCGGCGGCGTTGCGAGGGCCGCACAGGACTTGCCGGACAGGGCGGCCATGTCGCCGGTGTAGACGATCAGACGCGCGTCTTGCGTGTCCGGTTCGAAGCCGGCGGGCAGGGGATCGAGCACGTGCGACCGTGCGAACGCGAGCCCTTCGCCCTGCGCGGGGAACGGGTCGCCCGCGAGGGGAACGAAGGCCGAACCGTCCCGTGCGTGAAGGCACATCCGCAACGCCGGGGCATCGGGGATGCCGTGAACGATCGTGAGACGCGAAGGCCCATCGCCCGCGCCTGCTTCATCGGACCACGCGGCGTCCGGGTCGTCGGCCCCGTCCGTGAGTGCGACATCGCCTCCAAACGCGTCGGCTTGCGCTTCGCTGTCTGCCCCGTCGCCGAGGGCAGCATCCACGATGCCTCCCGCGGAGCCGGAGTCCCAATCACGTGCGGCGAGGGAGTCGTGGTCCGAGCGTTGGCACGCCGAGGCGGTGAGGCAAGTGCAGACTGCGACGGCGGCGGCTCTTTGGATCACCCGACCACCATAGCGCGACCGCGGCGATGCACCAACGCCCTACCGTCGGGCGCGCGACCGGACTACAGCGACGGCATGCGCGCACCGCGAAACGCCAAAGCCCCCGCCAGCGTCGAGATCGATCCCCGCGCAGCTCGCGCCATCCTGCGCGGTCATCCGTGGGTCTGGCGCGATGCCGTGCGCAAAGCCCCTTCCTCGCTGGGGCTGGGAGAGCCCGTCGTGGTGCGAGCCCGCGACATCCCCTTCGTGGGCTACGCGCTGTGGGATCCGGCTTCGCCGATCGCGCTGCGCGTCTACGCGCGCACGCCGCAGGAGCCGTTCGGGATCGACACCATCGCGCGTGGGATAGAGCGGGCAGCGGCGCTGCGCGACGGATTGTTCGAGGATGGAGCGACGAGCGCCTACCGCGTGTGCAATGGGGAGGGCGATCGGGTGCCGGGGATCGTGATCGATCGGTATGATACGGCGGCGATCGTGCGGCTCGACGGTGATGCGATCGGCGCATGGCAGGAGCCGCTGATCGAGGCGATCTGGAGGATTCTTCGTCCGCGCGGGATCGACGGCGTGGGGTTGAGAGGGGCGGGGAGGACGCCATCGGTGGAGACCGTGGCGGGGCGTCCGCTGCCGCCGACGATCGAGGTCGTGGAGCACGGGATGCGCATGAGGGTGGATCTCGCACACGGGCAGAAGACTGGAGCATTCCTCGATCAGCGGGAGAACCGGCGTCGGGTGCGCGAGCTGTCGAGGGGGCGTCGCGTGCTCAACCTGTTCAGCTATGCGGGCGGGTTCTCGTGTGCGGCGGCGCTGGGGGGGGCGACGCACGTGACCTCGGTGGACATCGCGCAGGGGGCGCACGCGGCGGCGCAGAAGAGCTTCGAGCTCAACGGCCTTCGAGCTGCGGACCACGCGTTCGTCACGGCCGACGCATTCGCCTGGCTGGAGCAGGCGGCGCGCCGCGGCCAGGTGTTCGATCTGGTGATCAGCGATCCGCCCTCGTTTGCGCCGAACGAGAAGAGCGCGGGGCGTGCGTTGGGCGCGTATCGAAAGCTGCACCAGGCATGCGCCGCGGTGACCGCGCCGGGGGGCATACTCTGTGCGGCATCGTGCTCGAGCCACGTGGACATGGGGTCGTTTCTGGAGACACTCGACGACGAAGCGCTGGGTGCGGAGCGGTTCGTGATGTGCGGGGGCTGGGGGCCGCCGGAGGATCACCCGACGCCGCCGGCATGGGCCGAGGGGCGGTACTTGAAGTTCGTAGAGCTGCGGGATCGGAACCGTTGACCGGCAAGCGCCCGATGCGTGCCGCGCGATTGGCTCATGCTGGCACACGGGGATGGGGGAGGGGACGTCGCGGGGGAGCGCCAGTGGAGGGGAAACACAGAGGGAAGGGGACGGTATCGAGAGAAGGGGGCTTCGTGGCACGAGGCGTGCTTTAATGAGGAGTCGAACCGCAATCCCAGGAGCCGATCCATGACGAAGCTGAGCCAGGTACCTGCACGACCGACGAGCCGACGAACGGCGCCGAGCTATCCTCGGGCGCTGCTTGGAATCGGGGCGATGATGCTCGCCACGGCCTGTGGCGGCACGGTGGAAGGCACGCCCACGGAAGGCGAAGCGGGTGCGGCAGGGAACATCGAGGGGCCCGCGGGCGCGGTGGCGAATCCCTACGGGGGCTCGGGAGGCGCGACGAACAACGGTGGCGCTCCGGGCACGGGTGGAACGGATGTCGGCGGATCGAGCGGTGGCGGGGCGCCGATACCGTACGGTGGATCGGGCGGTGTGGAGACCGCGGGCTCTGGCGGAGACCCGGCGGGAGACATTGCGGTGCCGTTCGATGCGGGCACGGAAGACGCGGCGGATTCGGAGCCACCGATCGACGGATTCGCGCCGAACCCGTACGATGGGGGGACCGCGGGGGCGGGGGGAGTGATGCAGGGTGAGGCTCCGTTCCCGTACGAGGACGGAGGGACGGCGGGGTCGTGCAACACCGGCGGGACGGGCGGATTCCAACCCTGACGCGCCGCGACGCGGGAGGGGCAGGGCGCTTGCCCGTGAACCCCCCGGCGGTCCACGCTATCCTCATCTCCCGATCCCCCATGGAACTCACCCTCTTCGTCGATCACCAGTGCAACCTCCGCTGCACCTATTGCTACAACGGTGACAAGTTCACCCGTCGCATGGACGAGGACGCGATCCGCAAGTCGATCGCCCTCGCCCTGCAGAGCAGGCCGCGGCACATCGACTTCTCGTTCTTTGGCGGCGAGCCGTTGATCCACAAGGATCTGGTGCGCTTCGCGATTCGTCAGATGGATGAGTCGATCGCCGCGATGAAGGGACCGAAGCCGACGGTGCGTGTGATCGTGAACACGAACGCGACGCTGATCGACGAGGAGGTTCTTGGGATGCTCGAGAACCGGCTGGCGACGGTGTTCGTGTCGCTCGACGGGGATCGGGAGGTGCACGACCGCTATCGCGTCGATGCGGGGGGGCATGGCAGCTACGACAAGGTGCTGCAGGGGATCGGGCGTCTTCGGGAGAGGGGGATCGGCTTCCAGTTGGTGTCGGTGTTCGGGGTGGCGACGGCGCCGCACTTGGGGCGCACGGTTCGCGCGTGTGCGGACCTGGGGGCGGCGAAGCTGACGCTGGCGCCGAACTTCCGGGACGAATGGGACGAGGCATCGATCGAGGGGCTGCGGGAAGGGCTGAGGGGAGCGGGAGACGCGTGGATGGAGATGTTCCGCGCGGGGCGTGCCTACGCGATCGAGCCGCTGCACACGAAGATCCTCACGCACTTGAAGGGAGGCATCCCGTGTCCGAGCCGTTGTCTGCTCGGAGGCGAGGAGTTCACGGTGGCGCCCACCGGGCGCATCTATCCCTGTGCGCAGATGGTGGGCGAGGATCTTGGCGGCGAGCTGGTGATTGGCCACGTGGACCGGGGGATCGACCCCGACGCGCGCGATCGTCTGCAGGCTGCGAAGGACAGGGTGGAGGACACGTGTGCGCCGTGCGAGCTGCGCACGCGTTGCCAGAGCCACTGCGGGTGCCGTCACGTGGCGCTCACGGGCAAGCTCGGGGAGATCACCGCGGTGCTGTGCGAGGTGGAGTCTGCGGTGATCGACGAGGCGGATAGGGTGGCGGAGATGCTGTATGCGGAGCAGTGTCCAGCGTTCCTCGAGTACTACTACAAGCGCAACTGGGTGCCGGCGGGGGGAGCGCTCACGCAGCTACGTCGATCGCGGGATTCCTGAGTCTGCGCGCGATTCGAGCGGGCGCTTCGACGGCCCCCTCGTCCGGTGCCGCATCGATCGGCGGCTCGGAGTCCACCGACGAGCCGGCGTCGTCGGTGGCACGGACCGCATCGGCGTCTTCGGAGGAGCAACCGAGCGGGCCGAGGAGCAGGGAGCAGAGCAGGAGCGAAGCGCGCGCGATGGGGGCCATCGGGGGCTCGCATCGGTGAGGACTCGGGACGGCAAGAGGGCCCGAGGGGGTCGGTGACGAACGGAGCGGGAGGGCATGTGGACCGGAGGGGTTGCGCGGCGCAGAGCGGAGCCTTATGTCGGACCGACCGGCGCGGCATGCCGGTTTCCCGGGGGCTAGAAGCCCCGGCAGGACCTACGGAACTCCCCCACTCACCACTCTGGAGAGACCACGATGACCGCTGGACAGACTGCCTCGCTTTCCGCCGTTGATGCAGCGCACGGCCGCGTTTCCATCCGAAGGTACATTCCGAACTCGGTCTCCCGCGCGGAGCTCGATGCCCTGCTCAGCACAGTGATTCAGGCCCCCTCGGCCTTCAACGTGCAGCCGTGGCGATTCGTCGTCGTGCAGGACCAGGCGCTCAAGGATCAGCTCTCGGAGGCGGCGTACCGTCAGCCGCAGGTCAAGGGAGCGCCGGCGGTGATCGTGCTCTACACGGACATGGCCGACGTGATGAAGAACCTCGATGAGATTGCGCATCCGGGGCTGGATGCGGAGAAGCGTGCCGGCTTCCTGGAGACGGTGCGGGGCGCGTACGGTGGGATGAGCGACGAGGCGCGGGAGACGTTTGGAGCGGGACAGGGAGGGATCGCGCTGGGCTATCTGCTCCTGACGGCGGCATCGATGGGATTTGGGACCTCCCCGATGCTCGGGTTCGATCCGGCGAAGGTCAAGGAAGTCCTCGGCTTGCCTGCGCACGTTCAGATCCCTGCGATGATTGCCATTGGCCGACCCGACGAGAGCGGGTATCCGCGGCATCGGCATGCGATCGGCCGCGTGGTCAGCTATCGCTGATTTGTTGAATCGAGAGTCGTCCCACCGCGGGCCCCGTCTTGCCGACAAGCATCTGTGACGGCCGGGGTCCCCTCTCGCAGCCGCTGGCGTTCTCGCCGAACAAGGCACCCCGACACGCTGGACTTGGTGTGGACGCGGTGCCATGGCGGGGGTATCCTGCGCGTCCTCCTGGATGGGCCGGGAGCCATTCGACGAGAAGAGGGGAATCCCATGGCAGACTTCGAGCACGAGTCCGAGAAGTTCGGCTACATCAACCTCGACAACCTCGCGGGCGTGCAGGACGCGTTGACGAAGCTGGGCTACGACCTGGGTACGGTCGACGGCATCGACGGACCGAAGACGCAGAATGCGGTGCGTCAGTTCCAGGCCTATGCCGGGATCAAGGTCGACGGCATCGTGGGAACGCAGACGCGTCTCGCCCTGAAGGGGGAGCTTGCGCAGAAGGCGGAAGAGTAGCGAGCGCAGCGGAGCCGGTGCGCTAGCGTCGCGGGCAACCCGGAGCGAAGGCATACCGATCGGGGACCGGGAGATTCGATGAGAGAGTCTGTCGCTGCCGCCTTGTCAGGCTTCCTGATGGGGGTTCTCGCCCTGGCTGCGTGCGAGCGGACCGGCCCGGCGCCTGCCCCCCACACGCCCTCGTACCAGGGGCCGCGACCCGGCGCGCCCCCTCCGGCTCCGAGCATGTCGCTCGTCCCGGGCTCCCCCCTCCCTGCCGGCTGGATCTGGCCGTTCGACGTCCGCAACGTCGTGACGGTCTTCAACCCCCTGGCGCTGGTACGACCGCTGGATGTGGCTCGGCTGATGCCGTATCAGGGGCAAGGTCCTTGCGCTCCGGCGGAGGTGGCGCCGTCGGTGTGGTTCTCCCCGGACTGCGGCTTCACGCAGGCGCACCGGATCACCGGCTCGCAGGGAGCTCCGGTGAAGGCTCTCTCGGGATCGATGTTGGCTCTTCCCCCGGCGGTGGACCTGCGCGCCAGCGGACTCGACGGTCCGATCAAGTATCAGCAGATGGTGGGAGTCTGCTGGTCTTTTGCGCTCTCCACGCTGATGGACAACGCGCTTCGTCGGGCCGGTCGTACCGAGGTGATGTCTCCGATGCACGTGTTGTCGTCCAGCGTCTGGGACGATCTGTGGCAGAAGGGGCGGTCCGAGCGCAAGATTACCCTGGAGTCGGTGTGGCCGTACGACCCGGTCAAGGCGTGCAAGCTGAACGAGAGCCCTTCGGAGGTGTGGTGCGACCAGGCGTATCACGTGCAGCATGGCTCCTGGCGCAGTGATCCCGTGATCGTCGCCGAGCGGGAGAGAGCCAATCTGTCCGGAGCCTTCCACTTCACTCGGGTCGAGCAACTCCAACCGTCGAATACCGAGCAACTCGCCGCGGTCATCGCGCAGGGCCAGGCTGTCTACTTGAGCTTCCAGTACAACCGGCAGGCCTGGGGAGCGATTGGCGACTCGAATCCGGTCATCCCCGACTACGTCGAAGAGCAGGGCGGTCACGCTGTCGTAGGGGTCGGCTATCGACAGGTGGGCCCGGTCCGCCAGTTCCTGCTGCACAACAGTTGGAGTCCGGATTGGCGGGAGGGGGGATACGCCTGGATCTCGGAGGCGATGATTCGCGCTCACGTGCGCGACGCATTCGTCGTGGAGCTGAACGTGTCGGGAGGTGGCGCGACTCCGGCGCCTGCGACGACGGGGACGGTGCCGTGGCCGTTTCCGTTTCCGATGCCCGGAGGATGGGGGCCGCCGCCGACGTCGGATTGCCCTTCGGGGCAGGCGCGTGACGTGGTGTTCGGGACTTGCGTGGCCGCTTGTCCCGGGGGCGTTCCGCCGGTAGCGGGGATATGTGCGCTGGCGTCGCCGGGTGGGACCCAGGGGACACCGCCATCGCAGTGCCCGGCGGGGCAGGTCGTCGATTGGCTGACGCAGACATGCTCGCCGCAGTGCACGAACGGGCTGCCGCCCATCGGTGGCCAGTGCCTTCCGTGAAGCGGACGCGAGTTGCCCGGGGCGCCGGGAGCGCTCTCGACGGCTTGACGCACAGACACCGAGGGGTCGCTCGAGCACACGCTGCGACGCGCAACTCCCGTTGCGAAACGCGGCAGAGCGTAGGATGGTCGCCCGCAGAGCCCGATCAAGATGAGCCCCGCTGAGCAGAAGCCGACCAGCAAGAGGTCCGCGACGCCCGTCGTCGTGATGAAGGATGCAGGGCGGTCCTTTGCCCGTCGGGTCGTGCTCAAGGACCTGAACGTGACGGTGTCCGAAGGGGAGCTGTTGGGGATTGTCGGTCCCAACGGCGGAGGCAAGAGCACGCTGCTGCTGCTGATGTCGGGGCTGCTGCGTCCGACCGTGGGGAGCGTGACGGTCTGCGGGATCGAGGCTCACGCCCTGTCGTTGACGTCGGCGGGACTGGTGGGGTTGGTGACGGCGCGGCCCGGTCTGTATCCGCTTTTGACCGGGCGGGAGAACCTCGAGCACTTCGGCGGGCTGTTCGGTCTGACGCCGGAGCAGGTGGGAGCGAAGGCCGAGCCGCTGTGCAAGGCGCTGGAGTTGACCACCGGGTTCGACGAGCGGGTGGGGCGATGGTCCACGGGGATGCAGCAGAAGCTGTCGTTGATCCGGGCGCTGCTGTCGTCTCCGAAGCTGCTCCTGTTCGACGAGCCGACGGCGAACCTGGATCCGATCGCCTCGGGGGTGTTGTACGCGGAGCTGCGGCGTCGTGCGGATGAGGGGCTTGCGTGCGCGCTGGTGACGCACGAGCTGTCTGCGGCGGAAGCGGTGTGTGATCGGGTTCTTCTGGTCGACGTGGAGGTGAAGCGGGAGGTGGGGTTCACAGCGCGCAGGACGCCGCCAACGGGGCCGCTGCTGGAAGCGTGGCAGGAAGCGATCGGTACGCGATGCTGAAGGTCATTCAGCGGATCGCGCGCACGGAGGTGCTGGAGCATCGACGTCAGCCTTGGATGCTGGTGATCCTGGCGGCGAACTACGCGGTGCTGATCGGCGTGTTCACCGGGATGTTCCTGCTGTTCGACCGGGTGTCCGGGGATCCGGCGCGCATGGCGATGGTCAAGCAGCAGATGGGGCAGTTCGGGGTGGCCTTCGACGCCTTCCTGCGGCTCGCGACGTCGTCGTTCGGTTCGCTCCTGTTCACGAACCTCCCGCTGTTCGTGGCGATCATGTCGGGGACGTCGGTGCTGCACGATCGGGAGTGCGGGACGATGCCGTTCCTGATGCTGGCCCCGCTCACGCGCAGGCATCTGCTCTTGGGCAAGCTCGTGGGGGCGATGGCCATTCCCGTGGCGATGCACGTCGTGCTGGTGGGCGTGAGCAGCCTGCTGCTGGGGCGTCTGAATGTGCTGGCACCCTATGCCGAGATGTTCGGCGGATCGGCAGCCTGGTGGATTGCTCTGTTGGCCGGAGCCCCGGCCTCCGCTGCGTTCGTGGGTTCCCTCGGAACGGTCATCTCCGCGCTCTCGCGCGACATACGTACCTCGATGCAGTACACGTCGTTCTTCATCGGCTTCTTGAGCCTCGGCATCGGCTTCGTGCTGGTCGATGCGATCTCCGAAGGGGTCGGGCTGCAAATCGCGTTTGCGGTGGGGTGCGTCGTGGGGGCAGCGATCACGCTGCTGGTGGGGGCCCGATTGATCAGCGAGGAGTTCGGGGCCGGGTGAGGACGCTTGGGGAGTCTGGAGGGCTTCTGATCTGCAAGGGGATCTTGAAGGGGGGGCTTGGGGGGGGCCTCACTTGAACGTACGCCGCACTGAAGTGCGGGGCATTGGGGGCAACCGGAAGGCTCTGGGATTGTTCCAGGGCGGACTCGTGGTTCCGCGGTACGAGTAAGCCCGCCTCCGGCGGGCTCCATGCTCGACGCAGACCCAATTGCCGATGATCGGGCACGGGCACGGTTGATCAGAGAGGAGCCCGGGATCGGGAGCGGGAGCGGGAGCGGGAGCGGGAGCGGGAGCGGGAGGGATGTCAGGCATCGCCAAGACGGCCGATGTTCTCGTGCTTGCCCGCGACGAAGAGCACGTCGCCTGCGCGCAGCACGCGATCGGGTTCCGGCACCTCCGCACGCGCCTCGCCTTGATGGCCGATGGCGACGACGAGCAGGCCGAATCGACGTCGGAAGTCGAGCTGAGCGAGGGACTTTCCGATCATCGAGGCGGGGACGATCCACTGCACGACGTCATACCCCTGGGCGAGCTGGTGTACCTCGAGGGCGCCGGGGGTGAGCAACGAGCGCGCGAGCGCCTTGCCCGCGTCGCTCTCGACCATGAGCACGCGCGTGGCGCCGACCTGCTCGAGCACGCGACGCTGCCGTTCGGACATCGCGCGAGCGACAATCTGACGCACGCCGAGGTCCTTGAGCGCCGAGACCACGCAGACGGTGGCGTCGAAGCTCTTGCCTATCATGACGATCGCGACGTCGGCCTTCTGCGCCTCGACGGCGCGCAGCACGTCGGGATCCCCGACGTCGCCTTGCACCACGAACGCGAGGCGATCCTTGACCTCGTCCACGCGGTGCATGTCCTCGTCGACAGCGACGACGTCCGCGCCAGCGTCGGAGAGCGCGAGGGCGAGAGGGTGGCCCACGTCGCCCAGACCGATCACGAGGAACCTTCGGGAAGAGCTTTCGTTGGCCATGGTCAACCGATGAGCACCCTTTCTTCGGGGTGGTGGATGGGTTGTCGGACGCGGGGCTCACCGAGAGTGAGAGCGGCGGTGAGGGGGCCGACGCGGCCCACGAGCATCACGACGATGATGATGAGCTTGGCGGGGATGGAGAGAGAGGGGGTGAGGCCGGCGGAGAGGCCAACGGTTCCGAAGGCGCTGGTTGCCTCGAAGAGCAGCTTCAGGGGATCGTGATCGTCGACCGCCATGAGCAGGAAGGCAGCGGCTCCGACGGTGACCGCGGAGCCTGCGGCAACGACCAGGGCGCGCACGATCACGGCTTCGGGCAAGGTGCGGTTGCCGATCTCGACGCGTGCGCGGCCGCGGAGCTGGGAGCGCAGGGCAGCGACGAAGACGGCGAGGGTGGTGGTCTTCACGCCGCCTCCCGTGGAGGCTGGGGAGGCGCCGATGAACATCAGCACCATGGTGAAGAACAGGGTGGCGGGCGCCATCTTCGCGCAGTCGAGCAGGTTGAAGCCGGCGGTGCGCGCGGAGACCGAAGTGAAGAACGCCCCGAGGACGTGGGAGCCAGCGCCGAGCCCGGACATGGAAGCTCGCGACTCGAGAACCAGGTAGCCGACGGTTCCCACGAGCAGCAGGATGGCCGAAGTCGTGAGCGCGAGCCGGGTGTGCAGGCGGAGGTGAACGCGCCGCTTTCTCACCCATCTCGACCAGCTCGACCGGATGACGTCATCGAACACCGGGAAGCCGATTCCGCCCAGGATGATCAGTCCGCAGATGACCAGGGGGACGAACGGCGCGCTCACGTACGGATTCAAGCCCTGGGGGAGCGTCGAGATCCCCGCGTTGCAGAACGCGCTCACGGCGTGGAAGACGGCGTGGAACACCGCGGAATCCGCCGCTTGCGGATCGGTGCGGAATTGCCAGTACAGCGCGACCGCCCCGGATGCCTCCACGAGGAACGTAACGATCACGATTTCCTGCACCATCCGGCGGACCGATGACAACGAGTCGGCGTCGAGCGCCTCGGCCATGGTTGCGGCCTGCCGCACACGAAGCCCGCGCGACGCGACCGTCGCGGCCGTCGTCCCGAGCGTCATGATCCCGAGCCCCCCCAACTGGATCAGCAGCAGGATCACCACGTGGCCGAAGCGCGTGTAGGTCGTCGCGACGTCGTTGACCACCAGCCCTGTTACGCAGACCGAGGTCGTTGCGGTGAACAGGGCATCGAGCAGGGAGACCGAAGTGATGTCGCGAACCGAGGCGGGGAGCAGGAGCAGGAGCGTTCCGACGGCGATGAGCGCGACGAAGGAGAGTACGGCCATGCGCGCTGTGTTGGCCACGAGGACCGCAGCGAGGAGCCGGATGGGACGTCGGCGCACGACGGCTGCCAGCAGCAGCGTGAGGATCATCCCTCCGGTGTACAGAGCGTTTGGCGTCGCGACCCAGGATGGCGTCGCCGGCGCCATTGCGACCTCGACGAGGGCGCGGACCTTGGCCTGCGCGAACAGCAAGGCGAGGAGCAGGCAGGCAGCTTCGACGGCGAGCTGGCGGAGGGCAGCTCGCGTGCGGATCATGAGACGAAGGATGTGGAACAACGCCCAGCCGAAGAGCGGGAGCTGCAGGATGCCGATGGGCAGGAGCCAGACGCGCTCCTTCGGGAGAGTGAGCTCGAGCACGATGCACAGCGTGCTGACCGCCAGCACGGCAGGCGCGAGACTGCCCCACCGGAGCAGGAGTCCCTCCCACCAGGCGCGCAGCTTCACGGCGAGGCAGGGGGGGCAGGCAGGATGGTCGTGGGGGACGGCGGCGCCTCGGGTGTCGCCGCAGGAGACGGCTTGTCGGCCTTCTTGCGCTCCATCTTCTTGCCGTCAGAAGGCGTGCTCGGCGTCGTAGTGCCCTGCTTCGGCAGCGAAGGCTCGGGTACTACCGGCGCCAACAGACCGCCCGTGTCCTTGTTCTTCCCCCCTCCTCCTTCTCCCAAGCTCGTCGCATCGTCCTGCTCCTTTTCGGCCGGGGCCTCCGCCGTCTTCGCGGTCGCGGGAGCGGACGCCGACGGCATCGCGCGCGCCGGCTCGTACTCGGGCGCGGGCAGGTCGGGTCGGGCCTGACGGGCAGCCGGGCAACCGGCCGCAACGAGGAGCAACGACGCGGAAAGCACAGCGACAGGCATGCGCATGGAATGGCTCCGTCTCAGAGAGGGGTCGCCCCCCCGGGTTCCTCGATGACCACGCCGCTGTCGGGACTCGGAAGGAACGGGTCCTCGGTCTCGGTGCGCGGTCGCTTAGGAGGAGTCGGTGTTCGACGCTCCAACCCCGGGCGTGCGGCGCCCGTGGCTCGGGGGGCTGCAAGAGCGATCCCGGACGCTTGCGGACGCGGTGCGCGGTCATCGGGAGAGACCGCGCCCGAGCAACCTGGAGCGCCGAGCGCGGCGATCAGGAGCGCGGCGGCAACCCGGCGCGGGACGCGATCGCGTGCGCGAGCCGGGCAGGGGACAGGGGCGTCGGCGGGGTTCATCCGCCCACAGTCCTACTCGCAAACCGCCAGCGCGTCGATGGCGCTGCGTCGGGGGCCGCGAAGGGCCGATCGTGCTATCAACGCTCTCCAGCATGCTTCGCCCGCCCGCGTTGAAGCCCGGTGACCGGATCGCGGTCATCGCCCCTTCGGGTCCCTTCGAACCCGCTCTGGGATGGCGCGGCCTGGGATGGCTCGCCAGCCGGTACCGTGTGGAGTTCTCCCGAGCCATCTTCCGCTCCGAGGGATACCTCGCGGGTTCCCGCCAGCGCCGCGCGAGCGAGCTGGCGCGAGCGATCGAGGAGCCCGAGGTCCGTGCCGTGGTCGCCATGCGCGGAGGCTACGGCCTGCACCACATCGCGCACCTGCCGGACTGGAACGCGTTTGCGCGTTGCCCCAAGTGGATCGTTGGGTTCTCCGACGTGACTGCGCTGCACGTGGAGGCGACACGCGCAGGGGTGATGTCGCTGCACGCGCCGATGGTCGCGCTGCTCGGACGAGGCTGTCACGCGGATCGAAGCCGTTGGGTCAGCGCGATCGAAGAGCCGTGCGACCAGCGCTGCTGGAGCGATCTGCAGGTGTTCCACGAAGGCTCCGCGCGAGGCACGCTGTTCGGCGGCAACCTCACCGTGCTCCACGCATGCGCCGCGTCGGGACGTCTGCGCGTGCCCGAGCGGGCAATCCTCCTGCTGGAGGACGTCACCGAGCGTCCGTATCGGCTCGATCGCATGCTCACGACGCTGATCGTCGGAGGACACCTGGAGCGGGTGCGCGGTGTGGTGCTCGGGGAGTTCACCGACTGCCACCCAGGCGCTGACGGCGTGCGAGCGGAGCGGGTATTGCGCGACGTGCTTGCACCGCTCGGTGTGCCGGTGGTGGCGGGACTCCCGGTCGGACACGGCATGCGCAACGAGCCGATCGTGATCGGTGCGAGTGCTTCATTGGAAGCGAATGGCGCGGGCGGGGAGTTGCGGGTGGGGGGATAGACGCACAGCCCTCGAGATCGCAGTCGGAACGGGAAGGGCTAGCCGGGCCCAGGGCTTCGGTTCGCGAGCTCGTTGTTCGGGGTCGAGTGTCGGGCAAGCCCAGCGCTTGCCGCGGCAGACAGCGTGTGATCGAACAAGGGTGACGAAGGGACGGGGGGAGTCAGGCATCGAGGAGCGGACGCCCGTGTCTCGATATTCGACTACCGCTGGCCGGGATTCGGAGTGGGGTCGGGCTCGACCGGGAGCAACTCCGCGTCGTCCACCGCCTCGGCGTCGTCGAGCGACTCGATGAGGTCCTCGGGGACGTACTGAGCGGGGGGAGGAGCGGCAGGCGCTTCGGCCTGAGCACGCATGGCGTTGAGGATCTCCGGAGGCACGACCTGCCCGACCGGCGTTGACAGCGTGGGCTCGTCGCCGCGGCGCACGAACGAGACCTCCGGGCGCCGGGGTGCTTCGAGGACGGGCTCTGCAAGGGCCGCAGGGGCCTCATGTATCGCCTGCATTTCGGAGGTCAGATCCCCGGTGGGCTCGTCCGTAGCGGTTTCGAAGTCCGCGGCAGGGTTCTCGGCGGTCGCCAGAAGGGCAGATGCAGGCTGCTCGGGCGCGGGCTCGGGCGCGGGCGCGGGCTCGGGCTCGGGCTCGGGCTCGGGCTCGGGCTCGGGCGCAGGGGCGGGCGGAGGCGGAGGCGGAGGCGGAGCAACAGCAATCGGCTTGGGAGGCGAGTGGGAGGGGATCTTGGGGAGAGGGCTGAACTCCTCCGGCGGAGGCGGCATGAGGGACGCCGGCTTCTTGAGCATGTTGCTCTTGGCGCGCTCGAGACCGCCCTGGGCTTCCGCGTCGCCAGGCTTCATACGCAGGACGCGACGCCAGGCATCGGCGGCCTCGCGAGGATCGGCGAGGCGCTCCTCCCAGAGCCGGGCAGCCTTGCGCGCGAGCTCGGCCCGGAGAGCCGGGTCTTTGCCGCGCAGGATCTGGTCCTCGAGCAACTGCACCATGGCGCGGTAGTCCCGCAGTTCGGTGAGCAGACCGTACAGATCCTCGGTAATCTGCGTGTCGGTGGGGGACAGGTCGTGCAGCTTCTTGAGGTCCGCCGCGGCGCCCTGCTTGTCGTCGAGCTTCTCGCGGCGCAGCTTCGCACGGCGTGCAACGAGCTGTCGCACGAGAGGTCCGTCGAACACCTCTTCGAGCGCCTTGCCGATGACTTCTTCCACGCGCTTGAGGGCGTTGGCGTTCTCGCCGAACTCCTCGAGGGCATCGAGCGTGGCGGGCTCGACATGGGTGACCAGAGCCTGGGAGAGCCACTCGAAGGCTTTGTCGAGATCCTCGAGCTCACGCCAAGCGAGGGTGGCGGCGCGTCGCAGCAGTGCGCTGCGCGTGCGGCCTCCGTCGCGCAGCCCGCTGCTCCCCGAAGCCAGGGAGTTTGCGAGGATCTGGCGCAGCGTCTTGCCGCCTGCGGTCGCATCACCGTCGGCCGCGGCGCGCTCGAGCACCTCGAGGGTCTCCTCCTTCACTCCGCCACTCAGCGCGAGCTCGAAGAGAGACTGCGCGCGGTCGTTGGCGCCGCGCTGGGCGGCGACCTGGGCAGCGCGAGCGAGGGCGGTGAGGCGATCGGCGGGGGACTTGCAGCGGCCGACCTGTCGCTCGTACAGGTCGATGACGTGGCCGGGCGCGGAGAGCAGCGCCGAGAGGCGTTCGAGCAGCGGCTCGACCGCGTCGGGCGGCATGCTGGTGAGCCCCTGCTCACCCTGCTGTGCGGCCTCGACGGGATCGACGCCGGCCTTGACGAGGACCTCGGCCTGGCGGACGTACTCCTCTGCGCGGTCGGGGCCGCTCTTTTCGCGAGCGAGGGTGTCGTGAGCGACGGCGAGGGCATCGAGGTCGCGGAGGCGGACGGCGATTTCCTCGAGGCGCTCGACGATTTCGGGGGTAGCGCCCTTGGACTGGACGAGTTCGACGGCCATCTGTGCGGCGTCGCCATCGCGGCCCATTTCCACGAAGCGTTCGAAGGCGCCGCGGAAGGCTTCCTGCTGTTTGGCGGCGGGAGCGCCGGAGTACCACTCGCGGAGCTTGACGGCGACGATGCCCTTGAAGCCGAGCTTGTCACCGAGCTCGACGAAGGCTTCGCGGCAGGGCTCGTCGCCTTCGTCAGCGAGACCGGTGAGGACCTCGAGGGCTTCCTGGCCTTTGTCGAGGCGTTCGTGGAGGATCGCGGACATGCGTCGCGCCATGCCGGAGGCCTCTGCGGGGTCGCCTTCGACTTCGATGAGCTTGGCGAGCAGCTCGGCAGTGCGCTCCCACATCTCGACGGACTCGCAGAGCTCGACGAGCTTGGAGATGGCGACGAGGTCGTCGGGGTCGGCGGTGCTGACGACCTCGAGGGAACGGATCGCGCCACGGACGTCTTCGAGGTTGGTCTCGTACATCGTGGCGAGGCGCTGGGCGTACTTGATCCGATCGTCCTTCTCGGTGGCTGCGGCGAGGAGCTTCTCGAGGGCCGCCGCGGCGCCCTGGTAGTTGTCGCGTCGCTCTTCGATGTCCGCAAGCTCGGTCAAGGCCTGCAAGTGCTTGGGGTCGTGGTGGAGGATCTCCTCGTAGCGGGAGACCGCCGCCTCGAGATCGATGAGATCGGTGGCGAGGACGCTGGCCTCGCGCAACAGGATCTGGACCTTGGGCTCGAGGTCCTTGGTGGCGTTGGCGAGGCGATGCAGGTGCTCGACCTCTTCCTGGTACGCGGCCCGCTCGCGCGCGTCGTCGGCGAGCATGATCAGCGCTTCGGAATCGTCGCCGTCCTCGAGGATCTTGAGGAGGATCTCACGGGTCTGATCGGGGTCGACGTTCTTGAGGGTCTCGGCGGCGCGCCTGCGCAGGGCGACACGCTTGGCGCGATCGGGGAGCTTGTCGGCGCGGCGCTGCAGGAACTGCACGAGGTCGTCGGGGCGCTCGTTGTCGGTGTACTGCTGCTCGAGCGCAGCGGCGAACGCGTCGTTGACGGGGTCGAGGTCGGTGGCCTGCTCGAGGCGCATGATGCCGGAGTTGGGATCGCCGGCGCGGAACAGGTACTCGGCCTCGCGGTTGCGCAGGACGGCCTGGTCCTTGGGGTCGGCGGCGAGATTGGCGAGCTCGCCGATGGCGCGCGCGGTGTCCTCCCAACGCTCTGCCTGGGCGAAGCAGCGCTCGGCGGCCTCCCAGGCCTTGTGGCCGGCTCCCTGATCCGCGGCCTCCGCGAACGCCTCTCCAGCGCCCGCAGGGTCGTTCGTCTTCTCGCGCAGCTCACCTAGCTTGAGCAGAAGCGACTGGCGTGTTTCCGGCGCTTCGATCCCAGGCAGGTTATCCGCGATGGCGAGTGCAGCGAGGTCCAGCCGGTTGCCCTTCTCGAACAGCTTGATGGCAGTCAACACCGGGCTCTCGTCGCCCTGCATCAGGCCAGCCATGCGGTTCCACGCTTCACCTGCTGCCACGGGGTCCTTGCGCTTCTGCTCCTGCATGGAGGCGAGCTTCTTGAGCAACGCGATTTGCGCTTCCGGATCGGGGGCCTCGTCGACCTCTTGATCCAGCAGGTTCGCCAGGTCGTCCCAACGCTGCCCCTTCTCGAGCAGGCGACGCAGGTTGTCGCGCGCGCCGGACTCGATCTGCGAGAGCTGCTTGAGCGCGTTGATGGCCCCCTCGAGATCCCGCAACTGCTGCTCGCAGATGCTCGCGATCGTCGAGAGGTACTTCTTGCGCTGGTCCTGGCCGATGGCCGGCGAGCGCGCGGCAGACTGGTAGACGTCGCGCAGGTCGGCGAACTGGCGCTTCGATCGGAGGTGCTCGTCGACCCACGCGAGGGCTTCGGGAGACACCGGATCGAGCGAGAGCACCTCCATATACTTCTCGAGCGCTTCCTTGTTCTGGCGCTTGCTGGCGTGAAGGGAGGCCGCTTCGAGGAGACGTGCGACACGCTCGGGGCTCGGCGGCTCGGCGTGCATGGGCTCGGGCGCAGGAGCGGGGGGCTCGGCGGCCGCAGGGGTCGGAGGCTGTTCGGCGGGAACCGCCAGATCGGGGACCTCTGGAGCAGGAGCAGGCGCCGGAGCAGGAGCAGGGGCTTCCGGAGCCGCGGGTTGCTCCGCGGCGGCTGCGGGCTGCTCGCCAGCCGCCGCCAGGTCTTCGCGGATCTGGGGCGCCATCGCGCCCCCGGGGTTCGCTTCGAGATAGCGCTGCCATCGAGGAGGAAGCTCGCCCTGACGTCCGATGCGGCTGCCGTAGTGCGTGGCGAGCTGCACCGCGCGATCGTGGCCCGGCACCAGGTCGAGCGCGGCGCTCGAGTACATGAACCCGTGCTCGCCGTCGTAGACCTCGGCGAGGGCGACGAACAGCTCTGCACCTTCTTCGCGTTCCTCAGGGCCGACGGCCTGACCGCCCTGGGCGCGCTCGAGGATGACAGCGGCCTCTTCCTGGATGAGCTGGTAGTCTTCCGGGGCGTAGGAGCGCGCGGCGCGCAGGACTTCAGTGGCTCCTGCGAGGTCTCCGGTGGCCCGACGCACACCCGCTTCGTCGCGATAGAGCGCGACCTTGCGCTCGGGCTCCGCCACCAGCGCGTGCTCCATCTCGAACAGGGGGAGCGCCTCGTCGTACTGCTGTGCGGCCTTGAGCAGCTCGCGCGCCGAGTAGATGGCGAACTGCGAGCGGGGATCGGTTTCGAAGGCGCGACGGAAGTGTTCGATGGCGCGCTTCGGCTGCGACAGCGGCGGCTCGGCCCAGAGCGTGCCCAGCTCCTCGTGCATCGAAGCGACCTTCAACGCGGTGTCGGGGTTGCTGCCGGCCAGGGGGGCGAGGAGCTTGGCGCGCTTCTCGAGCAACGCCACGAGCCCCTTGATGTCGCCCTTCTCGCGGTAGAGCTGGCCGAGGCGATCGGACGCCAGATCCTGCGTGGGGTCCTTGACCACGGCCAGGAGCAGCACCTCGGCGGCGTGGTGTGCATCGCCGAGGGTGGTCGACCACACGTTGGCTGCTTCGCTCAGCCAATGGCTCGCATAGGCCGGATCTTGCGTCTCCCTGCCCACCCGCTCCAGGAGCGTGGCATAGGACCTCGGATCGGTCGCGCCTGCTTGGTGCGCATAAGCAAGCGCTTCCTGATCGTGGGGGTTCGCAACGAGACGTTGAACGAGGGTATCGACTTCGCGCGGGTCCATTTTGCGGCGCACGCTACCACGCGCGGAAAGCGTGCCGCAACGAACGGATGCAAGGGGGGCGCGGATCCCCCCCCGACGGCCTACTCGAACCGCTCGTAGCCGCCCGTGGGTTTGGGCGGGGGCGGCGTCGTCGCCGTGGCCGGCGTCGTCGGAGGTGCGGCACCCCCCGCAGGCGTCTTCGGGGCCTTGGGTGCCACCCGCGCCGTCGTTGCCCCGGCCCCCGTGCCCCCGCCTCCCACCACCGGGAGTTGGTCAATCGCCACTGTCTCGGGCGTCCCCGAGGAGGCAGGCGCCGATCCCGAAGGCGCGCTCGAGGTCAATGGAGGTCCGGACGCCGATTCCGCCACCGTCGCCGTCGTTTCTTGCTGCGTCATCCGCCACCCCACGAACAGCCCCACCCCCAGCAGCACGGTCATCGCCCCGCCCGCCAACGCCCCGATCAGCCAACTCCGCGCGCGGACCGGCGGGGGAGCCATCGTCGGGAAGGGGTCCTCGTCGCCATCCCCCGCGACGTCCGCATCGAGGCTGATCGTCCCGTCCTCGTCCACCGGGAGCTCGATCCGATCCAGCGCGCGAATGAAGGTCTCGGCCGCCGGCGGCCGATCGCGAGGATCCTTGGCGAGGGCCCGCAAGATGATGCGCTCGAGCGCGGTGGGGATGGGGACATCGGGAGCCGCTTCGCGTGGGGGCTTGGGCGCGTGCTTGATGTGACGCGCCATCACCACCACCGCCTCGTCGTCGTCGAAGGGCGGCTTGCCCACCACCATCTGGTAGAGAATCACTCCAAGCGAGTACAGGTCGCTG
Source organism: uncultured Polyangiaceae bacterium (assembly GCA_964393505.1). Classification (GTDB taxonomy): domain Bacteria; phylum Myxococcota_A; class Polyangia; order Polyangiales; family Polyangiaceae; genus JACRCQ01. The sequence continues at coordinate 28,934 of CAYMUE010000026.1, forward strand.
CGCGCGTCGAGCGTCTTGCCCTGCGCCTGCTCGGGCGACATGTACCGCGGCGTTCCGAACACCGTCCCGGCCTGCGTCTCGAGCGCGTCGATCGCCCGCTCCTCCCGCATCACCTTCGCGATGCCGAAGTCGAGCAGCTTGCACGTCTCGCGGCTGCCGCCGGACACGTCGGGCGCGCGCGCCAGGAACAGGTTGTCGGGCTTCAGATCGCGGTGGATGATCCCCTTATCGTGGGCTTCGGCGAGGGACATCAACGCCTCGCGCGCCACCCGGATCGCCTCGTGGAGCGGCAGGCGCTGCACCCGGCGCAGGCGCGCTCCGAGGGACTCTCCGTCGAGCAGCTCCATCGCCAGGAACACCGAGCCGTCCTGCGCCTGCCCGAAGTCGTACACCGTTACCGTGTGCGGCGAGGTGAGCGCCGAGGTGCTCCGCGCCTCCCGCTCGAACCGCGCGCGCGCCTCCGCGTCGCCTGCCCGGTCGTAGCGCATGATCTTGAGCGCGACCCAGCGCCCCACGGTGTCCTGGTAGGCCTTGTAGACCGCGCCCATGGCACCGGCCCCGAGGCTCGCCACGACCGTGAAGCGCCCGGCCACCGTGCGCCCGAGCATCGGATCGTGACCCGACGCTTCCCACTCATGCTGCAGCACGAGCACTGCGGCGTCGCGCTGGCACCGCTCGATCGGCGGAGCCCCCGGCGCGGCGGGTTGGAACACCGTCTGGCACTCGGGACAAATGCGCAGGGTCGCCGCCGAAGTCGGTCCCGTCGTGTGGACTCCGGAAGGGATGCTGGCAAAAGACGAACGCGGCGACACCGGGCCGATCATCCGACGACAGCTACGGGCAATGCAAGAGGTTGTTGCCGTCGGGCGCGCAGAGCTGCCCGCCGCAGTCGGCGTTCGTGCCGCAGAGCGACGGAGACTCTTCGGTGGTCAGTGAGCACGCTCTGGCTCCGAGTATGCTGTAGCTGCAGTAGACCATGCAGTCATCATCGTTGCTGCACGGGCCGAGGCACGTGAGGAAGCACAGATTCGACTTGCAGTCGGAGCCGTTCGAGCACGGTGTGCCGACACTCCCCGCGTGATCCGCACCGAACACCTGGCACTCCCAAACGGAAGTGTTGTCGTCTCTCACCGCGCAGTTCGTGCCCGAAGCACAGTCGTTCTGGACGCAGCACGTGTCGTTGCACCGCTTGTCGACGCACCGACCGGACCTGCACTGGTCATCGTAGTCGCATTCTGCCCCTCCGGGGAGCGATCCCTGGGTCTTCACCGAGAGGGCGCAGACGCCGCCGCCGAAGGCTCCCGTACACACGAAGCCATTGTTGTCCCCGCAGTCCTCGGATGTGCAGCACGCCTTCGAGCAGACGTTCTTGATCGGGCTCACCGTTCCGCAGAACAGGCCATCCTGGCACGGCCGGCTCGAACAGCCTTCTCCGAGCGCAGCGACCGGTGGTTGGCCCCCCGCACCGCCCACCGCACCTCCCCCGGCGCCACCGCCCTCGCCAGCCGCGCCTCCGCCCGTCCCTCCCGCCGAGGCCCCGCCCTCTCCGCTCTGTCCGGCGACCCCTCCCTGCCCGGCGCCGCCCCCCTCTCCGGCGTGCCCGGAGCTTCCGCCCACGCTCTGATCGGGCGATGCATCCATCCCCGCGGAACCGCCCTGCTCCGCTCCGGCCTGCCCGGCGCTCCCGCCAGAACCGGCCGCGCTGCAGCCGTCGTCGGGCTTGCCGTTGCAGTCGTTGTCCAGGTTGTCGCCGCACGCCTCCACCGCCGAGCACTGCTGACAACGCCCGGCCAGACACGCTTGCCCGTCCTTGCACGCCGGCGGTCCGACGACGCCCTCCTGCATGCACTGCACCGACGCGAGGTCGGCCTCGCCGACCATGAGCGAACAAGCGGTGACTCCCCCGAGCAGCGCCACCCACCACGGAGCCCAGCGACGCGCGCTCATCAGAATCCGCCTCCAATCCCGGCCATCGCTCCGCCGCCCGGGAGCAGCGACACCGAAGGCGTCCACGAGAGGGGACGCGCCGCGTGCGTGCGCGCTCCCTTGCCGGCCTCGGTCTTCGGCACGGGCGCCTCTTCCGAAGGAGCCGCATCGCGCGCGAAGTAGAGCAGCGCACAGGTCACCGCTCCGACCACGGCCACCCCGAACCCGACGTCGGCGAACAGCGCGAGCTTCTTCGCGCGGTCGTTGCGGTCCTGGAGGTTCTCGTAGGAGGTCGCCTCGTTGGTCACCGGCGTCCCACTGATCTTCTCGCCGTTCGCCTTCACGCCGAGCACCACCCCCGTGGCAAGCCCGGCCCCGGCCAAGAGCCCCGTCGTCAACACCCACCCGTCGAAGCGCCCCTTGCCCGGAGGGGGTGGCGGCGCGGGGGGCGGCGAGGCGGAGGCGTCCGGGGGAGGAGGAGGAGATGGTTCGGTTGCCGACGCACTCGGCACGGGCGCGATTTCGGTCCGTGCGCCTTCGAGACGCTGCACGATGCCGCTCACGCGTTCCTTTTCCGCCGGGTCCTCGACCATCGTCACGAACAGCTTGTAGTACTCGATCGCCTTGTCGATCTCGGCCATCTTCTCGTGGACGACCGCGAGGTTGTAGACGAGGTCCACGCCGTCGGGATCGAGCGTTCGCGCGGCCTCGAGCTCTTCCACGGCCGCCCGGTACTTGCCCTGCTTGTACAGCGCCTTGGCCTTGGTGAAACGAGCCTTCGCCTCTGCCTTGGCGGCCGGCGAGACGGTTCCCTGCGCGGTCTGCCCGACCGCGTCGCGGGCCTGCCCGCTCCACACCCCGAGACCGAGACCCAGACCGATCAGGAGCGGAAACGCGCGGCGGATGAGACGAACCATGTTCGGGGCATCCTAGCGTAAGAACCGGGGACGTGCAGCGTTCTGTTGGCAAGGAGAACGCCATGCGCCCAGGATCGATGCTCTGCGCCCTCGCCTTGCTCGCTTCGTCCAGCTCCGCGATCGCCCAGCCCTATGCCGAGCCCCCCGACCGAGCCCGACGAGCGTACCGCGCCTATGACGAGCAGGACCCGCCCCGTCCGGCGCCGTCGGATTGCTGGTGCGAGGAGCGCTCCTGGGCGCGCCGTTCCCTGTCGCCGTTCCGCGTCCATATCGGGGCCGCGGGCCGCGTGGTCACCGACGAAGTGACCCCGGGCATGATGACGGCCATCGACATCGGCCGGGGGCCTGCCGGGTTTCGGGCCACGGCGCTGTGGGCTCGGGTGGGCTCCAACGATGGCCTCGCGCAATACACCGGGGAGCTGACGCTCGACTTCGGGCGACAGAGCGCATGGCGGCCCGTGCTCGGCGCAGGAGGCGGCTTCGCGCGAACCTATCGGGTTGACGATCAGGGCAATCGCACGAGCGGTGGAGCCTCCCTCGGCTTGGGGGTCGTGCGGGCCGCCCTCGAATACCGGCTGCCGATCGAAGGGACCGATGCCCGCGCCGGGATCAACGTCATGGGCGTGCTCCCCGCGGTTCGCGGGGAAGGGGCCCCGGACGTTAAAGGCTGGGTCGTGGTGGGCGCTACCCTCGGCGTGGGGTTCTGACGCGAAGCGCCTCTCAGGGTCTCATGTCCTGGCGGGGCGGGAGGCTCTCGCGCATCGTGGATGACGCGCCTCGTCAAAGAACTGTAAATGCGTCCTCCTGCATCTGGAGGAATGGAGCCACACCGGCCTACGGTTCAGGCGTGACCCAATTCGATCCACGGCTCTCCGATTCCAGTTCGCGCGTCGGCAGGTTCAAGGACCCGTTCAGCGGCCTGTCGCACGCCGTCGGCGCCGTGCTCGCGCTGGCCGGTACGATCGTGCTCGCCACAGCCTCGCGGGACACTCGCGGTGCCACCGCCGTCGCCGTCGTCTACGGCATCAGCCTGGTCGCGCTGTTCTCAGCATCCTCGGTCTATCACCTCGTGCGAGGCTCCGCGTCTCTGGACAAGCTGCTGCGTCGCTTCGACCACTGCGCCATCTTCCTGCTGATCGCGGGCACGTACACGCCGACGACATGGTTCGCATTGCAGGGTGCGAGCCGGGTGTGGATGCTCGCGACGGTGTGGGGATTCGCGGTCTGCGGGATCGCGATGCGCGTGTTCTGGTTGGGTGCCCCGCGGTGGCTGTACACGGGCGTGTACCTCGCCATGGGATGGATGGGGATGTTGCAGGCTGGCGCGTTCTACCGCGGCCTGCCCACCACCGTGCTGGCGCTGCTCGCAGCCGGCGGGCTTACCTACACCTTCGGCGCCATCATCTACGGGCTCAAGCGTCCCAACCCCTGGCCCGGCCGCTTCGGCTTCCACGAGATCTGGCACCTGTTCGTGCTCACCGCCGCCATCCTGCACTTCGTCGCGATGTTCGTGCTCACGCGCGGCTGAGCCGTTCCGTTCGCGAGCGTCTCCCTCAAGACCGCACCCGCGGGTTGACAGACTGCGACCAAGAGGACTAAACGGCCGGTCACCTCGGACTCTTGGAGGTGACATGAATCTCACGGTCCAGGACGTCGCCACGCTGCTGCGCGTCCCGGAGAGCTCGATCCGCAAGTGGATCTCCGAACGCGGCTTCCCTGCCCATCGCGTCGACGACCAGCTCCGATTCCATCGCGCAGAGATCGTCGAGTGGGCAACCACCGAGCGCATCGCACTCCCCGCCGATCTTCTCGAGGATCCGAAGACCCGAGGCGCCGGGCTTCCGTCGCTTTCGCAGGCGCTGGAGGCAGGGGGAATCCACGCCGGTCTCCGCGGCTCCGACAAGCTCTCCGTGCTGCGCGAGATCGTCGCCCGTCTTCCCTTGCGCAAGGACTCGGAACGGGCACAGCTCCTGGAGGTGCTGCTGGCCCGCGAGGCGATGGGCTCGACCGGGGTCGGCGACGGCATCGCCATTCCCCACGCACGCAGCCCCATCGTGATGCGCGTACCGACCGCGTCGGTCTCCCTGTGCCTGCTCGAAGAGCCCATCGAGTTCGGCGCGATCGACGGTCGTCCGGTGTCGACGGTCTTTCTTGTAGTGAGTCCGACGGTGCGAGCGCATCTGCACCTGTTGTCGCTGATCGCGTCGGCGCTGCGGAGCCCGGGGTTCCGTGAGGCGGTCCGACGTCCCTTGTCCGCAGACGAGATCCTGAAGGCGGCGCGGGCCGCCGAGACGGCTCTGCCTCGCACCGCTTCCCATCCCTGAAGAGAGACCATGCACACGCTCCTTGCCGCCCTCGTGGTGAGCCTTTTGGGGGGATTCGCGGCGATGCTCGCATCGCGACGCGCCTCCCTTTCTCATGCGCTGGGCGCCGGCTCCTGCGTCGTGAGCGTCGCCCTCGGCGCAGCCGCCCTCACACGCATCCTCACCGGATCGGAATCCGCCGCCCTCTCCGTCTCCTGGAACATCCCCTATGGCTCCTTCTCGGTCGGCGTCGATCCCCTGTCCGCCTTCTTCCTGATCCCCGTCTGGATCGTGAGCCTCGCGGCCGCGGTCTACGGTGCGGAGTACATGCGAGCCTACCGCGAGCGCGCCACGGGCGTGTCGTGGTTCTTCTTCAACGTGCTGGTCTCCAGCATGGTGTTGCTCGTCGTGGCCCGCGACGGCGTCCTGTTCCTCGTGGCCTGGGAGGTCATGACCATCGCGTCGTTCTTCCTCGTCGGCTTTGAGCACGAGCGCGAAGAGGTGCAGCGCGCCGGGTGGCTCTATCTCGTTGCATCCCATCTCGGCACGGCGTTCCTGCTCGTGCTCTTCCTGATGCTGTCGAACCGCGGATCGAGCTTCGACTTCTCGTCGCTGCGCGCGAGCGGCGCCGACGCAGGCGTCGCGTTCGTGCTCGCCTTGATCGGCTTCGGCACCAAGGCCGGCTTCCTGCCCGTCCACGTCTGGCTCCCCGAAGCCCACCCCGCGGCCCCGAGCCACGTCTCCGCCCTGATGTCCGGCGTGATGATCAAGATGGGGATCTACGGCCTGGTGCGCACGTTGTTGCTGCTGGGTCCCATGCAAGCGTGGTGGGGCTACGTGCTGGTCGGCGTGGGCCTCTCGTCGGGCGTGGTCGGCGTCATGTTCGCCCTCGAGCAGCATGACCTCAAGCGGCTGCTCGCGTACCACAGCGTAGAGAACGTCGGCATCATCGCCCTGGGGCTCGGCGCAGGCGTCATCGGCGTCGCTACCGGTCAGCCCCTGCTCGCCGTCCTCGGCTTCGCCGGCGGCCTGCTCCACGTGGTCAATCACGCGCTGTTCAAGTCGCTCCTGTTCCTCTCCGCAGGCGCCGTGCTCCACGCCACCGGCACTCGCAACCTCGAATCCCTCGGCGGCCTGCTCAAGAAGATGCCCTTCACCGCAGCCGCGTTCCTCGTCGGCGCCGTCGCCATCGTGGGGCTTCCACCCCTGAACGGCTTCGTCAGCGAGTTCCTCATCTTCAGCGGCGCCCTGCAGTCCGGAGCTCGCACTCCCCTCGTGCATGCCGGCGTTCTCGCAGCCGTAGCCGCCGGGCTCGCCCTCATCGGAGGTCTCGCCGCGGCCTGCTTCGCCAAGGCCTTCGGGATCGTGTTCCTCGGCATGGCGCGCACCCCCAAGTGCGATCACGCCCACGACCCCGGCTGGCCGATGAAGTCCGCCATGGCCCTGCTCGCGTTTTGCTGCATCGGCGTTGGCGCCCTCGGCCCCTGGGTCCTTCGTGCCATGTCCCCCCTGCTCGAGTCGATGACCGGCCTGTCCCGCGGCTGGACCGTGCAAGAGGTGGAAGCGTCGTCTGCCGTGCTCGTCAAGGTCGTGCTGGTCTCCGGCATCGCCGTGGTCCTGTTCATCGCGCTGTGGCTCGCCCGCGCGGCGCTGCTTCGCGGCCAGACCGTGCGGCGCGGCCCCACTTGGGACTGCGGCTACGCGCTTCCGACGGCGCGCATGCAGTACACCGCCTCGTCATTCGCGCAGCCGCTGATCGACGTCCTCGGCCAGTTGGTGCGGGCACGCGACGAGGTGCACCGCCCGACCGGGCTGTTCCCCACCCGGGGTGACTACCACTCGCTGGCGCGCGATCCGTGGAAGGAGAGCGTGTTTGCCGGCCTGTTCCAACGCGCTGCCCGTCTGATGGACCGACTCCACTGGATCCAGCACGGCAAGGTGCAGCTCTACGTGCTGTACGTCGTCGCCACCCTTGTCGCCCTCTTGCTCTGGAAGTTGGATTGACCGTGCACGCCGCGACTTTTCTCTTCGCTCTGCTCTCCCTGTTGCTCGCGCCGATGCTGATCGGCGTGGTCAATCGGGTGAAGGCCATGTTCGCAGGACGCAGCGGCAGGCCGCTGCTGCAGCCGTACTACGACATCGGCAAGCTGCTGCGTAAAGGCACCGTGTACAGCGATGCCAGCTCCTGGCTCGTGCGCACCGGCCCGATCGTCTCCCTCGCCGCCGTCGCCTCGGCGCTCCTCATGGTCCCGCACGGTGGTGTCCCTGCCGTCGTTTCCTTCGCATGGGACGGGATCCTGGTGGCCTACCTGCTCGGCTTGGCGCGGTTCTTCACGGTGCAGGGCGCCCTCGACACGGGCTCCGCCTTCGAGGGCATGGGCGCCAGCCGCGAGGTCCAGTTCTCCGCCCTCGCCGAGCCCGCGGTCGTGCTGTCCATCCTGGCCCTCGCCCGCGCCGTTGGCGGCGATCCCTCCCTTTCCGGCATCCTCGGCGGCGTCTCCGCCGAAGGTTGGGCCTCCATGACGCCCATCTTCGCCCTCGTCGCCGGCAGCTTCGGGATCGTCATGCTCGCGGAGAACTCGCGCGTGCCCTTCGACGATCCGAATACCCACCTGGAGCTGACCATGATCCACGAGGTCATGGTGCTCGATCACGGTGGTCCCGATCTGGCATTCATCCAGTACGGCGCGGCGCTCAAGACCTGGCTTTTCGCCCTGCTCATCGTCGGGATCGCCGTGCCCGTGCGCACCGCGAATCCCTGGATCGACGGTGCCGCGACCGTCGGCGGCGTGTTCGTCGTCGGCATCCTCGTGGGCGTCGTCGAGTCCACCATGGCCCGCCTGCGTCTCACGCGACTCCCCCTGCTCCTCATCTCCGCCAGCGTCCTGTCGGTCCTGGCCCTGGTTCTCCACGGAAGGTAGACGATGCAAGCCGGACTCGATGCTGCCCTGATCGTGGTCGTGCTGACCTGCCTGAACCTGCTCGGCTCCAGCCGCGTGCGCCACTGCATCAAGCTGCTCGCCTTCCAGGGAGTCGCGCTCGGGCTGCTGCCCTTGTTCGAGCTCGGCGTTCTCACCGCGCCGTCCACGGTCTTCTTCGTCGCCGTGGGCATCGCCCTGCGCGGGATCGTGTTCCCCTGGCTGCTGATGCGCGCCCAGAAGCAGGCCAATGTCCGCAGGGAGGTCGAGCCCTATGTGGGATTCGGCTCATCGCTGCTCTTCGGCGCCCTGGCGCTGCTGCTGTCGGCCTGGCTGTCCATTCGCCTCCCGTTGCCGCATCCTCCCCCGTCCCCCCTGGCCCTGCCCGTCGCCTTGTTCTGCGGTCTGGTGGGTCTCTTCCTCACGATCAGCCGTCGCAAGGCCATCAACCAGGCCCTCGGGTACCTCGTCCTCGAGAACGGCATCTTCGCCTTCGGCGTCATGCTCGTCCACGGCCAGCCCATGCTCGTCGAGCTGGGCGTGCTGCTCGACGTCTTCGGCGCGCTGTTCGTGATGGGCATCGCCATCTTCCACATCAGCCGCGAGTTCGATCACATCGACGCCGACCGGCTCGCGGTCCTCAAGGATTGAACGCCATGCTGCCCCTGATCGTTCTGGTTCCATTGCTCGCCGGGGTGGCCGCGTTCCTGGTGCGCGCGCACCGCGTGCGCCGCAACCTGCTGCTTGCTGCGGCGATCGCGCACACGCTCCTGGTCGCCGCCACGTGGTTCGCCGCTCCTCCGGCCGCCCTGTTCGGTTGGCTCGATCTCGACGCCCCGGGGCGCCTGTTCCTCAGCGTCACGAGCGTCCTGTTCCTCGCCTCCGCAGTGCAAACCGTCGCCTATCTGCGCACCGAAGAGGGCCAGCACGACGCGGCCGCCACCTCCAGCGGGTGGGTCCTGTCCCGCGTCCCCGAAGCGGTCTTCACGGGCTGCATGCTGCTGTTCCTCACGACCATGTCGCTGGTGACGATGTGTCAGCACCTCGGCCTGCTGTGGGTCGCCGTCGAGGCGACCACGCTGGCGAGCGCGCCCCTCGTGTACTTCCACCGCGATGGCCGCTCCCTCGAAGCAACCTGGAAGTACCTCGTCGTGTGCTCCGTCGGGATCGCCCTGGCGCTGCTCGGCAACTTCTTCCTCGCCATCGCCGCGAGCGGCAAGATCGGCGCGCAGCCAGCCATGACGGTCGCGGGGCTGATCGACGCTGGAGCTTCTCTCCACCCGGCGTGGGTCAAGGCCGCGGTGATCTTCTTCGTGGTCGGATACGGCACCAAGATGGGGCTTGCGCCGCTGCACACGTGGCTGCCCGATGCGCACAGCGAGGCACCTGCCGTGGTCTCCGCCCTGCTGTCGGGTGCGGTGCTCAACTGCGCGTTCCTCGCGATCCTCCGGGTGACCCAGGTCGCTCACGCCGCCGGTGCGGGGGACTTCAGCCGCGATCTAATGCTCGTGCTCGGCCTGGTCTCCATGGCCACCGCCGCGATCTTCGTCGTGGGCCAGGCCGACTACAAACGCATGCTCGCCTACTCCAGCGTCGAGCACATGGGCATCCTCGCCATCGGCATCGGCCTGGGCGGCGCCGGCGTCGCCGGATCCATGCTCCACGCCGTCAACCACTCCCTCGTCAAGGGAATGCTCTTCCTCACCGCCGGCAACATCCTTGCCGCGTACGCCACGAAGCGCTCCTCCCAGATCAAGGGCATCCTCTCCGAGCGCCCCTTCACCGGCGTGCTCTGGATGGCCGGATTGCTCGCCGTCTCCGGCATGCCCCCGTTCGGCACCTTCTTCAGCGAGCTCATCATCCTCAAGGCCGCGGTCGATCAAGGACGCTTCTTCGTCGCTGCGGCGTTCCTCGTGCTGCTCGCCGCGGTCTTCATCGGCATGGCCTCCTCCATCCTTCCGATGGCCCAGGGGCGTGCCCCGGGAGCCGAGTCCGCTCCTCGCGAATCGTGGCGCGCTGCTCTGCCGGCCGCCGTCCTCGGCACGCTGTCGCTCGCTCTCGGTCTGTACCTTCCCGAGCGCGTGAGCCGCGCCATCCACGACGCCGCCGCCACCTTTGGAGGATTCTGATGGACGCGCCCGGAGTCTGCTCCTTCACCAATGGCGAACGGTTCGCCGTTGCCGACGTGCCTGTCCTCCCCTTCGAGGCCTTCCGAGACTTCGTGCTTCGCGCCGTGGGCGACGGCGGCTCGCTGTTTGCGTTGTACGGTGAACGCGACGGAGAGCGGAACCTGCTGCGCGCATGCGTTGGCGACCCTCTGCAGGGATCCCTGACGATGGCCTGCGCCGAGGTCGGGGATCGGTATCCCTCGCTCACCCCCGATTGTCCCTCGGCCCACTGGTTCGAGCGCGAGATCGCAGAAACCTGGGCGATCGTGCCCGAAGGCCACCCGTGGCTCAAACCGATCCGGTTCCACGCGAGCCGACGTCCCGGCCACGATGCCTGGGGCCGCAAGCCCGAGGGGATCGTCGCCGGTGACGCCGACTTCTTCCAGGTTCACGGCGACGAGGTCCACGAGGTCGCGGTGGGACCGGTGCACGCGGGCGTGATCGAGCCGGGCCACTTCCGCTTCCAGTGTCACGGGGAGACCGTGTTCCTGCTCGAGATCTCCCTCGGCTACCAGCACCGCGGCGTGGAACGCGCCCTCGTCGGAGCCCCTGGCCCCAAGAGCATCGCGCTGGCCGAGACCCTCGCCGGCGACACGACCGTGGGGCACACCACGGCGTACTGCGCGGCCATCGAAGCCCTCGCAGGGGTCGAGGCTTCGCCGCGCGCGCAGTCCCTGCGCGGAATCGCTCTCGAACTCGAGCGCATGGCCAACCACGTCGGCGATCTCGGTGCGCTCGCCGGCGACGTCGCGTACCTCCCCACCGCGTCGTTCTGCGGACGCCTCCGCGGCGACATCCTGAACATGACCGGATTGGCCTGCGGCAGCCGCTTCGGCCGCTCCTGGATCCGACCGGGCGGCTCCGCGTGGGACCTCGATGCTGCAATGCCCGCCGAGCTGCTGCGGCGTCTCGACGCCGTCATGAAGGACGTCTCCCAGGCCGCCAATCTGCTCTGGAACACGCCGTCGGTCATGGCCCGCTTCGAGGGTATGGGTGTCGTTCACAGGGATTCCGCTCTGTCCCTTGGGCTCGTCGGCCCCGCCGCCCGGGCTTGCGCCATCGAGACCGACGTCCGTGAGCAGTACCCCTCGGGCGTCTACCGCTTCTCGCAGATCAACGTGTCCACGTGGGACACGTGCGACGTGTTCGCGCGCGCCTACGTGCGTTGGCTCGAGATCGAACGTTCCGCGGCCTTCATCCGCAAGCAGCTCAAGGAGCTGGCGAAGGGTGCGCACCTGGAACCGGTCGGCTCCTGCGAACCAAACAGCATGGTCGTCAGCCTCGTCGAAGGGTGGCGCGGCGCCATCTGCCACGTGGCGCGCACCGATGCCGAGGGACGGATCGCCTCCTACAAGGTCGTGGATCCCTCGTTCCACAACTGGATCGGACTGGCCATGGCCCTGCGCAACAACCCGATCTCGGAGTTCCCTCTGTGCAACAAGAGCTTCAACCTGTCGTATTGCGGACACGACCTGTGAGGGGAGGGGATTCACCATGCTGAGAGAGCTGTTGGCGAGAGTCGGGCAGGGATACCGGACCGGGGACTTCCCGGATCGCGATCCCACCCTCCCCGAACGATTCCGCGGAAGACCGGAGCTGTCGCAGAACCCCTGCGCGGAGTCGTGCGACGCGTGCTCCAGGGGCTGCCCCACCGCAGCCGTGAAAGGGAGCCCCGAAGGTCCCGTGCTCGACCTGGGCAAGTGCCTGTTCTGCGGCGACTGCGCCAGGGCCTGCCCCTCCTCCTCCATCGCCTTCTCCCGCCAGCACCGCCTCGCCTCGCTCGAACGCGATGCGCTGGTGTTGCGCGGCAGCGAATCGACTGCCGTCCCCTCCGTGCTCCGTCCTGCCGCCGCCACGCTCTGCAGCCGGTCCTTCCGCCTTCGTCAGGTCAGCGCCGCCGGCTGCAATGCGTGCGAGGCCGACGCCAACGTTCTCGGCACGCTCGCGTTCGACATGGGCAGGTTCGGCATCGAGTTCGTCGCCTCACCTCGCCACGCCGACGCACTGCTCGTCACGGGCCCCGTGTCGAAGAACATGGCGCTCGCGCTGCGCAAGACGTACGACGCGACGCCGGATCCGAAGTTCGTCATCGCGTGCGGTGCGTGTGCGATCGGCGGCGGTCCCTATGCGGGGCATGACGAGGTCGAAGGCGGCGCGGCCGCGGTCGTGCCCGTGGACCTGTGGGTGCCGGGATGCCCGCCGAGCCCGTTCACGCTGCTCGACGCGATGCTCAGGTTCATCGGACGGGCCTGAGGGTCAATCGAAGATCTGACCCCAATACGAGCCCCAACTGCCCCCAGCGTAGTAGCCGATGCCGACGCGCGTGAAGCCGGCGCTCAGCATGTTGGCGTTGTGCCCGGGGCTGTTGATCCAGCTCTGCATCACGGCAGACGCCGACGATTGTCCTGCGGCGATGTTTTCTCCGGATGCGCTCGTGCCGCAGAGCCCCGCGCGGGTCCATGGCGAGCTCACCGAGCTCTCCGGTGCGGTGTGATCGAAGAAGTCGTGCGCCGCCATGTGGTGACAGTGCCCCTCGATCGCCGACTCGAGCTTCGCGTCGTACGTCAACGGAGGCACGCCCTTCGACTCCCTGTGCTGGTTGAGAAGCGTGAACACCTCCATGATCAGCGCCTTCTCTTCCGTGCTCGGCACGCAGCACACAGGGATCAACCCGTCCGTCTCGTCCCCCGTGGCGCCGTCCAACGTCTTCGTCTCGTGGTGCCCCGTCGGCTGCCCGCACTTGTGCGGCGTTCCGTCTCCCCCACAAACCTCGCCGTTCGTGCAAGTCCCGCAGCTCAACGTGCCTCCGCACCCGTCGCTGCCCGAACCGCACGTCCAGCCGAGCGAATCGCACGTCTTCGGCGTGCACTCGCACTTGTTCCCCTGACACGCGGCCCCCGCCTGGCTGCACGTCCCGCAGCTCAGCTTCTCGCCGCATCCGTCGTCCAGCTCTCCGCACTCCGCTCCCTGCGCTGCACAGGTCGTCGGCTCGCACCCGCTTCCCGCTGCGCCCGAGCCGCCTCCCGTGCCCGTCGCGCCAGCACCTCCGCCCGCGTTCGTCGATCCCGCGGAGCCACCCGCATTCGGCTCCCCCGCACTTCCACCCTCGGTTTCCCCGCCCGTCCCGGCTTCTCCTCCGTCGCCACCCCCCGCTGTCCCGGCCTCATCGAAGGTCACTTCGTCGAAGCCCAGGATGCTCGAGCACCCCGCGAGCATTGCCACCGCACCGACCACCCACGCGCGCCCGGTCCACCGTGTCATGCAAAGATGGTAGCCGAGATCCGACCGGTGGGGCCATGGTCACGGGAGAAGGACGGGAATCCGTCTCTGCCGCGATGGCCCCGGGAGCTGCCGCTGCCCGAGTCCCGCCCGGCTGCTCCCGCTCATGAATGGTTGTCGAATCGACGCTGCTACTGGAGAGGAAGTTCGAGGCCGCGATGGCTCGACGGCTCCTCAGTGGTTTGCCCACTTCTGCACGAGCGCCATCTGGATCCTTCCGGAGAAGTAGTACTGCGGCGTCCCCGCTCCCTGGGGATCCGCGCCGAGCAGCATCGTGCTGTCGTTCTGTGTCACGCCCCCCGTCACCGACGCCGCCGAGGTCGCTTCGCTCGCGTCGTTGTTCACCCACAACCACGTCCCGCCATCGCCGTCGAACGCGCCCGTAATGAAGTACGACTGCGTCCCGTTCAGGTTCGCGGCCGGGTAGGTCGCGTAATGGTACGACCCGCCCACGTGTACCCCGAAGCGCAGCACCGCGTCGGTGTCGCCGTTGCCCGACGGGTTGAACAGCTCGAGCGAGAACGAAGCGGAGTCCGCCTTGCCCATCAGCACCGACGTGGCGCCGTCCGCTGGAATCGTCTGGTCGAAGTTGACCACCGTCGCTACGAAGTACCCAGTCGTCGGATCGTTGTCCGCGTCGTACAGCGGGATGTGCTGCTTCTGCGCCGCCGCGAACACCAGGCTCGTCCCGAATCGATCCTGTCCCACCGGCAGTGTCTCGATCGTGGGCTGCCCGGCTCCGCCCACGAGCGCGTCGTAGGCCGTCGTGTTGCTCCGGTACCACTTCACCTTCCCCGACGTTCCCCCCTGGTTCCACACGTTCATGTAAAATAGCCCGTTGTTCGCAGTCACGACCGCGCGGGACTTCGCCAGCGAGTAGTCCACCGTGATCGCGTCGACCTCGTCGCGCAGGTTTGCGATGAAGACCTCTCCCATCAACGACGGAATGGTCCACACGTTGATCCCGAGATCGAGGCTGCGCGCGTAGACCAGCGCACCGAAGAGGTTCGGGGTCTGGTACTCGAACTCCACGCCGTGATAGCCCTTCTCGCGCGCTTGCCGGATCTTCGCCTGCAACGTCGCGATGTCGTTGCCGTCCGCTTTCGAGAACAGCACCATCAAGCGAACGTTCGGACGAAGCGCCGCGTACTTCGCGGTCGCAAGCAGACGCCGCGCGATGAGCAGGTTCTGCGAGACCGCGTCGAACGCGCGCAGCACCACCGGACGCCCCGCCGTGCCGAAGCCGTTGGCCACCAACGTGTCGAGCACTTGTCCCACGTTCGCATCGCTCGCGGCGGTCTCCTTGAACTCCATGAAGAGCAGCTGATCGCCGGCCTTGAGCGGAGGATCCGCGAGCACGTCCGAGAGCTTCGGTCCGCCGACGTACCCGTTGTCGTCGTGCTGCACGTAGACCGTCCCGCCCTGCTCCTTGAGGTCGAGCTCGATCAGGTCTGCGCCGCTCGTCTGCGCGTCGTGGATCTTCGTGAGCGTCGAGGAGAACTCCGACGTGTAGCAGTTGTGGCAGGAGATCGCCGTCGAATGCCCGTAGGGAGTCTTTCCGATCGCGTGGGTCACACCGGTCCAGAAGGGCTTGCCGTCGCACGTCGTGTTCGCGTCGTCCTTGGTCCACGTCGTGACGCTCTTCGTGGGCAGGCACGCCTGACAAGGGTCCGACGGGTGCGGCGTCCCGGCTTCGACGCACAAGCTCGCGATGTAGCACTCGTCGCTGTTGCAGGGGAAGGGTGCGTCGGGCGCGACATCCGGCCCCGCGTCAACTGCTCCACCAACGCCCGCATCCCCGGCTGCGCCGCTCGAGCCCGCGTCTCCCGCCGCACCGCTCGAACCCGCATCCCCGGCTGCACCGCTCGAACCCGCATCCCCGGCAGCGCCGCTCGAGCCCGCCTCTCCGGCCGCACCCCCCTGCTGCGTTCCGCCCGCCTTCCCGGCCGCACCCCCCTGCTGCGTTCCGCCCGCCTTCCCGGCCGCACCCCCCTGGTTCGCCCCTCCGGCCCCCGACGTGCCCCCCGTGCCCGAAGACACCGGGCCCGCCGTTTCACCGTCGTTCGCCGCGCACGACAGCGCGAACACAAGAGATGAAGCAATCGCCAGGAAAGATGATCGATGTTGCATCACGGGTCTCCGCAAGAAGGTGCATCAGGCTACCAGGAAACCATTCGAACCTGTACCCTGAGCGCGATGGCACACGCGACTCATCCGCGCGCTGCGCGGCTCGTGCTCTTGATATCGGTGGCCCTGGCGGGATGCTCCGGCGACGACGACGGCAGCGACTGGAGCGGAGGGACCGATGCAAGCCCCGACGGTCAGGATGCCGCGACTTCGGAGGACGGATCCGTTTCCGGAGATGCCTCCCTCGACGCGGGGGCGGACCTTGATTCGACGGCGCCGAGCGATGCCGCCCCGGATGTCCCCGCCGACACTGCGCCCGATGCGGCCGAGCCCCCACCCTCGCGCACCCGCTATCCCGTGGCGCGCCACTCGCCCATGAGCCCGTTCGTCGTCGCACGCCTGCGCGCCGTGCTCGATGCATCCTCCGGTCGCAAGAACGTGTTCGCCAAGCTGGGTGACTCGATCACGGTCAGCTCCAGCTTCCTGGGCTGCTTCGCGGGAAGCGACGTCGACTGGGCTGCCTACGGCGCCCTCGAGCCCTCACGCGCCTGGTTCTCCGAGCAGCTCGCGGACGCGAGCCACACCTCGTTCAACCGGACCACCCTCGCCGCGGTGGTCGGCTGGTCCGCCAAAGCGCTGCTCACCGGGGCTCCCACGCCGCTCGATCAGGAGTTCGACGCGATACAGCCCGCTTTCGCCGTGATCATGTTCGGCACCAACGACACCTACGAGACCGGCGTGCACCCGTTCGAGCGCAATCTGATGGCCGACATCGACGCGGTGCTTGCGCGGGGAGCTGTGCCGCTCATGAGCACGATCCCTCCGCGGGGGGACAGCGCCGCTGCGGATGCCCTGGTGCCCGAGATGAACGCGGTGATACGCGCGATCGCGCAGGCGCGGCAGGTGCCGTTGATGGACTACGGAGCGATGCTCGAGCCGTTGCCCGACTACGGGCTCGCGAGCGACGGCGTGCATCCGCAGGTGTATTCGTCCGGCGGCGTCCACGCCTGCTGGTTCACCGATCCCGCGCTTCAGAAGGGGATGAACGTGCGCAACCTCATCACGATGGAAGCGCTCGACAGGGCGAAGCGGTTCTTGATCGACGGGCAGGCTGCAGAGGTCGCACCCGCGGGCCTTACGGGGCAGGGCACGCTCGATGCCCCATGGGAGATCCCGGGGCTGCCTTTCGTCGATGACGCGGACACCGCGGAGGGCGTTGCGACGCTCGCCGGCTACGGCTGCAGCACGGCGGACGAGGGCGGTCCCGAGCTGGTGTATCGCGTGGTGCTCGACGGGCCGAAGAAGCTTCGTGCGCGGGTGTTCTGCGACGACGGCGTGGACGTGGACCTGTACTGGCTCGACGGCAAGACGGCGGCGGACTGCGTGGTGCGGCACGACCGCACGCTGGACATCTCGGCGAGCGCGGGGACGTACTACCTGGTGGCCGACTCGTTCGTGGAGGCCGGCAAGGCGTTGTCGGGCAAGTACCGGCTCACGCTGGTGGAGCTGGAGTAGGCCCGAAGCCCGGTCCACTGCTCCTGGCGGGGGGCTCAGAAGAAGTTGCCGATAGTGAACTCGAAGACGCTCTTCTCTTCGAAGGGGAGCGGCTTGATCGGGAATCCCCACTCGAAGCGCAGGGGCCCGAGGGGAGAGAACCAGCGGATGCCGACGCCGTAGGAGGTGCGCAGCTTGGTCAGGCTCGACAGAGTGAAGCAGGGGTCGGTGACCTCGTAGACGCCCGCGCCGCCCTGGGTCTGGCCGCGCGCGGCATTGCAGTACAACGACTCCGTGTTCCAGGTGTTGCCGGCATCGGTGAAGATGACCCCGCGCACGCCGACCTTCTCGATGATTGGAATCTCCAGCTCGAGGTTCTGGTAGTACATCAGGTTGCCGCCGATGTTCGCCCCGTTCGAGATCGGCGACGCGTTCGGATCCAGGGCGCGGGCCAGCGGCAGCCGCGGCCCGATCGTGCGAAGCCGGAACCCGCGAACGTCGAAGATGCCTCCCAGGAAGTAGCGCGCGAAGATCGGCACGCCCTGCTCCCTCGGACTCGTCACGTAGCCCGCCGAGGTGTTGAGCTTGACCACGAACCCCGCACCCAGCGGATAGTAGAAGTGCCCCGTCGCGTTGTAGCGGATGAACTCCTTCTCCGACGCGAAGTACGGGGATGCGAGCTCGACCGAGCCGCGAAGGTACACGCCGCTCTTCGGGAAGAGCCGGTTGTCCCGCGTGTCGTACGTCAGCGCCGGGCGCAAGCTCGAGGAGAACCCGTCGTTGAACAGATTCGCCAGCGGCAGGCGCTGGAACACCGAGATCGCCGACGACGTCCCCAGGAACGTCGAGCGGGCGACCGTGGACACGCGATCCACCTGGCCCGTGTACGTCAGCGTCGCGAACGTGCTGGGACGCTTCAGGGCATAGCCCCACGTCGCCGAGCCGCCGATCGAGGTCTGCGAGAAGTCGTTGTAGATCCGTAGCTGGTCGTACAGATCGACCGCCATCGAGAAGTTGCTGTCGAGGAAGTACGGCTCGAAGAAGCGAACGTTGACCAGCTGTCGGAGGCCGGAGATCTGGGCCTGGACGGCGAAGGACTGGCCGCGCCCGAACAGGTTCGCCTGCTGCACCTGCGCCGTCGCGATGAAGTTCTCGATGCTCGAGAAGCCCGCGCCCACCTGGAAGGTGCCCGTCGGACGCTCCCCTACTTCGATGTTCACCTTGATCTTGTCGGGTGACGAACCTTCCTCGGTCGACAGGTCCACCCGCTCGAAGTAGCCCAGCGCGATGATGCGCTTGCGCGACTGCTCCAGCCCGGTCTCGCTGAACAGGTCGCCTTCCTTCACTTCCATCTCGCGACGCATCACCTTGTCGCGAGTCTTAGTGTTGCCGCGGATCTCGATGCGCTCGATGCGCACCGGCGGACCCCGGCGAATCGGCACCACCACGTCTACCAGCTTGTTCTGCGGATCCAGGTGCGTCTCGGGATCCGCCTCCACGTTCGCGTATCCCGCGTCGCGGTACAGCGTCCGGACGTCCTGCAGATCCTTCGCCAGCTCCGTGCGCTTGAAGATGTCCCCGCTGCGCGAATGAACCATCTCGCGCAGCCGACGCCGACCCCCGATCGGCTCCACCTCTTTGCCGCTCTCGTCGCGCTCGAACAGGTGCAACCGTCGGATCTTGTACTGCGGCCCCTCCGTCACCGTCAGCGTGACCTCGATCCCCGTACGATCCGGCGTGAGATTCACCCGCGGCGCCGCCACCTGCACCGACAAGTACCCGCGGTCGTAGTACAACGCGTTGATCATCAACACGTCGCGCTCGAAGGCGTCCTGCCGGAACGGCCCTCCACTGCCGAACGACAGCGGGCTGCTCTGGCCGGTGTACATCACCTCCCGGAGCTCCTCGTCGCTCACGTGCTCGTTGCCGATGAACGTGATCCGACGCACCGACACCTGCTCGTGCTCCTTGACCCGGAACCGGACAAGCACCTCGTTGTCGGCCTGCGGCGTGACCTCGTAGTCGACCTCCGCCAGGAAGTACCCCTTCTCCGCATACAGATCCCGGATCTTCTGCACCGTCCTGCGGATCGCCGGGTAGCTCAGGATCGTGTTCGCCTTGACCTCGACCGCCTCCTCGATCTTCTCGGTCTCGACCTCCGCGTTCCCTTCGTACTCCACCCCCGCGATGTTCGACCGCTCCCGAAGCAGGAACCGCAAACGCACGCCGTCGTCCCGACGCGTCAGATCTACCTGGATGTCGTCGAAGTACCCCGAGTCCCACAGCTCCCGGACGTCGCGCGAAAGATCCTCGGGACGAAACACCTGCCCCGGCTTCTCGCGCAGGTACGTCATGATGTCGTCCGCAGACACCCGCTGGTTCCCTGCGATGTCGATCGCTGCGATCGGTTGACCGCGCGCCTGCTCCGCCTCCGTCGGCGGGACCTCGGGCGCCGTCCCCAGCACCTCTTCCGTCGGCGCCGCCCTGCGCCTGGCTGCCGTCGACGTCCCCGGCGGGCTCGCGCTCGACGCCGGTTGCGCGGACGCTGTCGGTTGCGCGGACGCCGTCGGTTGCGCGGACGCTGTCGGTTGTGCCGACGCTGCCCACGGCCACGCGATCAGCCCGGGAATCGCGCACGCGAGCCAGACCCAGGCTCTTCTTTCGACGAGCCGCCTCACGCTTCGGACCATCCCGGTTGCTCAGACATCGGCCGACCGCTCGTAACCCATCCCCTCCCGTTTCTCAAGCGCGCTTTCTGTCTTCTCGCCGTCAGCGGTGCCGCTTGTCTTCCGAATCGCATCCCGGTAAGCGTTCAGCCATCCGGTTTCTTCACGAGGTCGAACGCATGCGCATCCATCTCTGGCTCTTCGCCGCTGCCGGGCTCCTCTCCGCCGCCGGCCCGCTCGCCTGCAAGTCCACCGAGCCGGGAACGACGCTCACGCCGTCGTCTGCCGCTTCGGTCACCAACTCCCCCCCGCCCCCTCCCGCGTCCGCAAGCGCTGAGGCTCCCATCCCCCCCGATCCCGCCGCCGCTGCCTCCGCTCCCGTCGCCGTCGCCAGCGCCTCTCCCCAGGACGCGCCCGCCGAGCGCATCTCCGCTCCTCTCGTCTTGCGCCTCCAGGGCCCGGACCCGGTCCCCAGCTCCGGCGAGTTCAAGCTCCACCTCGACATCCTCGTTCGCGACCCCTTCCAGGTCCCCGTCGTCCTCAAGGTCTCCGTCCCGAAGGGCGTCAAGCTCGCCTCCGGCAAGGCCGAAGAGTCTCTTGCCCTGCCCACTCCGGGAACCACGTCGCGCGATTACACGCTCCGCGTCACCGAGTCCCTCGGCGCACCGATCGTGGTGACCGCCGACACCACCATCGACGGACGGCCCGGCCTTCACGCCGAGAGGAAGTATCCCGATCCGGCGCGAAACGTGCCCCCCTCCACCACCGCGCCCAAGCCTCCGGTCCCCCGGCCCCCGGCACCCCCGAAGTAGCCTCACCGCAGTCCGTCCTGCCCACCCGCTTTCGCGACGCTCGCTGTGCGCGACGCGTTTGCGTCGCCGCACCTCACTCTCTTGCTGTACTCTCGGCATCATGGTGCGCCCCATATCCCGTGCTGTCGGAAGCGTCGCCGCGCTTGCATGCATCTCCGCCTTCCTGGCCGCAGCGTGCGGTGGCAGCAGCGATGACCTCTTCGCCTCGACCGAGGACGCGAGCGTCGGCAGCGGGGGTAGCCAGGCCGGTCACGCTGGAAGCTCGGGAGCGGCCGGAACGGGTCAAGGGGGGATGGGTCAAGGGGGGATGGGCCAGGGGGGGATGGGTCAAGGGGGGGCGTCGGGGAACTGTCCGTTTACGGATAGTGTCGATCACGATGGCGATGGCTGGGCCTTCACCTCCGGAGACTGCAACGACTGCGACACTGGCGTGAATCCTGGTGCGTTCGACGGCGCGGGACCGATCGGCAAGCCCGGCGTCGACGACGACTGCGACGGCTCCGCGGACAACGCCGCGGTGGCGTGCGACGACGCGATTGCCCTCGACGATGCGGATCCGATGAAGGCGGCGCGGGCGATCGGTCTGTGTGCGCAGACCACGGACGCGGGGGCGGGCAAGGACAAGCGTTGGGGCGTGATCTCCGCGGAGTACGTGAAGGCCGATGGGAGCCTGGGGATGGCGGCGGCGTCGCACGGGATCATGCCTGCGTTCGGCCCGGCGAAGGCGCAGCAGGGGGCCAACCTGCTCGTGTTGTCGACCGGATCGGCGCGCACGCCGGGGCAACCGGGGTACGTGGATGCCGAGACGGCCAACATGGGAACGACCGGAGGTGCCCCCCAGGGCTTCCCCAAGCCTTCGTCGCTGTGCCCCGGCGTTTGGCCCTCCACCTCCGTCTACGATCCGGCTGCGCTCCAGGTGAAGGTGCGCGTCCCCACCAATGCCCACGGCTTCGGGTTCCGATTCAACGTCTACTCGTACGAGTACCCCATGTGGGTCTGCTCCACGTACGCCGACGTGTTCGTCGCCCTCGTCTCTCCCGCGCCGCCGGGGTCACAGGATGGCAACGTGAGCTTCGACTCCGCGGGCAACACGATCGGCGCGAACAGCCAACTGTTGCTGGCGTGCAACCCTCTGACCACGGATGCGGGCGCGTCCTTCCCATGTCCGCTCGGTCCGGCCCTGCTCACCGGTACCGGCTACGACCAGACCACGCAGGGCGGCCCGCATGCGGCGACAGGATGGCTGGAGAGCCTCTCCTCGGCGACGCCGGGAGAGGTGATCACGATCCGCTTCGCGGTCTGGGACGCCGGCGACGCCATCATGAACTCGAGCGCTCTGATCGATCGCTTCGAGTGGAGGCCGTCGGCGTCCACCCTGTCGACCCAGCCTGTGGTCAATCCGATCTGATTCGGGGCCCCGGCGGCGTCAAAGCTGCGTTGTCCGTGGCCCGCTCCCCGCGTACCATCAAGAATCCGGTCCCTGCCGACGCGCGTCCATGCGCCCCGCCCGAAGCGAGGTCTTTCGATGAGAACCTGGAGTCTCCTTGGTGCAACGCTCTTCGCTCTGCTTGCAGGCTGCGGAGGTTCCGACGATGGTGCGGGCGACGAGACGCCCCTCGACGCGGCGCCCGACTCGGTGGTCGAGTCGGACGCAGGTGCTGATTCGGACACGGGCGGGGACGGCGCCGCTGGGGATGGTTCGGAGAACGAAGCATCCGCGGACGGCGGAGTGGACGGCGAGAGCGAGGCATCGACCGAGGACGCGGCGTCGGACGACGCCCCCGTTTCGGAGACCGGGCCGGAGGCATCGGCCTCCGACGCGGGGTGCAAGAACGCGACGCTGTGCGCCCTCGCGGACGAGCAGCGTGCGGCCGACCGGATGGAAGCGTTGGTCAACGACCCGGATCCGACTGCGCTGCCGCAGTTCCTCACCGCGGTGCCCAAGGGCGGCGACCTGCACATGCACCTGTCCGGTGCCATCTACGCCGAGACGTACATGGAGTGGGCGCGGGCCGAGACCCTCGCCGGGACCACGAAGTATTGCATCAACAACACCACGCTCGCGCTGGCCACGAGCTGCTCGTCGGGAGTCTCGCCGGTGCCTTCGCCGGGCGACGCGCTGTTCGATCAGGTGGTCCGCGCCTGGTCCATGAAGGACTTCATCCCGGGAGCCGAGACCGGTCACGACCACTTCTTCGCCACCTTCGGAAAGTACGGCGCGATCTCCGGCTCGGCGCACCACGACGACTGCCTGGCCGACGTCATGGAGCGCGCGGAGTCCGAGAACCAGATTTACCTGGAGCCGATGCTGTTCTCGAACTCCACGGCGAACTCGAAGGGGAGCGACGTCTGGCAGGGGGGGACGCTCACGACGGCGGCATTGCCAGGGTTTCACGCGGCGCTGCTGGCCGATGCCGGTTGGCCGGCGTCGGTCAACGCGATCCTCAACGACATCCAGAAGGCCGAGACCGGAGCCAGGCAGATCCTCGGGTGTGGCGGGGCCAACCCCTCGCCCGCTTGCCGGGTCCAGTTCCGCTTCATGGTCTACATTTCCCGCTCCGGCGGCGGCCCCGGTGTCTTCGCCCAGATGGTTGCTGCCTTCGAGGCCGCCAAGGTCGAGCCTCGTCTCGTCGCTCTCAACCTCGTCGGACCCGAGGACGGCACCACGGCGTTGAACGCCTATGACCGTCAGATGGAAATGCTCGGCTACCTGCACGGCGCCTACGCCGGCTCCAGCCCCCTGCACATCTCCCTGCACGCCGGGGAGCTCGCCCCGAAGTACATGCCCCCCGGCTACACCATCTCCGGCGTCAACCACATCCGGAAGGCGATCCAGATCGCACACGCCGAGCGCATCGGTCACGGCGTCGATGTCCTCGGCGAGACCGATTCCGACGCGCTGCTCGCCGAGATGAAGCAGCGTGACGTGATGGTGGAGATCGGGCTGAGCAGCAACATCCAGATCCTCGAGGTGAGCGGCGACGCGCACCCGCTCGGCAGATACATCCAGGAGGAGATCCCGGTGGCCCTCATGACCGATGATCAGGGCGTCTCGCGGTCGAGCATGGCGGGCGAGTACTTCCGCGCGGTCATGGCGCAAGGCCTCGACTACAAGCAGCTCAAGAAGCTCGCACGGACCAGCCTGCACAAGTCCTTCGCCCAGGGACAGAGCCTGTTCACCTCGATCGACTCCCTGAAGTCAGTCCCCGAGTGCGCACCCACCGTCGCGACGACTTACGGAGATCCCCCCACTCCGGCCTGCAAGCTCTTCCTCGATGCGAGCCCGAGAGCCTCCCTGCAGTGGGAGCTCGAGCGACGCTTCCGCGAGTTCGAGGCCGCGCAGTAGACCCTGGGCAGTCCTCCCCCGCCGCACGACGGGATCGATCGTGATACGAATCGAGCGGCAAGCTCCGTCACTCGTCGATGCACTCGCTCTTCTGGCCGTGCTCGTACCACGCGCAACCGACGGTGACCTTGCACTTGCTCTGCTGCAGTCCTGCACACGACGGCTTCGCCTCGGCAGGCGGAGTCGATTCGGCCGGCGTGCGCGACGCCTCCGCGGTAGCTGGACTCTCCGCCTTGGACGTCTCCGCGGTGCTCTCCTCCACGGCTCGCTCGGGGCTCTTGGGGGGCTTCTCCCCACCGCACGCCAGTGCCGTGGTCGCCACGCACGCACAGCAAAGCAGCATCCGCTTCATGTATGGATCATCCTCCGGTGTACCGCGTCGTTCAAGAGCGCGAATCCCTTCCCCCCACCCCTTGCTCCACCGATGGCTACACCGCTATTCCTTGGCCATGCGCCGATCGCCTCTTCCCCTTCTCATGATTTTTGCGCTCGCGGGTTGCGCAGACCTCCTCGACTACGGTGACGTGGAGTTCGACGACGACGCCGGCGCGGTCGAAGGCGGTGTCGGAGAAGGTGGAGCGGGGCAGGGCGGAGCGAACCAGGGGGGCGCGAACCAGGGGGGCGCGAGCCAGGGGGGCGCGAGCCAGGGGGGCGCGAGCCAGGGGGGC
>CAYMUE010000027.1:0-28061 GCA_964393505.1 uncultured Polyangiaceae bacterium
CGTTTTCTCTGATACTTTTTCAAATCCAACGCAAGATTTTTCAGAGCCGCGGCCGCCCGAACGCCTCGGGCGGCGCCGAACACTCCCCCGCAGGGGCCCCTGAACTCATGGGAAACGCGCGCGAATCTTGTACTTGAGCACCACTTCACCGCGCGAGGGGACCTGCACCGTGAACCGCTGCCGCCTCGCGTCGAGCTTCTCCCCGCGTACCGTGGACTCCAGAATCTCCCACTCGCCGGCGAGCCGCTCCTCGATTTGCACCGATGCCGCCTCGTCCTTGTGATTCCTCACCTTCACCTCATGCACCGACTCGGTGAGGTTCTTTGCCAGCGTCTTGAAGTCCACACTCCGACGCTCGGCGACCACGTCGAAGGATTCTCCCAGCTCGAGGGAGAGCTTCTCCCCATTCGGCGTGTGCTGGATCGAGTCTTCGCCGATGAACTGCTGCCCCCCAGCCTTGTCGGCCTTGTACACGCGAACCGTGCCCATCGGCAGCGGCATCCCAAGCTGCGATCGGGCATCGTTCACGAACTCCATCAGCACCTTCGGGTGGAGGTTCTCCTGCAAAGGCTCAGGCGACCCGCGAAGCGATGGACTCCCCAGGAGGCGAAGCACCTTCGACACTGGCACCTTGGAGGCAGCGAGGAGCGCGATCTGCTTCTGCTCCTTGTCCTTGATGTCGGTGACGCGCCCCAGCGAGTACAGGTGGTAGTCGAGCAACGACTCCTCGGAGAACGCGCCGCCCTGGTTCGCCCCCGGGGGCAGGCCGGCTGCGCCCGCGAGGTCCCCGTCCTCCTCCGACGCGCGGTGCACGTTGCCCGCGACCAGCGCGAGGCGCGCCGAGTCGAACGAAGCCCCCGAGTTGTTGTCGAGTGTCACCCAGCCGTTCAGGCTGCTCTCGCGATCGTCGGCGGACAGCACCGCGACGTAGTCTGCGTGCCACCCCATGCCCCCGGTCAGGTACGCGACTTCCAGATCGTGGGCGCGCGGCGCCGCCCGGTTGTCGAGGCTCCAGACGAGCGTGGGGCGCGAGACGAACGCGGGCGGCAACGAAGCGAAGACCGGTCGGCCCAGATGACCGATCACGATCTCGTTGCCCACGCGGTACACATCGCCCTGCTCCCGCGCGAGCAGCGTCGCCTTCACCCGCGTCTCGGCGCCCGTCGCTGGGTTCTCCCGCACGAACGTGATCTCGGTCCCTACCGCACGCTCCATCAGGCGGCTCGGGGTCAGCACGTCGAACTTGTAGTTCTGCTCGATGACGTCGACCGCTCCGCCATCGGTCTTCGACGCGATGTGCACGCTCTGGGGCACGATCTTGTCGGCCACGTCGGCGTACTTCAGATCGAAGCGCCCTTTCGGAAGCGACACGGATCGGACCTCGCGCACCAGCCCGCGGTGGTCGTTGTAGATCGTCACGATGACGTCGCGTCGATCCTTGGCCGTGGTCTCGAGAGGCGTGCCGGCCGCTGCCGCGGCGTGCGAGCAAAGGGCCGTGGCAATCAGCGTCGGGACCGTGAGCAGGAACCTGTTCATGACGACTCCTCGGAACGGATTCGTAACGCGCGCAAGACTCATCGAGCGCCCCCTTGCGAGCTTCTCGCCTCGACCACGAGGGAGCGGATTTGACCCGGTGCGAGCTGGATCTCGAGGCGCACCACCGTGGCCGTGGGACGGCTGGTCGTCGCGCCCCGGACCTCGATCTCGACGTTGCCCGGGGCGTGCAGGTCCACTTGAGCCAGGCCGGCGGTACGCCCGCGGTTGCGCAGCTCGAGCTTCCAGGAGGCGGTCCGGCTGCCGAACCATGCGCTCTGCGACGAGGTCTTGACCATGGAGCAGACGACATCGCCGACGCGTCCCGCCTCGAGCTTGAGCTTCTCGCCTTCGGGCGTGTCGAGGATCGACGTGCTTGCCACCAGGTGCGCGGTGCCGCGGGCATCGGGGGCCATGATGCGCACGGTGCCTGCGGGAAGAGGAACGCCCGCGCGGGATGCCTTGTCGTTGGTCAGCTCCAGCTCCAGCACAGGGCGCTGAATCACGCGCTCGGCGCTGTGCTCCGGGTGCACGAAGAAGTTTGCGAGCCAACGGCGCCGCACCGGTACGCCGGACAGCGAGAACAACCGGATGTTCTTCGTCTCCCTCGGATCGAGCGTCGTGGGGTTCTGCACCTTGTACAGGTGCAGCTCCGAGATCCTCTCCCGGCTCGGCCCCAGACGCCGCGTCGCCGTCTCCGGCATCGCGACCGTCTGCGCCATCGGCATGTCCACCGGCTCGTTCGAAGCCTGATGCACCGTCCCCGCCACCACCCCGAGCTGCACACTTTCCAGCCGCACCGAGGTGTCGTTCTTGAACGTCAGCCACGACGCCAGCTCGAGCCTGCTCCCGTCGCGCGACAGCGTCGCCACATAGTCCGCCGACCAGCTCATTCCGTTGATCAGGTACGACACCTCGAGCTTGCGCTTGCCCGCGGCGACGTCGCTGGCGAGCCAACGCAACGTCGGACGCATCGTCATCCCCGGCGGGACGCGCGACAGCCGGGTCGCTTCCGCCGCGACGCCGAACGTGTAGCCGTCGGCTGCCCGCACCACCGCGCCCTCGTTGCCCGATGCGATCACCGTCGCCTGCACCGGCACCAGGTTTCCCGTGTGCGCGTTCGCATGGTCGTACACCACGCCCTCGCCCTGCGCCGCGCGCATCAACGCCTCCGGCGTGAACAGGTCGTAGCCGTAGGTCTGCTCGGTGACCTCGAGGGGCCCGCCCTCGATCACGCGAAGCCCCACAGTCTCCCTGCGCACGGTGTCGGGGACGTCGGCCAACGACAGGCGTAGTTGCCTGGAGGACGGCAGGTCCACCTCCCGCACCTCGCGCACGAAGGCGAAGGGGGGATAGCCGCGGTAGGCCGTCACATGCAGCTCGCGCCGGTCCCCGGCTCCACTCGACACCTGCGACGGCGAGGCCTGAGCCGCCGCGTCGATCGCGACCCCCATCGCGAAGCACGCTCCGAGCGCTGCTGCAAGCGCCGCTCGCCTCACCATCGCTCCTCCTTGAACTCCGCCTCCCAGCGCAGCTCACCGCCCGCCGGGACCTGCACCTCGAACACCGACGTCGCCGCATCGGGGTGCGAGGCCGGCACCGAGGATCGCACCAGCGCGCCGTCGCGCTCGCGCACCTCCAGCGTCACCGCCACCGCGTCGAGATTGCGCACGCGGTACTGGATCCGATCCTCACGGACCTGAAAGGAGGTCACGCGATCCATCAGCACGCGGGAGAGACGGACCTTGGGAGCAGGGCCGAGGCGGAGCTTGACGGTCTCGTCGCGCGGCGTGGCGATGACGGATCGCTCCGCGACGAACTGCTCGCGCCCCTGGGAATCGGGCACGAACACGCGCATACGCCCTTCGGGCATCGGCACGCCCAGTCCCTCGGACTCCTTGACGTCGAACCGCAGCTCGGTCTCCACCGGCCCGGACTGCGTGGCCCCCCGCGGCTCGTCACCCCACCCCTGGGCCTCCGCGACATAGTGCGTGCGCGGGTGCAGCCTCGAGGTGGACAGGAACGTGACCTGCTTGGACGATCGCGCGGGCAGCTCGGTCTTCCCCGGCAGATCGTACAAGTGATACTCCGCGAGCGACGATCGCGTTGCGCGAGCCGGCGCCGCCGACTTCGTGTGGTAACGCGCCCGCTCGTCGCTCTCCGCGTCGTCTTCGCCTCCCGTGCCCTCCGCAACGCGGTGAACCTTGCCCGCCACCACGGCCAGATGCGCGTCGGCGTACCCAAGCCCCGTGCCGTTTACCAGCGTGATCCACCCCACCAGCGATGCCGCATCCGAGCTCCCTCGACCCAGCGTGAGCACGTAGTCCGCACTCCACGACATGCCGTGCGTCAAGTACGCCACGTCCACCGTCGCAGCCCCCGGCTGCCTCACGTCGAGCAACCACGTGAGCGAGGGCCGGCTGCTCCATCGGTCCGGCAAACGCTCGAAGCCGATCGACTGGTACGACGAGTAGAACGTGATCCCCTCGTCGGTGCGCAGCACCGGCACGCTGCCCGAGAACTGCGCCAGCGCCTGGCCACGCACTTGCGCCACCTCCCCCGTCCCGGGATTCACGCGGTGCACCGTCAAAGTCGAGCCGTCTGCACGCTGGCTCAACACGCGCGGGCTCAGGATGTCGTAGCGGTATCCCTGCTCGAGCACCCGCGCCATCCCCGCCCGGGGCCCGAGCGCGAGCGACACCGAGGCGGGCTGGATCGACGGCGAAACGTCCTCGAACTGCAGCGCGAAGCGACCGCGTTTGACCTCGACCTTGCGCTGGTCGCGCACCAGGGCGAAGCCGTCGTTGTAGATCGTGACCGCCACCGAGCTCCGATCCGCCGCGGTCGCGGTCGCCGCGGAAGGCTGGGCCGGTGCGCGCGCCGCGACCTGGGCGTCGGCACGGGGCGCCTGGGTCGCCAACGCCGCGACGATCACCCCGCAGGCAAGCGGTCGCCTCATGGCAGCTCCTCCACCTCTGGCTCCGGCGGGTCCGGGTACGATGGGCCCCGGTCGTAGGGGTCCACGCGATCCATCGCCACCTCGATCGTGCGCGACGCCCCCGCGGGCAAATCGAGCTCGAGAAGCGCGCGCGCAGGCCCGTCGGACCGCAGCCCTTCGGCCTTGGAGATCCGCTCGATGCGTCCGCTCCCGGGCGTGATCACCACGCGTCGGTGCCTGGGGGAAGCCGACGCGTTGCGCAGCTCGTAGGCGACGACGGTGTGCCAGATGCCGGCGCCATCGCGATCGCGGCCCGTGCGCCGGTCCTCCTTGACCACCACGCGCGTGAGCTGATCGGCGTCGGAGCCCACCTTGACCTTCCACGGTTCGCCGGCGGGGGTGTGGTTGGTGGCGTCCTCGCCGATCAGCACGGGCACGGCGGCGGAGGACAGGGCGCTGACGCGCGCGGTGCCTTTGGGCAGGGGCACGGCCAGGGGGCCCTGGTGTCCGTGCTCCAGCACGGCGACGAGCTCGGATGGATAGGCACCCGAAGCAAGCGGAGGTTCGGACTTGGCCTCGAGGCGCAGGGGGACGTCGCGAGCCGCGACGAAGCGCACCTGCTTGGTGGAGCGCGCCGGAAGATCGGTCGGGTGCGAGATCGTGTAGAGGTGCACCTCGCCGAGACGCTCCTCGGTCGCGTGCGGGGCGGGCTCAGGCGCAGGCATCTCCGCGACCGCGTCCGCCAGCATGATCAATCCGGGGCGCGGCGGGGCCTCGTGGATCTCGCCGGCCGCGAGCTGAAGCTTGGCGTTGTCAAAGGCGGTGTCGCCGGGGTTGGTCACGGTGATCCATCCCTCGACGTCGGCTCGGGCTCCGGCGCGGTCGATCGCGACGACGTAGTCGGCCTGCCAATGGAAGCCGTTGGCCCGGTAGGTCAGGCGCAGCAGGGCGTCGGCCGGCTCGTAGGAGCCCACGCTCCACCCGAGAGTCGGCTTCTCCACGAGACCCTGGGGGATGCCCGGGAAGGAGATGCGGCTGCCGGGAGGCACGGGCACGACGTCGCCCGAGTCGAGGCGGACGACCGCCTCGGCGCCGCGCGTGAGGAGCACTCCGGACATGGATTGTTCGTGACCCGATCTACCTCCGGCCCACCAGGTAGCCGTGATGCGCTGCCCCTCGGACTTCTCCAGCAGCCGGCTCGGCGAAAGCCGGTCGTACAGGTAGCGCTGCTCGTACAGCTCGGCGGCCTTGCGCGGCTGATCGTCCTCGTCGAGGGAGAGGAGCTCGAAGCGCGTGGTCTCCGGGACGATGGTGCTCGCCACCTCCAGGGCCCGAAGGTGAAAGCGTCCTGCGTGAATGCGGACGGCCCGGTCCTCGCGCACGAAGGCGTAGCCTTGGCCGTGACCGGCGTAGACGGTGAGCGACAAGGAGCGGCGCGCGGACGCGGGGACGTCGATCGAGGGAGCGACGACATCGGGGACGACGCGCGGAGGTTTCTTGTGGCAGCCGGCGCCGGCGAGGGCCGCGAGGGCAGGCAGTGCGAGCAGGAGACGGCGCATCGGGGGGCATTGTACAGCAAGCGGGGCGGGCGCCTATTCGGTACTTCCTGGGGGAAGGAAGAACGCAACCGGAGGCCGCCTGCGGCCGATGGGGGGCCATGCCCGCCCGTCTGCTTGGATTCGCCCGCGCCGCCCTCGGCGATCTGGTCGCTCCCTTGCGCTGCGCAGCTTGCGACGAGAAGCTGCGCACGCGCGCGCTGCTGTGTCGCTGCTGCGCGGACACGGTGGAGCGCTGGCAAGGCCTCGATGACCCATGGGCGTACGCGCAGTTCG
The DNA here is from genome assembly GCA_964393505.1 of uncultured Polyangiaceae bacterium. Taxonomy (GTDB): domain Bacteria; phylum Myxococcota_A; class Polyangia; order Polyangiales; family Polyangiaceae; genus JACRCQ01. Next base: position 6,304 of record CAYMUE010000027.1, read on the forward strand.
GCGGAGCGCTCGCGCAGGCGCTCCGAAGGCTGAAGTACGGAGGCAGGCCCGACCTGGGAGAGTCGATCGGGCAGCTCGTGGCTGCGGCCCTTCCCCCCTGCGACATCGACGTCGTCGTCCCTGTCCCCGTGCCCTACTGCCGCCTGGTGGATCGGGGCTACAACCAGGCCGCCCTGATCGCACGCCCCATCGCCACCCGCCTGGGGCGGCCTCTCGAAGCCCTCGCGCTCTGGCGGGCGCAGGGGGCGAAACAGGCGTCGCTGGGGCGCGAAGAGCGACGGGTGAACGTGCGCGGAGCGCTGGCGGTACGGCGCCCCCAGGCGGTGCGGGGGCGGCGCGTGCTGCTGGTAGACGACGTGAGCACGACGGGAGCGACGGTGCAGGCGTGTCGAAGTGTGTTGCTCGGGGCGGGGGCACGGGGTGTGGAGGCGGTGGTCGTGGCGCGAGCGGGCAGTCCACGGCAGGGGAGTGCCTCGTTGGAGGAATACGGCACCGATGAGGTACGCGGCGGACACCTGTGGTAAGGTGCTCGGCACGATGGGCCCCGAGGATCACCGGGACGACGAGCCGCGCGGAAGCGTACCCACGCCGTTCTACGCGAATGACGAGTGCCTCATGATGGTGGCGGAGTCGCCGGCGCTGCGCGCAGCGTGCGTCGGGACCGCGATGCAGTTGGGCATTCGCCCGGTGGTTGCAACCCGCGGGACGATGCTCACCCTGGCCGCCGCCAATCGGCCGCTGGTCGTCGTCATCGAGTTCGATCCCTACATGACCCGCACCGAGATCATGGACCTGGCGGTAAGTATCGGGGCGCAAATGGTGGAGGTCCAGCTCACCGACACCCCGGAGAGCCTGGCGCAGCGCGTACACAACGCGGTGATCGCGGCCAGGCACCTGCGGGCCCACTGAGTGGGGGGTCGGCGGAGCCAACCGAGCCGGCGGCACGATCGTGCTGCGAAGCATCGGGGCGATGCCGGGCGGAAATAGCCAAAACCCTCGTGACCTCGGCGCAGACTGTGCGTACCATCCGCGCCTATGCGTGGATGCAACATGCCCCCGCTGCGCGCTGCGTGTGCGGGACTCGTGTGGGTCATGGCAATGACGGCGGGAACTGCGAGCGCGCAGAATCCGCCGAAAGACGGCGAGGCTTCGCAGGCGCAGCCGACCGCGCCCACGGAGGCGCCGACGCAGGCGCCTGCGGTCGATGCCCCCGACAAGGAGCCGTCTCCCCCCCCTGCGAAGAAGGAGGCCGCTGCCCCCGCGCCGGCCCCCGCCCCGTCCGCAACGACGGCCCCGCAACCTGCGCCCGCCAAGAGCAAGGTGCCCGAGGGCGAGGAGGCCGAAGGGTTCCACTTCGGCTCCTACGGCCGCGTGCGCGCCGCGACCGATCTGCGCGGCGGCGGCCCCCAGTGGGGCAACATCGTGCGCAACGGAAGCCGTCTCGATCTCGGCCCCTACGCCGAGCTCGAGCTGCGCAACACGCAGTACACCGACAGCGGCATGCGCGTGCGCGTGGTCAGCACCCTGGCGCTTGCGGGCGACCCCTTCCACTACACCGGCAAGTTCGAAACCCAGCTCGCGATGCGCAACCTGTTCGTCGACGTCCGCGGGCTCGGGCTGCCCGGGCTCACGGTGTGGGCGGGCTCGCGGATGTACCGCGGCGACGACATCTACCTGCTCGACTTCTGGCCGCTCGACAACCTGAACACGGTGGGCGGCGGGGCGATCCTCGACGCCACGGACTCGACCCGCGTGCAGGTCCACGTCGGCACCAACCGCCTGGTCAACGGCAAGTTCCAATACCAGGAGAAGGCCCTCCCGAATCCGATCGGCGTCGGAGGCACCTACACCAGCACGCTCGATCGCCCGCGCACGATCGTCTCCGGGAAGATCACCCAGTTCTTCCCGCACAACCGCGCTCCCAAGGGCTTCAAGATCAGCCTGCACGGCGAGGGACACGTTCTGCCTTCGGGCATCGCGGAGAGCTCCACGACGATCGTGCAGCCCTCGACCTACCTTCCGGCGGACAACGGCTTCGTGATCGGAGCGCAGGCCACGCCGTACGGCTTCGGGGATCGCGACGGCTTCGCGCACCTGTTCGTGCGCTATGCGCGAGGCATCGCGGCCTACGGAGACCTGTCGGTCCCCTTCGGCCTCAACCCGGAGCGTCGTGCCTCCGGCGCCAACGAGCTGCTCATCGCCACCGGCGGCAACGTGCAGCTCGATCGCTTCGCCCTGATGTGGGGCGCGTACGCGCGTCGGTTCGAGGACGCCTCCGAGGCGAAGTACTCCTTCTATCGCTTCTGGGAAGGCATCCTGTCGCTGCGCCCCATCGCCTACACCAGCAAGCACACCGGCGTGGCGTTGGAGGGGAGCTACCAGTTCCGCAACGCCAACGTCCTCGACGACTGGGGAAAGCACCAGATCCCGCAGGTGCTGCGGCTCTCCGCGATGCCCTTCATCACGCCCCACGGCTGGGGCTCGTACCGTCGCCCCATGCTCTTCGCCCTGTACACCGCATCCATGCGCAACGAGGCCACGCGGGCGTTGTACGACGAGGACGATCCGCGCTCGCAGCGCAAGGTGGAGCACTACTTCGGCATCGGTGCCGAGTGGTGGTTCAACTCCAGCTCGTACCCGTGAGCGAGGCATGATGCGCGCGATCGTCTACGAGCTGCCGGTGAGGCTGTTCACCAACGGGACCCGCAAGCGGGAGCCGCGGGGGACGCTTGCGCGGAACGGCTCGGGACGATTCGAAGACCTCGGTGACGCGTGCCTCGAAGCGATCCGTTCGCTCGGCGTGACGCACCTCTGGCTGCTCGGGGTGCTGCGGCAGGCGACCCTGACCGCGCATCCGGGGCTGCCTGCCGACGACCCGCGCGTGGTCAAGGGGGTGGCAGGCAGCTACTACGCCATCAAGGACTACTTCGATGTCTGCCCCGACTACGCGGTGAGCCCGGCCGACCGCCTGGCCGAGTTCCGACGCCTCGTCGATCGGATCCACTCGCACTCGATGAAGGTGCTGATCGATCTGGTGCCCAACCACGTGGCGCGTGCCTATCACTCGGTGGTCCGGCCGAAGCTGGACTTCGGGATCGACGACGACCGCAGCGCGTTCTTCTCTCCGCGCAACGACTTCTTCCATCTTGTGGAGCCGCAAGGACAGGCGCTGTGGATCGATCCGCCCGAGGGGTGGGGTCCTGCGGGGGTGTGGCCCGGGGAGGACGGCGTCTGCGGGCGCGTGCCGCGGGTGTCGGGCAACAACCAGACGTCGGCGCGCCTCGTCCCGAACGACTGGTACGACACGGTCAAGCTCAACTTCGGCTACAACTTCGTCACCACCGAGAAGCGGTTCGATCCGATCCCGCCTTCGTGGTGGAAGCTCGACGAGATCATCGCCTACTGGCAGGGGATGGGGGTCGACGGGTTCCGTTGCGACTTCGCGCACTGGATCCCGGTGGAGTTCTGGGCATTCGCCATCGGGCGGGCGCGGGGACGGGACGCGGGGGTGAGCTTCGTGGCGGAGGCGTTCGACAACTGGGACGCGGTCCCCGGGTACTCGAAGGCGGCGTTGGTGGAGGCGGGGTTCGACGCGGTGTACGACGAGCCGGCGTTCCGCACGGCCAAGCGCATTTCGCAAGGGGTGGGGTGGGCCAACGATCTCGACATCCTGCTCGACGAGGGGCAGCTCGAGGGGCGGCTGCTTCGGTACACGGAGAACCACGACGAGCGCAGGGCGGCTTCGCCGATCGTGCAGGGGGTGGAGCCCCGGCAGTCGGGCTTCGGCTCTGCGCGCGCCGGGATTGCGGCCTCGCTGGCGTTGTGGCTCGCGGGCTGTGGGCCGATCCTGCTGTATGCGGGGCAGGAGAGCGGGGAGCCCGGGGGCGACGCCGAGGGGTATTCCGGGATCGACGGGCGCACGACGATCTTCGACTACTGGTCGTTGCCGCGGCTGCAGGCCTGGTCCAACGGCGGAGCATGGGACGGTGGGGGCTCGAGCTGGGCCGAGCGTCAGTGCCGCAAGAGCTACGCCGAGCTGCTGCGCATCGCCTCGCGCGAGGAGTTCGCCTCGGGACGCCGCTGGGGTCTGAACCACGCCAACCGCAGCGAGCCCTCCTACGGCCATCATGGCCGGTGGATGTGGAGCGTGCTGCGCCATCTCCCCGGCAAGGCCTCCCTTGCCGTCGTCAATCTTTCGTCTTCCGAATCATTCGAAACCGGCGTCAGAATCCCTCCCGAAGCGCAGCGCGCGGCGGGCTGGCCTGACGCGGGAACGGCCGTCTTCGACCCCCTCGGGTCCTTCGGCAGCCGCGTCGAAGTCCCCTTGTCCGAGCTCGCCGAACACGGGGTGCCCGTCGCGGTCCCCTCGTCCACCGGCGAGGTCTTCAGTATCACCGTCCGTGGAGGAAGCGCATGAGCTCCTGGTGGTTCCGAAAAGCGTCGCTGGCCCTCTTGATCGCCGTGAGCCTGCCCGTAGGCGCCTGCTTCAGCCTCGACGACCTCGAGAAGGAAGAGGTGCACCGCACCTACGTCCAGGACTGGCGCGACGAGATGATCTACCAGGTCCTGGTCGATCGGTTCGCCAACGGCGACACCTCCAACGACTGGGGGGTGGTCCCTCATTCGCCGGCCCGCTATCACGGCGGCGACTGGAAGGGGCTGGAGGACAAGCTCGACTACATCCAGAGCCTGGGCATGACGACGATCTGGATCTCACCGATCGTCAAGAACGTGGATCAGGACGCGACCATCGACGGCTACCACGGCTACTGGACGCAGGACTTCACCGGGCTCAATCCGCACTTCGGGGACATGGCGGCGCTGCGCTCGATGGTGCGTGCGGCCCACGAGCGGAACATGAAGGTCGTGCTCGACATCGTGACCAACCACGTCGGGCAGGTCTTCTTCTACGACATCAATGGCAACGGGGTCCCCGACGAGGCGGTGTGGGGCGGCGGCCAGTCCGAGTCTCCGATCGAGCACCGCATGGAGTACGACCCGGACTACGAGGAGCCCTACGTCAAGTCGCGCACCTCCCTGGGTGAAGCGGGGCCGGCGCCGATCTTCTTCTTCCAGGACGGCAACAGCAACCACATGGCGCCGGAGTGCGAGGGGTGTCCGGATCCCGGGCTGTTCCTGCGTCGGGAGGCCTATCACCTGCGAGGGCGGGTGTGGAACTGGGGCAACGACGCCTGCTGCTACTACAAGCTCGAGGGGCTTCCGATCCCCAGCTACTGCACCGACAACGAGGTGCGGGACGTGGTGTGCAACCAGGTGCCGAATGGGGACTTCCCCGGCGGCCTCAAGGACCTCGCCACGGAGAACCCGAAGGTCCGCGACGCCATGCAGTACGTCTTCCGTCGTTGGATCAAGCTCGTGGACTTCGACGGCTTCCGCATCGACACGATCAAGCACGTCGATCACGGCTTCTGGCAGGACTTCGCCCCGCGCATCCGCCAGTACGTCAAGTCCCTCGGCAAGGAGCGCTTCCTGATGTTCGGTGAGGCCTTCACCGGCTTCGACCCGATGATCGGCAGCTACACCCGTCCCGGCGAGTTCGACAGCGCCTTCTACTTCTCGCAGAAGTACCGCGTCTTCGACGGCGTCTTCAAGCATGGCTCACCGACCTCGGAGGTGGCGGCGCTGTTCAAGGAGCGGCCCGTCAACTACGGCACCGAGGCGCAGGTCGACGGTGCGGGGCTGCCGCCGACGCAGATCCTGGTCAACTTCCTGGACAACCACGACGTCTCGCGGTTCATGTACGAGAAGCCGAGCAAGCCGGCGCTCTACTCCGCGCTCACCTTCTTGTTCACCGAAGACGGCATCCCCTGCGTCTACTACGGCACCGAGCAGGACTTCTCCGGAGGCAACGACCCGGCGAACCGCGAGGACCTGTGGGCCACCAACTTCGCCACCCAAGGCGAGACCTTCCGCTTCATGCAGAAGCTCACCGGCCTGCGCAAGAGCCATGAGGCCCTGCGTCGCGGCAGCCTCGAAATCAAGCTCGTGGACCGCGCCGGCGCCGGCATCCTCGCCTTCGAACGCATCTCGGACAACGAGCGCGTGCTCGTGGTGATCAACACCAGCGACGATCAGTTCAAGGACACGATCGGCAACAAGCCCGACGACGCGGACGGCGCCGCCGTCGCGCCCCTGCTGACCGGATTCTCCGGCGGCACGGCGCTGCGTGACGTGCTCGGCATGACACCCAACGGCGACACGCTCGTGGCGCCCGATGGAACGCTCACGATCAACCTCGGGCCTCGCGAGGCCCGCATCCTGATCCCCTGAGGAGAACGCTGCCGTGGCAAGCGTCAGAATCGTCGACATCAAGAAATCCCTCGATCGCAATCTGATCCTCAAGGGAATCTCCCTCGAGATCGCCGACGGCGAGCTCGTCGTGCTCGTGGGACCGTCGGGCTGCGGGAAGTCCACCCTCCTGCGTACCCTCGCCGGCCTCGAATCCCCGGACAGCGGCGAGATCTGGATCGGTGACCGGCGCGTCGAGACCCTCGAGCCTCGCGACCGCAACATCGCCATGGTCTTCCAGTCCTACGCCTTGTACCCGCACATGAACGTCCGCTCGAACCTCGCGTTCGCGCTGCGTCTGCGTGGCGAAGACGAGACGAAGATCGACACGCGGGTCAAGGAGGTCGCGGCGATGCTCGGCATCGACGGGCTCCTCGCGAGATATCCGCGCCAGTTGTCCGGAGGTCAGCGCCAGCGGGTGGCCATGGGTCGCGCGCTGGTGCGCGAGGCCGATGTCTTCCTGCTCGACGAGCCCCTGTCCAACCTCGACGCTGCTCTGCGCACCCAGACGCGTGTGGAGATCAAGCGTGTGCACACGCGCCTGGATGCCACGATGATCTACGTCACCCACGACCAGGTCGAGGCCATGACCCTCGCCGACAAGCTCGTGGTGCTGCGAGCAGGCGAAATCATGCAGGTCGGCAGCCCCGCCGAGCTCTACGACCGCCCCGCCAACACCTTCGTCGCCACCTTCCTCGGAAGCCCCCCCATGAACCTCGTGAAGTGTGAGGTGGACGGCGCACGCATCCGCTCCGAGGCCGTGAACCTCCCCTGCCCCCCATCTGCTCGCGAGCACAGCAAGGTCATCGTCGGTTTGCGCCCCCATGATCTCGTCGCGGCCCTCGACGAGCTCGGTGCGGAGGGGGCGGCATCGACGGCGCCGACGGAGGCGGAGGGGACGGTGCAGGCCACGGTCGATGCGATCGAGCCCTTGGGCTGGGATGCGAACGTGCACTTCCACGTCGCGGGGGAGAAGGTGATCGCACGCTTCGACGCGCCGGTCGCGCGGCGTCTGTCCGAAGGGCAGAAGCTGGGGCTGCGCGTGCCTGCCGCGGCGGTCCACGTGTTCGACGCGAAGACCGAGAAGGCCCTGAGCCACGGAGACTGATCCGCTCGCGGCCGACTACTTCGTGTCCCGATCGAAGTGCGCCATCTCCTGCGGAATCGGCACCGAGATTTCCACCAGCCCCGCCAGGACCCCGCCTCGATACCACGGCATCTGGTGGATGATCTTGCGTCGCCCCCGCTTCTGTATCGTGTAGTGGTTCGAGCCCCCCCCGGCCAGCATCTCCGCGATCTGCGCGTTGGCCTGCGCCGGGTGGCATCCGTACAAACTCTGTCCGATCAGCGCCCCGCCCCCGTCTGCGGCGAACACCGCCCGCGCCGCTGCATTCATGGAAACGATGATGCCCTGGGCGTCACATACCGTGACCGCCGCCGGGAGCTCTTCTGCCCAATCGAAGACGGGTGCGTTCATGGCGTTCTGATATACTTAACTTTTCGATGGCTTCCGCGATACTTTCGAGCAGCAAAGGAGTGCCCGGCATGAAGCGCATGGCCGTTACCCTCGGCGCGGCTGCAGCCGCAACCCTGCCCTTTCTTGCATCCGTCGGAGCCTGCAGCCACCCGTCGGATTCCTCCGGCCCCGTCACCCCGGAGTCCGATACCCGTGCGCTCGTAGCGCGCGTGCAGATGGCCTACACGTCCACCACCCCGTCGGCCGACGAGCGTTCGACCCTGACCCTGCCCCTGCTCACTTCGGGCGGCGCCCTGCGCTTCGAACCCTTCGGCGGTGGCATCTCCCCGGACTTCGGCCCGGTCACCCAGAAGACCACTGGACGGCGTGCCCATGTCACGCTCCCGACCACGATCGCCTCCCCCTTCCGCGTCACCGACATTGCCTCCGGCACCACCATCCTTGCCGCCCTCGAAGGAGCGACCGGGGCCGCGGCCGAGGTCGTCGACGGTTTCGTGGTGTTCCGCAACGCCATCGGCAGCGCCGATCGCTCTTCGGGGCGCGCCCATGTCCTGCACCGTGCCCACCCCGAGGGCACCGAGGACTGGGTCCTGTTCGACGAAGCGCCGGCGATCCCGCGCCTGCGCTACCGCGTGGAGCTGGCGAAGGGCGTCGCGGGCCTGCGCCTCGTCAGCAATACGCTCGAGTTCCTCGACGACACAGGCAATCCCTACCTGCGCGTTGCACCGCCGATCGTGGTGGGAGCCGACGGCAAGCGCCACGACGCGCGGATCCGAGTCGAAGGCTGCAACTACGACGGAGACCCGCGCGCACCGTGGGGACGTCCGGTCGTCAAACCCGGCGCGTCCGCCTGCTCCGTCATCGTCGGCTGGGGTCACGCCGAGGCGTTGCCCGACCCCGTCTACCCTGCTCTCGTCGATCCCGCCTGGACCACCACGGGCTCGATGACCGTCAAGCGCTGGTATCACATCGCAACACTCCTCAACGACGGTCGCGTGCTGGTCGCTGGCGGCCAGATGGACAACTCCACCATCCATCAGAGCGCGGAGCTCTACAACCCCGCGAGCGCCATATTCGGGAGCACCGGCAAGATGAAGACCGGCCGCACCAAGATGACCGCCTGCGCGACCGGCGCTGGCCTCGTCATGGTGGGTGGCGGCGTCAACTCCATGGCCAGCACGCTGGCTTCCGTCGAATCCTTCGATCCCGGCACAGGCAGCTGGTCGGACGTCGGCTCGATGAACAACGCGCGCGCTTTCCACACCATGACGGTGCTGCCCACTGGCGAAGTGCTCGCCGCGGGGGGCGAGGCTGGCGCCGCGATCGCGTCGGCGGAGCTGTACAACCCCGTGACCAACACCTGGTTGACGACGCAGAGCATGAACGTGGCACGTGCCAAGCACACGGCGACGCTGCTCGACGACGGGCGGGTGCTGGTGACCGGCGGCGAGAGCGCCGGGACTCCGGTCAACTCCGCGGAGCGTTACTTCAGGACCTCCGAGAGCTGGACGTTGACGCCTGCGATGTCGAGCGCGCGCTCGAGCCACACCGCCACGATGCTGGACAACGGCAGGGTGTTGGTGGCTGGCGGCGACGGGTCGCAGGTGATCAAGACGGCTCAGCTCTGGGACAACGACACCGTGCAGTGGATCGACGTGCCGGACATGGCGACGCCGCGGCGCTATCACACGGCCTCCAAGCTCATCAACGGACGCGTGGTCATCGCCGGAGGACACCTGCCTCCGAGTCAGCCCCCTGCGGGCTACCAGCAGAGCGCCGAGATCTTCGACCCGAGCGGGCCGCTCTGGGATCTCGGCGGCGACATGAAGACGGGCCGCATCCACCACCGTGCGATCACGCTCAACACCGGCAAGGTGATGGTCACCGGCGGACAGGGCACGGCTGGCACGCTGAGCTCCTGCGAGCTGTTCGAACTGCAGAAGAACGGTCAGGCTTGCACGGGCGCCAACGAGTGCACCTCCGGCTTCTGTGTGGACGGCGTGTGCTGCGACACGGCCTGTGCGGGGATTTGCATGGCCTGCACCCAGGCGCTCAAGGGACAGGGGCAAGACGGCGCCTGCGAGCCGATCGTCGCCGCCACCGACCCCGAGAGCGAGTGCGACCAGCTCGGCGACGGCACCTGTCAGACGCTCGGGACCTGCGACGGCAACGGTGCATGCGCCACGCAGGGAGGCCTGCAGTGCCAGCCGTCGTCGTGCGTCGACGGAGAGAACCAGCAGAACGCCTACACCTGTGACACGGCCGGTGAGTGCCTGCCCAACGGCGAGAGCAGCTGTCTTCCCTACCTGTGCGTGGGCACAGGGTGTCTCGCCGCGTGCACGACGCCAGCGGACTGCCAGCTCGGCGGCGCATGCATCCTCGGCGCCTGCGTCGCCCCGGGCGGCAACGGCGCGCCCTGCGGCAGCAACTTCGACTGCGCCAGCAGCTCCTGCGTGGAGGGCGTCTGCTGCGACTCGGCCTGCAACGGCCAGTGCCAGTCGTGCCGCGAGGCGAACAAGGACACGGGGCCCGACGGCGTCTGCGGACAGTCGAAGGTGGGCCTCGCGTGCGGCACGACGACCTGCATCGGCGGAATCCAGAACGGTGACCAGTGCACGGTGAACGGCACCTGCGAGCCCGCAGCGATCCCCTGCGCCCCGTACCTGTGCGCCGACGCCAACTACTGCAGCACCACCTGCACCGTCGATGCGGACTGCAAGTCGGGCAACTACTGCGACGCCAACGTGTGCAAGGCTCGCCTCGATCTGGGCGGCGCCTGCTCCGAGGCCAAGCAGTGCCTCTCCGGCTTCTGCACCGACTGGGTCTGCTGCGACAAGGCCTGCGGCGGCAACGTCGCCACCGATTGCCTCGGCTGCAGCACCCTCGTCGGGGCTTCCGCCAATGGCACCTGCACTGAGCTCGACAACACCCCCTGCCTGCAGGGCACCTGCTCGGCGGGCATCTGCCTCGACAGCAAGGATGCCGGGACCGACGCTGCACCGGACGTGGTGCAGGATGCGCCGCCGGCCGACGCGAAGCCCGATGTCCCGCCAACCGACGCGCCGCCCGACGTCGTGGGAGATACTTCGGCACCCGAAGGATCTGCCGGATCGGCCGGCGCTGCACCCGGCGACGGCGCCGCGGGCAGCACGAGTGACGCGACCGCGGGCGCTGCCGGAGAGGCCCCCCCGCCTGCCGCTGGTGGCGACGAGGGTGGATGCGGCTGCCATACGACCGGTTCCCCCACCTCGCCCTGGGCGTGGGCATCGATCGCCGCGGCGATCGGTGCGGCCCTCTCCCGTCGCCGGCGCTGACTCCACCCTTCCTCCCGCTCCTCTCCCCTCCCCTCCCCTGTGCTAGGCTGCACGCATGCGTGCGCGCTCTCGCAACCTATTCCTGGCCACGGCCACGGCCGCTTGTTTCCTCTCTTTCGCAGCCTGCTCGGATGACGACGACGACGGCGGAATCCCGGTTGGGGGAGGCGGCGCCGGCGGAAGCACCGACGGCGGTGCCGGAGCGGCAGGGACGGCCGGCAGCGCAGGAACCGCCGGCAGCGGCGGGACGGCGGGAGCCGCGGGGATCTCGCAGGGCGGAGCAGCGGGTGACGCAGGCTCATCGCAGGGGGGCACGGGGGGAGGCAGCGCAGGGACTGGCGGCTCGCTCCCCGAGGGCGGGACGGGGTCGTGCACGGCCGAGTTCACCTTCCAGGCGACTGGCACGCCGCAGTCGGTGGTGATCGCGGGCGAGTGGCATGGCTTCAGCCTCTCGACGGCGACGACGATGACGCACCAGGGGGGTGGCAAGTACACCGCATCGATTCAGCTTCCCCCGGGGCTTCATGCCTACAAGCTGGTGATCGACGGCACCAACTGGATGCTCGACCCCGGTCAGGGACGCCGCAAGTACGTCGGAGACGTCGAGAACTCCGCCATCAAGGTCCGCGACTGCTCGCTGCCCGCGCTCGCGGTGCAGACCAGCAAGGTGGCGCGTCCGTCGGCGGGTGCCGGGACCTACGATGCGAAGCTGGCGTTCGCGGACGGCACGGACGGGGGCGGGGCGGACGCGGCGGGCTTCACGGCCGAACTGCTGTCCAACGGGGTCACCTCGACGCTGCAGTCATCCCAGTACACGGTGGATGCTTCGGGTTCCGTCACAATCAAGCTCACCGGTCTTGCGGATGGCAAGCACCGGGTGACGGTGACGCCCAAGTCGAAGAACGGCAAGACCGGGGAGCCGGTTCGTCTGGTGTTCTGGGTGGAGGCCGAAGAGTTCTCGTGGAAGGACGCCATCGTCTACATGGCGGTGGTGGATCGCTATCGCGACGGCGACGCGAGCAACAACCCCTCGGCGACGTCCGGCGCCGATCCGCGGGGCGACTGGAAGGGCGGAGACCTGCAGGGGCTGCGTCAGTCGATCGCGAGCGGGCTGCTCGATCAACTCGGCGTGAGGGCGATCTGGATCACGCCGTTTCAGACCAACCCGGTGGGCGCGTACATGGCAGCCGACGGGGTGCACAAGGTGACGGGGTACCACGGATACTGGCCGACGAAGGCCCGCGAGGTGGAGCCGCGGATCGGCGGCGAGCAGGCGCTGCGCGACATGGTCAACGAGGCCCACAAGCACGGCATCCGGATCCTTCAGGACTACGTGCTGAATCACGTGCACGAGGACCACGAGTACAAGGCAGCGCACCCGGGCTGGTTCCGCACGGGCTGCGTCTGCGGCACGGCCAACTGCGATTGGACGTCCCACGCGCTCGACTGCATGTTCGCGAGCTATCTGCCCGACATCAACCACACGGTGCCCGAGGCAAACGCGCAGTTCGTGGCCGACGCGGTGTACTGGCTCGACGACTTCGACCTCGACGGGCTGCGGGTGGACGCGGTCAAGCACGTGGAGGAGGTCTCCACTCGCAACCTGGCGGCCGAGGTGCGCGAGGGATTCGAGAGCGCAGGGACGCGGTACTTCCTGATGGGGGAGACCGCGATGGGGTGGAACGACTGCGGGGATCCCTGCAACGACGAGAACTACAACACGATCTCGAAGTACATCGGGCCTCACGGGCTCGACGGGCAGTTCGACTTCGTCCTCTACCACGGCGTGTCGTACAAGACGTTCGCCTACGGAGAGAAGGGGATGCTGCACGCCGACTACTGGCTGCAGCACAACCTGTCGAAGTGGCCGGACGGCGCGATCATGACGCCGTACATCGGCAGCCATGACACGGCGCGGTTCGTCACCCTCGCACAGTACGGCGCTGGCTCCAGCATCCCGGGCAATCAGTGGGACAACACCGCGGTCGCCCCCACGACCCAGGATCCCTACGACAAGATGCGCGTCGGCATGGCCTGGCTGCTGACGCTGCCGGGGGCGCCGCTGCTCTACTACGGTGACGAGTACGGGCAGTGGGGGGGCTCGGACCCGAACAACCGTCTGATGTGGCGCGACGGCAATGCGCTCGACGCGAATGAGGCCGCGACGCTCGCCTTCGTGCGCAAGGTCGGCTCGGCGCGCAGGGAGCTTCCCGCGCTGCGGCGAGGCGACTACGTCAAGCTCTACGCCACCGAGGACTCGCTCGTCTTCGCCCGAAAACTGGCCTCCGGCAACGCCGCCATCGTCGCGCTGACCCGCTCCGGCTCCCCGGTCCCGGTGACTGTCGAGCTCACCACCGCCCTGGGATTCACCAGCGGCACCGCACTCCACGACCGCATGGGAGGCCCCGACGTCTCCGTAGCGGCGAACGGGACCGCGTCGTTTTCGATCCCGGGCAAAGGCGCATCCATCCTGGCGCCCTGACGAGCGAAGAAAGGAATCGCCTCATGTCGTGGTATCGAGGAATGCTTGCGGCCCTCATCGGGGCAGGTTGCTTCGGCGCGACGTCCGGGGCCCACGCCGAGGTCACTCCTCAGCGAAGCTGGACCACACTGGTGTCCTCCAACGGCTATGGCGCTGTCGTGATGGATCTAGTGCCCGGCAACAAGGCCCAAGTGCACCACTTCCGCGAGCACCTGTTCGCCACGGAAGAACCCCTGATCGACACCAACGGCAACGACATCTTCATCAGCGGAAAGCCGCAGTCGATCTACGCGCGAGACCTGCTCTACGACATGTACTTCGGCCTGCGCGCTGGCTCGAGCCAACGCTGGCTCAAGGCGCTCCCGGTCGATCTCGACGCCTCCGGCTATGAAGGCACCGTGCCTGGCGCCACTGGTTCCACCGGTGTGCTGCGCATGGTCCAGCGCTGGAACGACCTCGAGATCACCCAGTACGTCTTCGCTCCCGCCGGCCTCGAGCACCCCGGCTTTGCGATGATCGCAAGGGTCCGCAACACCGGCTCTTCCCCCATCGACAACGTTGCGCTGTTCTCCTTGCACAACTTCCACATGGGCTTCGGACGCCCCGGGCCGCAGTTCGAAACCGGCGAGGAGAACGAGACCGTCGCCTACGACGGGACGAGCGGCGCCTTCGCCGAACGCGGCTTCGCCGGCGTGATGGTGACCAAGGCACTCGGCCCTACCGCACACCGCGGTGCGTCCAGCGCCTCGAGCCCCACCAACGTCTGGAGCGTCGTCGAGAACGGCGGCACCGCGGACCTGCCCGACGTCAGCGGCGAGCAACCGATGGGCTCGGGCTCGATCAGCGCGTTCCAGGCTCCCTCGACCACGCTCGCAGCGAATGGTGAGACCTGGTTCGGTGTGGTCAGCGCGCACCACGGCGACCCGTTCGCCGCGCAGACAGCGAAGGGCTGGCTCGATGCGTGGGTGGCGGGTCGCGAACCGCAGAAGATCGTGCAGGACGAGCGGACGCTGTGGGCCACGTTCCAGTCGTCGGTCGTGCTGCCTGCGGGGCTGACCCCGGAGGAAGAGGCGCTGTACAGGCAGTCTGCGGTGGTGCTGCGGATGGCGCAGGTGCGTGAAAACTCGACGTTCCTGCGACCGGTGCTCGGCAATGACGGCGAAGTAAGGCGCAGCCGGTTCGGAGATCTGGGCCAGGGCAAGACGGTGACCCACGGCGGCAAGGGTGCGGTCCTGGCGAGCCTGCCGCCCGGCGAATGGACGTATGCGTGGCCGCGGGACGGCTCCTATGCGGTAGCGGCGATGGCCATGGCGGGAATGAAGACCGAGGCCAAGGCCGCGCTGGAGTTCTGGCTCACCGCCGAAGGGGGACGATTCCAGGCCTACAACGAGCTGTCCGGCTACGGAATGCCTCCCTACCGGATCTCGATGTGCAGGTATCACGGCTTCGGCGTCGAGGAGACCGACTTCAACGACTTCGGGCCCAATCTCGAGTTCGACGGATTCGGGCTCGCGCTGTGGGCCCTCGGTGCGTACACCGATGCCACCGGCGACACCTCCGTGCGTCACGAGCGCTTCCAGGAAATCACCACACGGATCGCCGACCCCATCGTGGCCCTCATCGACCCCGCCACCGGCCTCCTGCGCGCCGACTCGTCGATCTGGGAAACCCATTGGAACGGACGTCAACGCCAGTGGACCTACACCAACATCACCGCGGCTCGAGGGCTGTGCGATGCAGCGGCCATGGCCCAGGCTGAAGGCGACTCCGCCGCTTCGTCCAAGTATCTTGCTGCCGGAATCTCCCTGCGCAATGCCATCGCGGCGAAGCTGATCGACTCCAGCGGAGCGCTGGCTTCCAATGCCGAGGAGCTGGCGGCGGGCGACGGATATGCCGACGCGGCGGTGCTCGACGCGATCGCGTTCGGGCTGTTCGATCCCAACGGCAAGATCGCGAAGGCGACGACTGCGTTGATGGACGCGAAGCTGAAGGTGAAGGCTGGGGTAGGATGGGCGCGCAACGACGACGCGTGGGATCACGCGGGCGCCAGTGACGTGAGCCCCTGGGGCAGCTACTACGACTCGGCTGAGTGGGTCATCACCGACATGCGCGGAGCGATTGTCCGCCGCATGGGGGGAGACTCCACTGGGAGCGACAAGCTGATCGATTGGGTGCGACGTCAGGCGGCAGTCAACTACCTGCAGATCGCCGAGACCTATGACGAGAACCAGGGCACCTACAAGTTCAACGCTCCCATGGTCGGATTCGGAGCAGGCGCCTACATGCTGGCGCTGGCGCACGCGAAGGGCTTCCTGGACATCGCCCCCGCGTGCGGCGCGTACTTCGAAGAGAATCCCCCGGCCGACGCCGGCTCCGATGCGCCGGTCGATGCCATCGCGGACTCGAGCCCCGACGTGGCAGGGGACACGACCGCCCCTGCGGACGCAGGCCCCGACGGCAGCGCCGGCGGCGGCGGCTCCGCGGGAGCACCGGACGCCGGCCCATTGCCCGATGCGGGCCCCGCGGCGACCGGAGACGAGGGCGACGATGGATGCGGATGCAGCGTCCCCGGAGGTGCTTCGCGCACGCCGTTGCTCGCGATCGCGGCCCTGCTCGGGCTCTCGCTGCTTCGTAAGTCGAGAGCTCGCAGAATCTGAGTTACGTCGAGCGATTCCCGCAGCGTCTGACCCTCAGCGCTCCGTCAGGGCGCCAATCCGCCTGCCCCGAATACCTGCCCGAAGAACGCCTCGAGCCCCCGCGCCATGTCACGCTCCGCGGGCGGCGCCGCTGCAACGGAGGAACGGCGCGGGTCGGGCGCCTGCGTCGGCTCCCACCGCCCGGTGCTCTCGTAGCTCACGGTCATCCATGACTCTCCCGCCCAGGCCTCGACCGGCTGGTCCGCGCTGCACCCCGACACCACTCGGTGCTTGCGACGCGCCAGCACCAGCGTGATCCGCAGTCCGCCGCGGTTCCACGTGGAGGTCAGGCACGCCTCGCGCGCCTCCTCGTCGATCGGAGCCTCGTGCACCGCGTTCGACGCCACCTGCACCTCCATCCCCTGATCGACCGTGCTGCCCCGGTAGACGCTGCGCACCAGCGCGGGGGAGGGTGTGCTCGCGCCCGCGTCGAGATACACCGTGTACAGGGCGTCGACACTGCACCATGGGCCGAGCTTGACCAGATGTCGCGCCGGGAGCACCTGGGCACCGGGGTAGTCGGGCACGCTCTCGCTGGTGCCTGCCGAGGGCTCGTGCAGCAGCGCGTTCAGCGGGACCACGAACCTGCCGCGCGCCCTGCCGACGTTCGCTGGCACGTCCGGAGCCTCGACCACGAGGTAGTGCGTGAACGAGCTCCCCGAGTGACGCATCCAGTGCGCGAGGTACAGCACACGGGGCATGTAGGTCCCATCCAACGGCTCCCCGGTCAGCCCCTCGGACGCCAGGAGGAACGTGCCGGAGTACTGCGGATACAGCTCGTCATTGCAGCCCGCCGTGAGTGCTGAGATCGAGCACACCGCGACGGCGGCGCACAGAATGCAAACCCGTCCCCGGCGTCTGTCCCGCGCCATGGTCCCCCCTCGGGCGGGCCCTTGCGCAGCAAGGCCCACCGTCGTCTACATGGGCTCCCGATCTGCCGGACACAACCGCACGCCGGCACAATCGCGGCGCCTCGAAGAGGGGATCGTGCGCTTCAATCGTTCGCTCTACGACCTATCTCGCGGTCAGGCGTGCGGATGGATCGCGCGAACGCTCCGGGTGGGGGGGGGAGCAGGTCAGCGAGCGAACAGATCGCGCAGCCACTGGGCCGTGGTCTGCCGCCCGAGCTCACCGATGGCGGTCGTGAGCGGGATCTCCTTGGGGCAGACCTTGACGCAGTTCTGAGCGTTGCCGCAGTCGGTGATGCCGCCGTCCCCCATGATGGCGTGCAGGCGCTCCGGCTTGTCGTAGGCGCCCGTGGGGTGGGAGTTGTGCAGGCGCACCTGCCCGAGGGGAGCGGGACCGATGAAGGTCGAGTTCTGGTGGTACTGCGGGCACGCCTCCATGCAGCAACCGCAGGTCATGCAGCGGGAGAACAGGTACCGCACGTCCTGCTCGTCGGGAGAGATGAGCGGCGCGTGACGGTGGATGTCCCCGCCGTGGTCGAGCCGGATCCAGGCCTTGACCTTCTTGAGGGCCTCGAACATGCGGGACCTGTCGATCTGCAGGTCGCGCACGACGCGGAACTTGGACAGGGGCTCGAGCGCGATGGGCTGCGGGAGACCGTCGAGCAGCGCAGCGCAGGCCTGGCGGGGGACGCCGTTGACCAGCATGGCGCAGGCGCCGCAGACCTCCTCCATGCAGTTGCACTCCCAGACGACGGGGGCGACCTTGTTGCCGGCGGTGGTGACGGGGTGCTCGCGCAGGTACATCAGGGCCGAGACGACGTTGTGCCCCGGCGCGTACGGCATGCGGAACTGCTCCCAATACGGAGCCGCGTCGGGACCGTCCTGGCGCTTGATTCTGAAGAGGAACTCCTGCGGTGTGGCCATGGTGCGCTCCAATCCTCAGCGGTAGTCTCGCGGGGCCTCTGGGGGCAGGACCGAAATGTCGATGGGCTTGTAGTCGATCGAGGGACCGTCGGGGGTGTTCGTAGCGACAGTGGTCTTGAGCCAGGTTTCGTTGTTGGACTTCCAGCGTGCGCGGTACTCTTCGTACTCAGGAGAGCCGGCGAACTTCCCCTCCGGAACCTTGAGCTCGAACTCCGCCTTGTAGTGCGAGCCGCGGCACTCGTCGCGCATCCGTGCCGCCTTCGCGATCACCTCGGCAAGCACGATCATGTCGTGGATCTGGCGCGCCCACGACAACGACTGATTGGCACGCATGCCGAGGTCGTCGAGGGAGACGTCGTTGAACCTCTCGCGCAGCGTGCGGATGCCGTCGACAGCCTTGTCGAGGTCCTCGTTGTTGCGCTCGACGAACACGCGCTCCTGCATGATCTCGCCGAGCTCGCGATGCAGCGCGAAGGGGTTCTCCTTGCCGCGGGAAGTGAGGAGCTTCTCGTTGAGCTTGACCTGCCTTGTCTGCTCGGCCTCGAAGGTCGCGGTCGGCACCTCGGCGCGGGTCTTCTTTCCCTTGAGGAACGTGGCGACAGCCTCGCCCGCGACGCGTCCGCTGAACGACGCGCTGAGCAGGGAGTTGGCTCCGAGCCTGTTGGCGCCGTGGTAGGCGTTGTCGCACTCGCCGCAGGCCCACAGGCCGGGGATCGACGTTGCGTGGTTTCTGGCGCTGCCTTCCTTCATCGCACCGGTGGCGTCGTCCTTCTCGTAGCCGACGAGGAGCCCGCCCATAGTGTAGTGCATCGACGGATAGACCTTCATGGGGCGGGTGTAGGGGTCCTCGCCGGAGAAGGTCTGGTACATGTCGAGGATTCCGCCAAGGCGCTGCTCGAGGAACTTGCGGGTGTGGTGGGTCAGGTCGAGGAAGACGGCGTTCTCGCCGCCGACGCCGAGGCCCATGTGGCGCACGGCGCGGAAGATCGCGCGTGAGGCGACGTCGCGAGGCACGGTGTTGCCGTAGGTCGGATACCACTCTTCGAGGAAGTAGAAGCGTTCCTTCTCGGGGATCGACAGGGGTTCGCGCTTGTCACCCGGCTCCCGCGGCACCCAGATGCGACCGCCTTCGCCTCGGCACGCCTCGCTCATGAGACGCAGCTTGTCGTGGCCCAGCATTGCGGTCGGGTGGAACTGTGCGAACTCGGGATTGCCGAACTGGCAGCCCTGCTGATAGAGGCGCGAGGCGGCCGCTCCGGTGGAGTTGGTGGACATGGTGGATCGGCCCCACATCAGGCCCATGCCACCGGTGGCGACGATCACCGCCTCGGCCTGGAAGGTCCGCACCTCCATGGTCTCGAGATCCATGGCGCACACACCGCGGCACACGCCCTCGGAGTCGAGCACCGCACTCAGGAACTCCCACCCCTCGTACTTGCGAACACGCCCCTCGTCCTCGTGCCGACGCACCTGCTCGTCGATCGCGTAGAGCAGCTGCTGCCCCGTGGTGGCGCCGGCGAATGCGGTCCTGCGCTTCTTCACGCCGCCGAAGAGACGCTGTTCCATGCCGCCTTCGGGTGTGCGGCTGAAGGTCACGCCCATGCGGTCGTAGGTGCGGATGAGACCGGGGGCCTGCTCGCACATGGAGCGAATCGGGGGCTGCTCGGCGAGGTAGTCGCCCCCTTTGATGGTGTCGACGATGTGCTGCCAGACGGTGTCGTGTTCGCCTTTGACGTCGAGGCAGGCGTTGATGCCACCCTGTGCGCAGCAGGAGTGGGAGCGCTTGACCGGGAACAGGGAGAACAGATCGACGGGGAAGCCCGCCTCGGCCACGCGCATGGCGGCCCAGAGTCCGCCGAGCCCGCCGCCAACCACGATCACGTTCGGTTTGTCTGCCATGGTGGTGTCCTTTCGGCTGGCGAGTCGATCTCAGAACAGACGCTGATTGAAGCCCCAGATGGCGTGCACCCCGAGGAAGGTGATGACGACGAACAACGCGGTGCAGGCCCACATGGAGAGCTTCTGCGCCCGCGGGTGCGTGGTCAGCCCCCAGTTGATGCCCAGCAGCCACAGGCCGTTGGCCAGATGGAACGTCGCTCCCACGATCCCCACGATGTAGAGCACCACGTTGACCGGATCCTCGTAGATGCGCTGCATGTGCAGAAACAGGTTGTTCTCGACCGCCTCGTCGAGGCCCGCCGCAATCCGCGTGGTGATCACGTGCCACAGAATGAAGGCAAGCGTGGTGAAAGCGGTGATGCGCTGCAGCAAGTAACGGAGGTTGCCGCCGTACCGGAACCGACGGGTGTTGGAGCGCCCCTGCCACCAGACCACGAGCCCGTAGACGCCGTGGAAGAGAATCGCGGCGCCCAGGCACAGCTCGACCGCGAGCTTGTAGTTGAGCAGGTCGCCGATGCCCTGCACGACGTGCTCGTTGTAGAACTGCTCTCCCTTGCGGGCCATCGAGTTCTCCCAGAGGTGGAAGAGCAGGAAGCCTCCGACCGGTACGAGACCCGTGAGAGAGTGCAGCTTGCGCGACAGGAAATGCGCGTTCAGGGAATCCGCCATTGCTCCCTCCTCGTCAACGGCACGAGATGAGGCTCCTGATTACGCCCGCCCCACGGGAGCTTCAAGAGGCCCGGCCCCGAAATCGAGAATCACTCCCCCACGCGCCCATCCACCCCCGCGCTCGATCGCGCGCCGGGCACCGCTCCCTGCGGGGCCACCACGCTCGGAGCGACGTCCGGACGGGCGCCGCTGCATTCCAGATTCCGCGCGAGAGAATGAGCCGGCGCCGGCATCACGCTTTACCGCGTCGCCCCCGACGCGCACAATGCACCTCCCTTCGTAGTCTCGGATTCCCCGCATGAAACACCATCCCCTGACCTCGAGGATCGCGATCGTCCTCGGCCTCGCCTGGCTCGTCGCTGCAGGCTGCGGCGGAGATGATTCGTCCAACGAAACAACACCCACCCCGCAGGCCGGCGGCTCCGCCGGTGAGGCCGGCAGCGCACCCGACGCCGGCGCCAATCCGTCGAAGCCCATCGTGGACCTGCGCGTGGACAACAACCGCAACGGCGTGGTGGAGCTCGACGACCCGAGCGAGGACACCGACGAGGAGACGTGGGACAAGCAGCACGGCGCGGTGTTTCTCGCGAACATCGACGACGATCGCGTGACGTGTCCCAAGAAGGGGACGGACACGCAGCTCGCGGAGTGCAACGACGCGCAGGACGAGGAGATCAACGGCGACGACGACCTGCAGGATCTGGCGCGGCTCAAGACGGTGCCGTGGCCCGGCGCGCCCGATGAGGCATCGGGGACGATCGGGGTGGGCACTCCGGGCGACGCGCACGTGAGGCTGTTCCGGAAGTCCGTCGACGGCGCCTTCAAGGTCTTCAAGACCGACGCCGACAAGCTGTCCGCCGAGGAGCTGCGGCAGGGGGTCGAGCTCGCAATCGAGGGCACGGACATCCTACGCGACGCGTCGGCGTGGGATGGCTTCGTGGACGTCACCCTGCGCGTCCAGGCGCCCGCGACCGAGGAGCGGGAGGCGGTGGACGACAAGGACGTCGTGCGCATGCGAGTGTCCCCGGTGATGACGTTCCACCACCTGTCCCCGGTGGAGACCGCGTACACCACGACGGG
>CAYMUE010000027.1:28161-35332 GCA_964393505.1 uncultured Polyangiaceae bacterium
CGGTGATGACGTTCCACCACCTGTCCCCGGTGGAGACCGCGTACACCACGACGGGGGGCGGGTGGCAGGAGTACGACGAGTTCGTCGACGATCTGAAGGCCGCGACGGACGCGGCGCAGGTGCCCGGGGGGTTGGTGGAGTTCGACATCGACGATCCGTGGACCCAGGACTTGTTCGAGACAGGCTACATGTCGATGCCGGGGCCGGGCGGCACGCAGAAGGTGATTCGGGTCGCGTACCGGTCGGCCAACGTCGAGAACCCCGACAAGCTCGGCGATCCGCTGCGCAGTTCGGGCAAAATCGTGTTCACGGTGCTGCGAGGCAAGGACTTCGCCGGCGTGCAGCAATACGACCTCAAGCACCCGATGGACATGGATTCCCTCGACTCCATGGGGAACACCGAGACGATCCCTCCCTACTCGCTGGACGGCGTGGACTACCCCCTGGGGCGACTCGCGCGCGGCACGGTGGCCAGCTACTACACCGACCCGAAGTTCACCAAGATGCTCGAGGCGCAGAAGCAGCAGCCTCCGGTGTACTTCGACACCTCGTGGCTCCTGGTCGGCCACATCGACGAGACCCTCAGCTACGTGAAGGCATCGTCGCCGCGCGGCTGGGTCGTGGTGGCCAACGACCCGCGCCTTGCGAAGAAGATGCTCGAGGACCAGGTCGCCAAGGGCAACGGTGGCGTGAAGATGTTCGCCGGCAAGAGCTGGCTCGACGACAACTACAAGGAGATCCCGGCCGAGGCGACTATCGATCAGGTGTTGGCGAACACCGAGGTGATGAACGAGAGCGCGAAGGCGGCGGTGGAGGTCGACGCGCAGCTCGCGCTGCTCAAGAAGGAGGCCGGGATCACTGATGCGGAGATCGTGCCGGTGCCGTTCCTCCACTGGCCCGCGTACGGCTACTCGCTCGCCTACCAACCCGGGACCGTGAACAGCTTGTATCTGTCGGACACGCACTTCGCCGCGCCCAACCCGCACGGCCCGATCATCGAAGGCAAGGACATTTTCAAGGTCCAGCTCGAAGAAGCGCTGAAGCCCTACGGTATCACCGTGGACTGGGTGGAGGACTGGGACGGGTACCACCGTCTCGAGGGCGAGGTGCATTGCGGCAGCAACAGCCTGCGCCGCATTCCCGACGCGAAGTGGTGGGAGACGGGCCGATGAGCACCGGTGGCACGAGGTATCCCGACATGTCGACACATCCTTCGATCCGAACCCGCATGCTCCGCCAAGCGGCAGCCATCGCTTGCGCGCTCGGCGTACTCGCAGCCTCGTCGTCAGCGCTCGCCGACGGCAACGTCATCGCACCCTCCCATCTGAAGCCGGCAGAACGCGCCCAGCTCGTGGCGTCGGTGCAGGCCGCCAGGAAGGCGCACCCCAAGACCTTCGACGCGGTCCGAGCCGTGGCTGGTCGCGCCGCCGCGATGGACGCACGCAAGCGCGGGCGCCTCGCTCCCATGGGACCGGCCTTCAAGAGCCTCGGGCCGCAGGCTCTGCTGCCGATGCTCGAGCTGGTCGCCGTGCAGGCCCCAGCGCGCGGCACCCTGTCCGACAGCGCTTGGAGCGCGCTGCGCGCCGGGCTGCTCGAGGCCATCGGCAGCCACCGCGACCCGCTCGCTCGGCCCGTCCTGCACGCGATCCTCGAAGGCCCGCAGTCCGACTTCTACGTCGTACGCGCCGCTGCCGAGGCGACCGGGCAGCTCGGAAGCGATCAGGATGCCGCGCTGCTCATCGCGCTGTCTCAGGCCGGAGGCCCGCGTCACCGCGCCCTGCTCGCAGGCATGGGTGCCTGTCGGCGAGAGTCGATCGCGCGCGAGCTCGCGCGCGTGTTGGACACGCACCCCTCCGAGGAGATCGCTCGCGTCGCCGTGAAGGCCCTGGGCGACGTCGGCTCCGCGTGGGCGTGGAAGACTCCCTCGGTCGCCACGCACGCGAGCGAGGAAGCCGCCAGCCGTGCGCTGTCCGCAGAAGCGATCGTGAGGGCGTTCGTGGCCTATCCCGGCGAGCTCCGTCAGGCCTGCTCCAACGCACTGATGATAGTCGATGCCCCGTCCACTCCCTCCGCGATCGCTGCCGCCAAGACCGGCGCCGCGTCCGACACGATCGCAGCGCTCGACGCTCTCGCAGCTCGCTTCGCGCGCAATCCCACGCGGTGAGCCGCCCCTCTCGGGCGCACGCGCGCGTGCGCCCGAGTCACCGGCCCGGCGATCTCATCGCTCGTCGCGGATCTTCGGCGGAGCGACCGTTGCGGTCGTCGTCGAGGGAGCCTTGGTCGTGGCCTTCGGCGCCGGGCCCGCAACGCCGGGCACGCGTCGCTGTCCGGGCACGAGGGTCAACGAAACGCTGGGGCTGACGGACCAGTTGGCTTCGACTTCCCGAGTGGTGTAGCCGGGGGCCTCGGCGCGAATCTTGTGCAGCTTGCCGTCTTCCTCGACACGTCCCGTGTAGGGATTGCCGGGGAGCTGAACACCGTCGAGGAACAGGGTGGCGCTCGCGGGCTCGACCGACAGACGTATCTCGATCTTGGAGGGGGCGACAGGCGTGGAAGGCGCCGGTGAAGTGGAAGCGTTCGGGACGGCTTCTCCCGCACCGATCGGAGTCGTTGCGACCTTTTCGCCGCGGGACATGCCGGGTCTGACGAAGAAGGCGACGATGGCAACAGCGGCGATGGCAGCGACGCCGCCCGCGATCAGCAGGGAGCGCTTGGACTTGTCGGGCTGGATCGGCGCGGCCATGGCCCCGCCTTGGATGGAGGTGACGGAGACAGGCCCGGAGCGACGGGAGCCCATGGGCGTGAAGGAGCCGGTGATGGCGCGGGGATTGGAGCCGGAAGATGCCAGCTCCGGGACCCCATGGGAGCCGGTCCCCATGACCTCCTCGAGCGAGATCTCGCTGGCGCGAAGGCCCTGCAAGCTCTCCTCGATGTGCTTCTTGATCTTGGCGCGGCTGTCGGCGAACAGGACGGCCACGGTCTCGCCGACGAGTCGGGGGGTGACCGCCGTGTCGCGTCGAGCGATGGCGGCCTCGACGTCCTTACGGAACTCCTCGGCCGTGGAGTAGCGGTCCTCGCGCTTGAAGGCCACAGCGCGACGAGCGATGGTCATCAGGTCGTCGTCGACGGAGGCTCCGAGCTCGTCGAGATGGGGCAGATCGCCGCGGAACAGCTTGCCGACGATGGCCATGGGATCGTCGGACTTGGGCCAATAGGGTTGGCCGGTGACGGCCTGAGCGAACATGATGCCGACCTGGAAGATGTCGGCCCGGCGATCGAGGTGCTCCTTGGCCACCTGCTCAGGGGCCATGAAGCGGATCTTGCCTTTCATCATGTCGGTCTGCGTCTCGGGCGAGCTGGCTGTGGCTTTGGCGATGCCGAAGTCGAGCAGCTTCACCGCGCCGTCGTAGCAGACGACGATGTTGTGGGGGGAGACGTCGCGGTGGACGAGACCGAGGGGATTGCCTGCGAGGTCAGCGAGCTCGTGGGCGTAGTGAAGGCCGGCGAGGACTTCCGCGAGCACGCGCAGGTGTTGCGTGAGGGGGAAGACGGCTTCCTTGCGAGCGAATCCCGCGAGAATGGCATTGAGGGATTGGCCGTCGAGGTACTCCATGACCAGGAAGCAGCGGCCGTTCTCGTAGCCGACCTCGTTGGTCTGCACCACGTTGGGGTGGTTGAGCAACGCGGCGAGGCGCGCCTCGTGGAGGAACATCTTCACGAACTCCGCGTTGTCGAGGAGATTGCCGTGAAGCATCTTGACGACCTGGAGCTTGGTGAAGCCTGCCGGCCCCTGGGTGACGGCGAGGAATACTTCGGCCATTCCGCCGCGGCCCAGACGGCCAACGAGCTTGTACTTCGAGATCGCGTCAACTTCGGACATGGGGCCCTCGAGACGAAGGGGTCATGGTTGGCTCACCCTTGGACGCCATCGGTCAAATTCTCAAGCCGAGAGAGAACAGGAAGGTACGCCCGTTCTGCAGCATTCGAGGCATTCGATATTCGGAGCTGATCGGGACGCGGAATCGGTAGTCGCCCGCATTGTACACGCCGAAAGCGTAGTGGATGCGTCGCTGCTCGGTTTCGCCGGAGAAGACGAGGTCCCAGATGGCGGCGCCGGCGGTCTTGCCCTGCGGAGGATCCTCGGAAGTCTCGTAGCGATCGTATCGTCCCGACTCGAGGCTGAGCCGGGAAGTGGCCATGAAGGCCCGGCCGATGATCGGGAATCCACCGCGGATGGATCCAAGGTGAGTGGGGGAGTTGGGGACGTCCCGCAGCCCTTCGGCATCACCCACGTATTGCGCTCGCTGGACCGTGTAGTTCGCGGCCAGCATCCAGCCGTCGCGCCACTCACGCCGAGCCTCGACCTCGGCGCCGAAGGCGCGGACCGGGACGTCGGAGTTGGTGAGGTAGAAGGGGTCCTCCTCGGTGCCTGCGCCTCGTCCGACCGTGAGGCCCGTGACGTGATTGAGATAGGATCCGACGGTGAGCGAAGTGATGGGGTCGAACCTGTGGGTGAACTCGAGCTCGCCGGAGATTGCGCGCTCGGGGCCGAGGTCGGGCGACGCTTTCTGGGCTGCGTCGGAGTAGTACATCTCGTAGATGCTGGGAGCGCGGAAGGCGCTGCCGCCCATCACCTTGAGAAGGCCGCGTTCGTAGGGACGCAGAATGAGCGCGCCGCGGGGGCTCAGGGCGTTGCCGAAGGTCGAGAAGTGGTCGAACCGGGCCCCCGCCGAGGCGCGAATCCACCTGGCAAAGCCGATGTCGCTGTTGAGGTACCCCGAGAATACGTTGTAAGGATTGTTGACATCCATGTACGTCTCGGACTCATCCTTGCCGATCATGGATGCGGAGAAGTGACGCTGGGCCTCGCCGCCAGCGATGACGCGCACGTTCTCGGAGGGCGTCAGCAGCACGCGCTGCTCGACTCCGACCCAGCGCCCCCGGTACTCCTGCCGGTCGAGACCGCCGTCGGCGACGTCATAGGGCAGGCCGGCGGTGAAGTTGTAGAGGTTGGCGTGGGCCCGGGAGGCGAGCTGCACGGCCGAGGAGAGCTTGGGCTCGAAGCGGGCTTCGACGAGCCCGCGCGTGTCGAGGTAGTAGAGGCGACGATCGCCGAACAGGGTATCGGAAACCGCGGTGGGCAGCTGCTTCTTGCGGCTGTTGAAGAACCACTGGACCGTTAACGCCTTGTAGGTGAATCGCCCGTTGAGCGTCCCCCCGCGCACACCGTCCACACCCCTCACCTGCCCGCCGTTCTCGTCGGCGTAGGACGGGAAGTAGAAGTCGCGTCCCCCACCCCGCGCGACTGCCACCGAGGTCCACAGCGCCCCCTCCTTGCCCAGACGGACGTTGCCCATGGCGCGTGTGCGAATGACCCCGTCTTCGACCGCGGAGACGGTGGTCTCGACTCGATTCGGAGTTTCGCGATTGCGAGTGATGAGGTTGACGACACCGAAGAAGGCGCCGGTGCCGTACATCACGGAGCCGGGACCCCGGATGACCTCGATTCGTTCCACGTCGCCCAGATCCACGCGACCGTCGAAGCCCGCAAAGGACTGCCCCAGGAGGTTGTCGTTCAGCGGCTGCCCGTCCTGGAGGATCAGGATCTTGTTGCCGTAGTCGCTCGTGCGCGAGAAGCCCCGGACACCTACGAAGTTGTAGGAGCGATCGTCGGTCAGATACAGACCGCGCGTGCCGCGCAAGGCCTCGGCGATCGTCGGGTATTGCATCGCCTCGAGCTCGCGGGAGCCGATGATGCTGATGGAGCTCGGGGCCTCTTCGACGGATTCCGCCGCGCGCGACGCGCCGGTGACTTCCTCGCGGGACGCGATGCTCACCTTGACCTCGGTGGACTCGTTGGACTTCACCGCCACGGTCCGCTCGAACGGACGGAATCCCGGCATCGTCACCCGCACTCGGTGCGTCCCCACCGTGACCGGAATGACCGCAGGCGAGAACCCCAGCACCTTGCCGTCCACCTCGACCGGCGCATCGCGCATGTCCGCTTCCACCACGAGATTGCCCCGCAGCGCAGCCAGCTTGGGACGCACGGTCAGGACCCCTCGGGGGGGAACCTCGACCACCACCTCAGCGGTTTCGTGCCCCTCGCGACCCACAAACAGCGAATGCTTGCCAACCGGGAGCGGAGCCGTCAGCGGCGACGCACCGAGCACGCGACCATCGGGGGCGCCGAAGCGCACGGAAGCGCCCGGCGGGGAGGATTCGACGGTGATCGCACCCGTGATGGGCACGAGCTTGACCTGGACCGGGGTGTTGGAGCCCGCGGCGACCTCACCGACCTCGACGGTGGCGGGCTCGTGGCCGGGGAGCTCGACGATCACCTTGTACTTGCCGGGGTTCAGGGCGACGGAGCGGGGGGCATCGCCGCGGGAGCCGAGCTCCTTGCGATTGATGTAGATGGTGGCGCCGGCAGGCTGGGAGGTGACGGAGATGACGGCCACGCGCGCAGCGATGCGCTGAATGGCCTCCTGCAGGGTCTGACGCGTCGAGGGGTCGGATTCGGCGGCGAGCACCTGGGAGAGGTACGAATGAGCTTCCGGGAAGCGGCCGAGCTGCTCGTAGCACGCGCCGATGTTGAAGCGGACGTTGCGGTTGGGGGCGAGACGGTTGGAGGCCAGGAAGTGCTCGAGGGCCCCACGGAAGTCGCTCTTGTTGAACAGCTCCTTGCCGATCTCGAATTGGAGGTCCGCCTCGCTCGCGGTCTCGTCCGCAAGAGCCGGCGCGCCGAGCGAGAGGGATGCCGCGATGACGACCACCCGGGCCAGGGCGCGGGAGGAGGCGTGGTGTCGAAGCATCCCAATTCGCGAGCCTGGCATCATCGGAGCTCCCCATCCTTCTCGGCGCGCCATCCCGGAGGCGCGATCCGACAGTGCTGTGTTTTGCGTGCAGACAAACCGGTTCATCATCGCACGCACAGCTCGCGAATGTCCACACGGAGGTTGTGCGCGAGGCGCAGCAGGGGATGGGTAGCTTCTGCGGAGGGCCTACTTGGCGAGCAGAATGCGAGAGGAGCGCGCGGGAACGTTCACGGAACCTCCCGCGATCGTTGAACCGGAAAGCAGATCCTCATAGTTGCCGGAGGGGACACCGGAGAGACTCTGCTGGGTGTCGCTCCGGTTGATGAGCACGACGAGCTCATCGCTGCCGGAGG
>CAYMUE010000027.1:35432-52987 GCA_964393505.1 uncultured Polyangiaceae bacterium
CTCTGCTGGGTGTCGCTCCGGTTGATGAGCACGACGAGCTCATCGCTGCCGGAGGAGGTCTTGTACGCCCAGGTGTCGGCAGAGACGGAGAGGGTCGAGCGAGTACCCTTGCGCAGGGCAGGGTGTTCTGCGCGGATCTTGCCAAGCTTCTTGAGGTGCGCCAGGACCGCCTGCTGCCCCTGGGAGTAGCCGGTCCACTGCATGAACCGACGGTTGTCCGGGTCGCCTGCGCCGGCCATGGCGACCTCGTCGCCGTAGTAGACCAGCGGGATGCCCTTGGTGGTGAACAGCACGGTGAATGCCGTTGCGAGTCGTTCGTAAGCCGAAGTACCCGCCGGCTGCGAGGGCTGGTTGCTCCAGTTGTTCGACTTGCCGCTGTCCCAGACGTTGCCGCCGTAGGCCGGATTGTCCTCGGCCATGTGAATCACCCGCGGCAGATCGTGGTTGCCTACGAAGGTGCTCATGATCGCCGACGAGCCGTAGTAGCTGTCGTTGCCATTCATGAAGCCTTCGAGATCCGTCATCGGCGTCTTGCGGGCCAGCACGGCGTTCGCGAGCTGCGCTCGCGCCGGGAAGTCGAACTGCCCGTCGAGCATCGAGGGGCTCACGTACTTCTTGATCGTCCCCTGATCCCCCGTGTACGTCTCGCCCACCATGTAGAAGTGATCCCCCGAGGTCGGCTCGATCTCGGCCTTCACACGCGATCGCAGATCGATCAGCCACTGGTCCTCGATGTGCTTGACCGCGTCGAGCCGGAAGCCGTCGATCCCCGTCTGCTGGATCCACCACAGCGCGTTGTCCACCGAGTACTTGCGCGCATCGGCGTTGGTGAAGTTGAAGTCCGGCAGGTAGTCGCGGAACCAGCAGCGCCTGGCCTGCTCCGGCACGTCCCACGAGCAGCCCTCGCCGCAGACGCAGTTGCCGCCGCCCCAGCTGTTCGGCCAGAACCAGTCGGCGTGGTCCTTGTAGACCTGCGCGTCCTTGTGGACGTGGTTCATCGCGTAGTCGAGGATCACCCGGATGTCCTTGGCATGCGCCGCGTCGACCAACGCCTTGAGCTCCGCCATCGAGCCGAATCGCGTCTCGGTCTTCGCCAGATCCGTGGGCCAATAGCCGTGATACGCCGAGTACATGTGGCCGTCGTCGCCCATGCCGGCCACATCGGGGTTCTCCATCGGCACCGTCAGCCAGAGCGTGTTGACACCCAGATCGGTGAAGTACCCGTCGTTGATCTTCTGCAGCACCCCGGCCCAGTCGCCACCCTTGTAGTTGGCCTGCGCCTCCACATTGGAAACCGCCGAGCCGTTGTTCGCCGGGTTGCCGTCGAGGAACCGATCGACGAACACGAAGTAGAGCACCGCATCGCGCCAGTCGTAGCCGCTCTGCGTCGAGCCGCAGGACCACCAGCCGCACGTCGGGTTCTCCAGCAGCGAGTTGCCGTCGGGCTGCGTAGTCTTCGGATTGCCCGGATCCGCGATCCACGTCGTGCCGTTGACCACGAATTTGTACTCGATCGACACCCCCCACGGGATGTCCACGAACGCCTCCCACAGGTTGCCGTCCTTCACCATCGGCACGCCGTTGGTCCACCCGTCGGTCTTGAACGAGCCGCGGACCTCCACCGTGTTGTCCCCAGCCTCCACGGCCTTCTGGAACTTGTGCGCACACGTGCGCGCACTCTCCGCGCACCCGAGCGGAGCAGGATCGCTCGCGCAGGACCACCAGCCGCAGGTCTCGGCCTGGAATACCGAGTTCTTCCCCCCCATCCCGTCGTCAACCTGATTGGGATTGCCCGGATCCGCGATCCACGTCGTGCCGTCGATCACCAGCTTGTACTTGAAGCTGAAGTCCCACGGCACCGGTACCACCGCCGTCCACTGCGCTCCGCTCTTCTGGAACGCAATCCCCTTCTCCCAACCGTCCGACGCGAAGTCCCCGCGCAGCTCCACCGAGGTCTCGCTCCCCGCCGGATAGGTGAACGTGTGATCGCAACGCTTGTACTCGTCGGAACACACCGGCGGCTGCGGCTCCTCGTTCGCGTCCGCACCGCCATCCTGACTCCCACTCGAGCCTCCGCCCCCTCCGTTCGCCCCGTTGGCCCCGCTCCCACTCACTCCGCCACCGGTCCCGGGGTTGAAGCCCCCGCTTCCCCCCGGATAGTCCCCGCCGGCTCCCGCCGGATCGTCGGGCCCGCCGCAGGACGCCGCAGACAGGGCAACGGGAAGCGCAATGAACGGCAGCACGCACAGGAGGGTCCTCGTCTTCATGAAGCAAAGTCCTTTCGGGATGCAAACCCTGAGGGCGGAGCGTGACCGGGAATCATGGGGAGCAGGGGGACCCCACAGGCACCAGGACCTGCGCCGAGAGCGGCTCCACCCGCACGGACCACCGTCCGCCTTGGGTGTTCGGAGTGATCTGCTGACCCGTAACTACTTCCTTATATACGCCAGCGGCGAGGCCGTTTCCAGCCAAGTCCACATCGACTGCGGTCGCCGCCTTGGACAGCAGCACCACGACCGGCGAGCCATCCCCCGCATCTCGAAGAAATGCGTAGAGATCCCGCTCCACGTGCAGCGCCCTGCGCTCCCCGGCACGCAGGGCCGGCGAGCAGGCCCGGAAGCTGCCCAGACGGCGGCTCAGCTCCAGCAGACGCGCCCGCGGAGCGGACAGCGTATCGAGCTCGGGCATCACCCGCCGGCAGTCGGGATCCGAACCTCCGGCCAGGCCGACCTCGTCGCCGTAGTACACGACCGGCATGCCCGGCAACGTGAGCAGCAACGCCATCGCCATCGCCTGTCTGTCGTAGGGCGAAGCATCTTCGGGCTGCACCGGCGGATCCCCCCATGGATCGCCCTCCGCATCCCCCTGCGCCACCGACACGAACCGCGTCGTGTCGTGATTGCCGATGATCCTCGCCAGCACCGCTCCGGACCCCGCCAGCTCCTCATCCATCTTGTCGAGCACGCTGTCGATGGCCTCGAACCCCGCGGTGTTCGATGCGATGACGTCGCGCATGGCCCACATCAGCGGGAAGTCGAAGGCGCTGTCGAGGGTGTCCGGCCCCATGAAGTAGCGGATCGAGGCGACCCCCCACTCCCCCGGCCCCGTGAAGACCTCGCCCAGCAACAGGGTCTGCTCTCGCGGTTGCCAGCGATCTCGCAGCGCATGTGCGATGCGACGCGTCGTCGCCCGCGGCATCATCGGCACCGCGTCGATCCGCACGCCGTCGGTGCCGAAACGCTCCTGCCACCACACCGCGTCGTCCACCGTCAGCTCCATCACCTCGCGGTTCTGAAAGCGAAAGTCCGGCAGATACGGCACGAACCAGCACGACTCGATGTGCGTGGACCAGGGGCACGGAGGATCCCCGCAAACGCAGTGCTCGTCCCCCTCGTGGAACCAACCCTTGCCCTGGTTGTCGAGCCAGCGCGGATTGCGCTCGTAGACGTGGTTCGGGACGATGTCGAGCAGCACGCGGACGCCGTGCTCGTGCGCCGTCCGCACCAGCGCTTCCAACCCCGCCTCTCCCCCGATCCGCGGATCCACCACGCGATCATCCAGCGGCCAGTAGCCGTGGTAGCCCTCGTACAGGTGCCCGTCGCGCCCCTCCCGCGGCTCGTCGGGATTCAGATACACCGGCGACAACCACAGCGTCCCCACCCCGAGCCGATCGAACGTCCCCTTCACCACCTCCGCTCGAATGCCGTCGAGCGTGCCCCCCGCGCGCGATCCCGGCGTCACCGGCTCCGCCAGCACCGCTCCCCCATCCCCGCGAAATCGATCGAGCATGACGTGATAGAGCAGCCCGTCGCCCCAGGATCGCGCCACCGGCTTCACCCACGCGATCGCGCGCGCAGCCTCGGCCTCCGCCCCGCGCTCGTCGGCGGCCCTCACCACGATCGTGTGCTTGCCGCGCGACAACCCCGTCGCGCCCAAGGAGATGTGTCCCGACGCCGGATCGACACCGCTCGCCGAGAGCTGCACGCCGTCGGAGGTCTCCGCTCTCACGCTCGAAGCGGCGATGCGCGGACCGATGCTCGACGCGAGAAAAGTGGCATCGATCGCGATCGCGCCGTCGTCTGATGCCTCGACCCGATCGATCCGGAGGGACGGCACAGCGCACTGCTCGACGATGAGCAGGGAGACCTCGGTGTCGTCGCGGAACGTAGTGAGGGCATTGCGCGGGTCGGTGCCCTCGACGCCGTCGATCATGACGCTGTAGCCGTGCTGTCCGGCGGGCAGCTCGAGGACGAGCTTGTGCCAGCCCTGGCCTGCCCAGGGGACCTCGACGAAGGTCTTCCATTCGGTCCAGCTTCCGCGCAGCAGCACCTGGCTCGACTCGGCGGCCTGGACCCAGATCACCTGGGAGCAGTCGCGCCGCGGGAAGGCGTCGGGCTGACCGGCGCCGTCGCACGAGGCGACGAGGGTCAGGCAGCAGGCGAGGGCGAGGAGGCAGGCGCGGCGCATCGAGAACTCCGAGGATCATAGCAGGCGAAATGGCGGTCGGGACGAGACCGATCCAAGATGCCGTCGCGATGGATCGAGTCGAGCTTCCCTACACTCGCGATTGCTTCGTCTGTGGGCAGGATAACCCCAAGGGGCTGCGCGCCCGCTTCGCCCACGAGCAGGACCGGGTCGTCTGCAGGCTGACCCCGCACCCGGAGGCCTGTGGCTTCCGAACCGTCATTCACGGCGGGATTCTTTCGTCGCTGCTCGACGAGGCGATGGGGTGGGCGCCGGCCTACGCGCGCAGGAGGATGTGCGTGACGGGCGAGATGAGCTTCCGCTTTCCGCGCCCGGTGAAGGTCGGCACGCCGCTGGTGGTCGTGGGGCGGTTCGCGGAAGACAAGAAGCTGTTCTGGCGGTGCGAGGGCACGATCGAGGACGATCAGGGGCAGGTGTACGTGCGATCGAAGGCGGTGTACGTGCCGATGACGGCGGAACAGAGCGCGCTCATCGAGCGGGAGACCCTGGTTTACCCCCCGGGGACGCCGAAGCTTTTCTCCTGACGGCCACATCACGGTACGAATCGGCAGGGGAACGTACTAACCTGCACGCGTGCATCCGCGCAGGACTCGACGAAGCACACGGCTGCCTTCGTGGTGGCCACTACTGTTGACCCTCGTCGTGCTGCTCGCCTCCGGGCGGGCTGCTGCCGAGGACGTGGTGCTCTGGCACGCGTACCGCGGCGCCGAGGAGCAGGCGCTCGCCCACGTGGTGCGGGACATCGAGGCGTCGCAGCCAGGGCTGAAGATCATCACGCTCGCGGTGCCCTACGACGCGCTGGTCACGAAGCTCGACGCATCGCTGCCGCGGACGATCGGGCCGGATGTGTTCATCTACGCGCACGAGCGGATCGGCGACTGGGCGGCGCGGGGTTTCCTGGCGCCGATCGAGGCGGATCAGGCGGTCAGCGACGATCTGCTGCAGTCGGCGTTGATGTCGCTCAAGCACGACGGCAAGACCTTCGGGCTCCCGTTGGCGTTCAAGTGCGTGGCGTTGTTCTACCGCACGGATCGGATCCAGACGCCTCCGCGAACGACCGACGAGCTGGTGCAGCTCGCCGAGCTGGAGCTGAAGTCGGGGCGTTCGGGGCTGGCGTACGAAGCGGAGAGCTTCTACCTGCACGCCGCCTGGCTGCACGGGTACGGGGGCCGGCTGTTCGACGAGCGGGGGCGGCTCGCGATCGACAGCGCGGAGTCGGCCCGCTCCCTGGACTTCGCGGCGGATCTCGTCAAGCGCGGCTTCGTTCCGCAGGAGTCGAGCGGCGCGCTGGTGACGCAGATGTTCGCCTCGGGGCAGACGAGCCTGGCGATCAGCGGACCGTGGCTCATGGGCGAGCTGCCCGCTTCGCTCCCCTATGCCGTGGCGCCGCTGCCGGGCGTGAGCGCTACCGGCAAGCCTGCGATGCCGTTCCTTTCGGTGGAGGCGGTCGCGGTCTCCAAGCAGGCGCGCAACGCCGCCCTGGCGCAGAAGGTCGCCCGCATGCTGGTGGCTACCCCGTCGGCCGTGGTGCGCGCGAAGGAAGGACGCCAGCCGGTCGCCACCCTGTCGGCGTACAAGGATCCCGATGTTGCCAAGGATCGCGCGCTGCTGGCCTTCGTCGACCAGGGCAAGAACGCGATCGCGATCCCTGCCACGCCGCAGATGCGGCTGCTGTGGGATCCGGCGAGACGCGCGCTGCGCGCAGTGCTGCGCGGCGATCAGACCGCGGCGCAGGCGTTGAAGGAGTGTGCCCACAAGTTCGCGCTCGACGCGCGTCCCGAGCCTGCGACGCAATCGCCTTGGCTGGCGCTGGTGCTGCTGGGCGGCCTCGGGCTCGCCGGGGCGATCGGCCTGTACCGTTGGCTGTCGCGCCGCGAGGTGAGAGAAGGGCTGGGGAAGTCGCGCTTCGCGCTCATCGCGAGCGCTCCGGCCGCCCTCACCGTCACCACCCTGCTCGGCCTGCCGATGCTCGCCGGCGCCGCAGCGTCGTTCTTCGCCACCAGTGGCGGCGACCTGCGCTACGTCGGCCTGTCGAACTTCACCGACATCCTCACCGGAGGCGGCGACTCGCTCTGGCGCTGGGGCTCCTTCTACGTCGTGCTCGTCGTCACCGTCTGCTGGACCATCGTCAACGTCGTGCTCCACATGGCCATCGGCGTCTCCCTCGCCATGGTCCTGCACCGTCCCACCATGAAGCTGCGCGGCGTGTATCGCGTGCTGTTCATCGTTCCCTGGGCCATCCCCAACTACATCACCGCGCTCGTCTGGAAAGGCATGTTCCACCGCCAGCTCGGTGCCGTGAACGCCATCCTCGGCCTGTTCGGCGTCGAGCCCGTGTCGTGGTTCTCGAGCTTCTCGACCGCCTTCGCGGCCAACGTCGCCACCAACACCTGGCTCGGCTTCCCGTTCATGATGGTGGTCACGCTCGGTGCGCTCTCGAGCGTTTCGAAGGACCTCATGGAGGCGGCGCAGGTGGACGGCGCGACGCGGTGGCAGCGATTCCGGCACGTGACGCTGCCGCTGTTGATCCCTGCGCTCGGTCCTGCGGCGCTGCTGGGCAGCGTGTGGACCTTCAACATGTTCAACATCGTGTACCTCGTCAGCGGCGGTGAGCCCAACGGCTCCACCGAGATCCTCGTCTCGGAGGTGTACCGCTGGGCGTTCACGCGCCAGGCGCGGTACGGCTACGCCTGCGCGTACGCCGTGCTCATCTTCCTGGTGCTGCTCGGATACTCGCTCATCACCTCGCGCAAGATCACGCAGGAGCGAGCATGAAGTACCTTCGCGAAGGCCTCGTCCACGCCGTGCTCGTCCTGCTCACCGCCGTCGTCCTCTACCCCGTCATCTGGGTCGTCGGCGTCGCCCTCTCCCCGGGCCCCGGCCTCCCAGGCGGTGTGCTCCCCTGGCCGTCGTCCCCCTCCCTGTCGAACTTCGCTCTCGTGCTCGGACGCACCGACTCGCAAGGCGCGTGGCTCTTCCCGAGAGAGCTGGGCAACAGCCTCGCCATCTCGATCTCGACCACGCTCGTAGGCCTCGCGATCTCCACGACCGCGGGCTATGCCCTGTCGCGCTTCAAGTTCCCCGGGCAGAAGGCCGCCCTCGGCGCCATGGCCGTCACGCAGATCTTCCCCTCCATCGCCATGAGCGTGCCGCTGTACTTCATCCTCGACAAGCTGCACCTCAACGACTCGCGCGCAGGCCTGGTGATCGTCTACTCCTCGACCACCGTCCCGTTCTGCATCTTCCAGCTCCGCGGGTACTTCGACACGATCCCGAAGGATCTCGACGAAGCCGCGCGCGTGGACGGCGCGACACAGTGGCAGGCGTTCTGGCGGGTGGTGCTGCCGATCGCGCGGCCGGGGCTCGCGGTCACCGCGCTGTTCGCGTTCATGAGCGCGTGGAACGAGTTCATCCTCGCCGCCACGTTCCTGTCGAGCGAGAAGTCCTTCACCCTGC
Organism: uncultured Polyangiaceae bacterium; assembly: GCA_964393505.1. GTDB lineage: Bacteria > Myxococcota_A > Polyangia > Polyangiales > Polyangiaceae > JACRCQ01. Next base: position 43,374 of record CAYMUE010000027.1, read on the forward strand.
CCGTGGCCCTGCAGCGCTTCGTGGGCGAGTTCGACACCGCATGGGGAGCCTTCGCCGCGGGCTCCATCGTCGTGTCCATCCCCGTAGTCGCCCTGTTCTATGCCCTGCAGAAGCACATGGTCGGCGGTCTCTCCGCCGGTGGCGTGAAGGGCTGAGCAAGCGGCGGACCGCAAGGCAAAAGCGGCCACCGTCACGTCGATGGCCGGTGAGGCCGGCGGCTCGCGTTCCGCGCCTCACTCGTCCACGGGCCCGATCGAAACGCGTCGCCTACTGGTACGCAATCCGCAGCGAGGGGAGCTTGCCGTCGTGGATGTTGTTCGTGATGTTGATGAACGGATACGTCCCCACCCCGTTGTAGTACCCGCCTTCGTGGAGGAACTCGGTTCCACTCGAGCCCACCGAGCGCATGAACAGACCACCGTCGTTGCCGTTCGAGGTGGTCTGGCTGTTCAGCGAGGTCTCGATCACGAGGTTGCTGGCTCCGCTCCAGGTGACGGGGGTGTCCAGCGGGAAGTGAATCCAGGCACCGACGGTGAAGCTCGACGCCGCCACGGTGGTCGGGCCATACGCGACCGCCGGCGGGGGAGGCGCCTCGATGAACCCACTGAGGCCCGTCTTCGCGGTCGCCAGGAATGCGAGTCTGAAGTTCGGCAGCCCCGGCGCCACGGGCGCCTCGGATACCTTGAAGGCCACGTCCACAATCGACGCGTTGGCAGGCACTCCGGCCGCGCTGAAGACCGTCGCGGGAAACAGGAACTGGTGCTTCTTGGATGCGTACGCCGGGTTGAACGGGTTGTCGGTCATCGCCGTCGACGTCTCCGCGTAGGTCGTCAACAGCTCGACCTCGGTGCGCGTGAAACCCGTGTTCGGCATTGCCACGCTCGCGGACCCCGCCTTGCAGTACGCGGCCATCGCGCCTCCGGCGAGGCACGGATACTCCGCGTAGGTCAGCGGTGACGAGCTGAGCTCGAAAGCTGAAGAAGCGCTCCGGTAGACTCGAAGCTTGTAGTCGGTCGACGGAGCGCCCGTAGCTACGACGACAGTCATGTGCGGGTAGAGGCTGGAGTAGCTCCGCGTGTAGGGGGACGACAGAGTGCCAATCGTTCGTCCGTCGGGCCCGACGAAGATCGCTCGAGTCGTCCAGCTTCCATCCGGCCAATTGAGGTTCGGCGAGTTGCCTCCGCCCGAGTAGGTCATCGAAGTGACCTGGGGGACCCCCGAGTAGCAGCCGGTGTAGTCGAGCGCACAGTCCTTGCACACGACCACGCCTCCGGAGAGTCCCTGGTCCGCACACGACGCGGAACCGATCGAGCCGTCACACCCCTCGGCACCGTTCTTCACCCCGTCGCCGCAGTAGATGCAGCCCGAGACGTTGGGCGTGCAGTTCGCATTGCACGTCACCGTTCCGAAGCCCGCGTAGAACTTCGGGTTGATCGCGTGACAGGAGGTGAGGCCCGACGAGCCATCGCATCCCTCGGTTCCGTTCTTGACCCCGTCGCCGCACCATTGACAGGCCGACGTGTCATACGCGCAGGAACCCGTGCACTTCAGCACACCCGAGCTCGCGTGGAACTGAGAATTGAGCTCGTGGCAAGTCATCGTCTCCGCCGACTTGTCACACTCCTCAGCGCCGTTGATCACCCCGTCGCCGCACCATTGGCACGCCGAAGTGTCGAACAGGCACGCGCTCGAACACGCCAGCGTCCCTGCCCCGTCGTAGAACTTGTCGTCGACACCGTGGCACGTCACCGAGACGGTCGTGTCGCAGTCCTCGCCGGGATCCACCTTCCCGTTGGGGCACAGCGGGCCCGCCTCCACTTCGACATCGGTCGTCACGACATCGTCCACCGCGTCGGGACCGCTCTCGGCCTGCGCCACGTCGTCCGCGCCGTCGGCCTGCCCATCGGTGTTCGCAACGTCCGCGGCGCCGCTGTCCGCTGCTCCCCCACCACCCGTGTCGGGCGACGCATCGCTCTGGGTGCCCGGCGAACCGGCCGAGAACCCTTCGCCGCCGCAGCCGGCGAGCAGGATGGTTGCCAGAGAGAGGGTCGGTGCGAGGCGAGGGGTCTTCATGGTGCTACCGCCGAGGAATGAGAGGCGAGAGGGCCGGTCCAGGCGCGCGTGGGTCGGGCTGCCACCATACGAAGCCCAGGGGGTGGCGCGCCAGATCCGGGCAGATACTGCCGAGGGCACCGAGCAGTAGCACGTGATGGCGCTCCGGGCACCGGGTGCAGCGCATGGGCAGGACAGGAGGCAGACGGAACTCCAGACTTCGCGCATGCCGACCGCGGTGGACGGCGCGTCAGTGCCAGGAGTACGTGCCCACCGCTCCTGCATTGAGGGAAACCGTGACGAGCCCCCCGCCGCGAGAGATGTTGAAGGTCCGCGTGCTGCTGCCCTTGTTGAGAACCACCAGCACCTTGGCGCCCCCCCCGGCCGCGTCGTTCTCAAAGGCGACGTGCAGCAGCTCGGGGTCATCGCAGGACGAGCCCACGCGAACGGCGCCGGGCCGCACTCGCTTCGCGAGGTGCGCGAGGATGTAGTACGAGACGTTGCGCGTGTATCCGCCGCCGCTCACCGTCAATGCGCCCTGGCAGGTCTTGCAGCCTCCTGCGGTGTGAGGACCGAAGGACGAGTCCGTCGCGAGATTCCACTCCAGCACCGCCCTGGCCCAGTTGCTCGATGCGCCGATGGTCACGTTCTCCGTGTGCCAGACGAGGTCGCCGGCGAAGTCCCCGGTCGACGACGTCCACTGCTCCGTGAGGTACACGTTCTTCTTCGTCGCATCGTGAACCGTGCTGAGCGCCGAGATCGAGCCCGCATACAGGTGAAACGCCGAACCGTCCACCCACGCCTCCGCGTCCTCGCAGACCGCGATCGGATAGCTGATATCGTCGCAGTTGTGGTCATAGGCGATGATCCTGGTCTTGTGGCCGGCGTTGCTCAGCACGGGCCCCAGATGCCCCTTGATGAAGCTCCCCTGCTCCGCCGCGGTCATCTTCATGCTCGGCTCGTTGTAGGGATTCAACGGTTCGTTCTGCGGCGTAATCGCCCAGATCGGGATCCCCTGCCCCTGCATCGCCGTCAGGTAACGCTCGAAGTACTCCGCATAGGCTCCGTGGTAGCTCGCCTGCAGGCTGCCGCCGACCCAGTCGAAGTTCGACTTCATCCACGTGGGCGCCGTCCACGGCGTCGCGAGGATCTTGATGCTCGGGTCGATTGCCAGAGCCTTCTTCAGAATGGGAATCGTGTTGTCCAGATCCGGACCGCTCAGGTCGAACGTCGCGGCGCGCACGTCGAAGGTCTCCCACCCGCTCGCCTCCGTGCGATTGCAGGTCATGGCTGCGGTGCCGTCCTCCGAGCTGACGAAGTATCCGCTGCTCACGGACTGCAGCTGAACCTGTCCGGGTACCGGGCTGAGCCACGCGAACTGCTCCGCAGCCCCGATGCTCGATCCGTCGGTGTACATCGGGGAGGCGCTGGTCACGTACTTGCCGTTGCTCGCCGCCTGCAATGCAATGCGGCCGCTGCCTGCATCGACCACCCGGAACGTCTCCCAACTGCTCGCCGTCGCGCGATTGCAGTGCATCGGCGACTCGCCGTCCTCCGAAGACACGTACTTGCCGTTGACCGCTCCGCGCAGCGTGACAAAGCTGCCGATCGGCGCCGTGGAGCCGGCGTAGCTCCGGAACTCCTGATAGCTGTAGGACGACGAGCTCAGATCGGAGGCTCCGATGCTGATTCGCACGACGGAGACGCCGATTCCCCGCTCCGGGTGGAAGACATCTTCGAGCAGGTCGCCCTGCACGCTGTCGGGGAGCGCACCGATGACCTCCGCAGCACCTTCGGTCAGCGTGAACCCGAAGCCGTCCATCGTCTGGAACGAGGTCCCCGTGTCGATCTTGATCGTCGGAAAGGCATTCCCGCCGGGCGCGAACACCGGCTTCTCCGGCAGCTCGACGAAGAGCGCAGATCGATCGCCGTTCGTGACGAGCTGCGTGACCACGCCCGCGGGCTCAGCCTCGGTGCCGGTGTCCGCTCCACCCTCTGTGGACAACCCCACCTCCGCCTCCCCGTCCGTGGAGGAACCGACGTCCGCGGAAGCGTCCCCGACAGGGCCCGCGTCCTGCGCAGGAGGCGCACTCCACCCCGCCGAATCGACCCCTCCGCACGACCAGGCCCAGAGCAGGCACGTGCACCCACAGAGAAGACGAGCGAGCGTGCGGGCAGGGGGAAACCGGTAGGGCATGAGACCATTAGGGGCGCGCGCGGGGAGCTGTCAACGTGCGGGGACAGAAGACAGGACTGCAAGGTCCGGCGCGAGGTACCATCTGTCCATGCCCTCCCAGATCATCCTCTGCACATTCCTTGCGCCGATCCCGGTCGGCCATCGCGTGGCTCTCGAATACCACGAGCGAGACGTGGGCTTGATGGGCCGGAAGAAGGAGATCGATGGCCAGTAATTCGTTGTCATCGATCTCGACACGGGCATCCGCTGGGGCAGCCAATACTGCTGGTCGAGAGCCCCCCCTTTCGTCGAAGACCCGGACAGGAAGCCGAAGGAGCGCTACGAGGGAGTCGTCCGGGCATGCGACGTGTCCAGCTTCATGGGCGCGGAGAACATCGCCACCTGGACCAGGCTGGTGGTCGACATCGTTCGCAGGACGGAGCTCTGAGCCCTCGAGTGGGTGCCTCGTGGGAGCCAGACGTTCGGTGTGAGAAGGAGGGCGCCGTCCGGATCGGTGCCCGGGAGCGCGGCCGAGCACGAGCCGCGGCTTCAGGCACGCATCCCTGGAGCACTCGGGACGCACATTGCGCTACGCTCCATTCATGCGCGTTCCCGCCTACCCCACCCTCTCCGGCTTCGCCCTCGCCGTCGCGTCGTGTCAGCCTGGTCTCCCACCCATCGCGCCCGACGTCCCCGCGCAGCCACACCCGGGGCAGACCGCCGATCCCGCGTTGGTCGTGGCCCCCGAGCCCCAGGTCATGCTCCTGGCGCGCGAGCCGCTCCCGGGCGAGTTCCCCACACCGCTCCCCCCGCCTCACCCGCATGGCTCCTCCGCCGACTTCGTGCGCATCGAGGACCCCCAGGCGCAACGCGTGCCCGTCGCGTGCCCGGGCGATTGCCCCACCGCGTTCAGATCCACGGGACCTGCCGTCGATCTCGCGTTTCGCGTGACCGACGGGGTCCTCCCGCAGGCCCGCGCGTCGCTGGTGGCGGTTCATCCCTCGCTGCGCTCGTGCTTCCTCTCCTGGGTGCGGGCGCATCCCCACGTGCGCGCGCAGATCTCCATCACGGCGAGGGTCGATCCCGACGGCTCGGCGGGACGAATGGACGTGAGCGTGCGTGGAGGCGCGGACAGCGAGCTGACGACGTGCGTGGCCAACCGGATTCGGTCGATGCGATTCGCTGCGCCCGGCACGCCCGCCACGCTGCACCTGGTCGTCGACCTCACGACCGACTGAGGCGCGCGAATCGGAGCCGGGAACCGGCCTAGTCGAAGTACGTCATCACCTCGAGTGCCTCGATCGGAAGAGGACTCGACTGCACGCCCGCCGTGGCCCCATCTTCGACCCAGCTCATCCAGCCGGTGTCCCGGACGTGGGCTCGATACCGCACGTGCATGCCGGAGGGAGCGCCTTCGAGCGAGATCTCCACGCGCTCGATGGGCAGCGCCTGCCCGGTGGTCCCGGCCGTCGCACCGTCGGTCACCCACTCCTGCCACCCGGCGGTGGAAACGTAGACACGATACCGTGCGTGGGTTCCGACCGGCGCATGGACGAGGCTGATCCGAACCGCCTCGAGGCTCTTCGCGAGCCCCACGGTCCCGGCGGTGCCGCCGTTGTACGCCGGGCTCACCCACCCGAAGTCCTGCACGTGCGCCTCGTATCGGGCGAAGCCGCCGGCGTAGTCCACGGGCAGCGCGAAGAGCCGCCCCTCGCCGGGGGCGAACTGCGCCGACACGACACCGGTTGCCTCGCTGTAGCCCGCGGCGACCTCGAGTCCCGTGTCCTTCGATACCTCCGCGACCGCTGCCGGCTTCGGATGGATCGCGAACCCGAGCGTGCTCGTGTCGGTCAAGGTTCTGTTCACCACCATCACGTAGAACCTGCTGCCAGCGTCCGCGAAGAACGACACGATCGCGTTCTGGCTCGCGTCGACCGGTTGCCAGAAGAAGCCTGCGGAGGCCGGCTCGCAGCCCGAGGCGAGCACGCCCGAGTGGTAAACGACCTGCGAGGTCAACCTCATCAAGGTGGGCCCGAGGGTCTTGATCTGGCGGTTGACTGCGCGAACCGTGGGGTACAGGTCGGTCTGCGTCCCGTCGGCGTTCATGATGGCCGGCGTGAACGTCTCCGGTTGTCCCGTGGGCTGCCACCAGGTGAACCAGTAGAGGGCCTTAGCCCCGTAGGCCAGATTGGCGAACACGTCGTAACGCAGCTCGTGCTCGCCCGGCCTGCGCGAGCTCCCTCCCCAGCTGACCGACTGAAGGAAGTTCGCCATCTTCACGTTGCGCTGCAATGACGCCCTTCGATACGCGCTGAGCACGTCGAAGAAGTTCCCGACGATTCCCGCTTGAACCTGCCAGGGATAGTAGTCGTGCGTCAGATACTGGAGGCTCTGCGCCCCCACCGTGTCCACGAAGGCGTTGATGAACCCCGGGATATCGGTGCTCCCCACGAGGTTGAGGTAGTTCTTCGACCCCGGCGCACGCTCCGAAAACCGGTTGTATCTCGCTGCATAAACCGCGAACTCCGACGGCTGCGGCTCGTCCTTCACGTAGAACCCGCCCAGGGCGGTATGACCCGCGTAGGCGTCCACGTAGGCGTCGATCTGCGCATCCGTCAGCGCGCTCACCGGTGCATAGGACGAATCGCAGACGACGAAGCGGATCCCTCTCGGCGCACATTTCTCCAGGATGGCGAGGTTCTGATCGTGCGAATCGATATTCGTCGAGTCGACGTTGATGACGTAGTTGACCGACGATTCCTGGAGGTAGTCGTACTGCTGGTCTGTCGTGTGCTCGGCCGGTGGTGGCCAGTAGATGCCTATCTGGAACTCTCCGGCGTCATACGGTTCTCCGCCCGAGTCTGCCACCCCCGAATCCGTGTCTCCGGCTTCCTGCATGCCGGCCTCCGCGGGATCCGCGTCCGCGGTGCTCCCGTCCGAAGCACCGACATCCGTGGCAACGCCCCCATCGTGATGAGGCCCGACGGCAACGTCATCGGCCTCTCCGCAGGCTGCCACCAGCGTGACGATGACCGCGGCTTGCGCGACACCCAGGCTTGTCCACCGGAATGTGCGTGTCGGCATCATGCGCCCCCGGGCCTAATTGCAGCCCCACTTGTCGTCGTAGAGGTGATTGCACGTGGTTCCAATCGGACACGACGAGGACCCTTGCGCGCACTTGGGGTGGCACTGGTGGAGGAACATCCAGCTGTTTCCGGAGCAGCTCGGCAGACGCCCCGGCTCGCCGCGATTGCACTCCACGAGGGCCTGGCACTGCGAGGAATACGTCCGGTAGCAGTGCGGATTCGCAGTCTGGACCCCTTGCATCGCCAGGGCGTCGGCCACGGAGCACACCGTCCGCTCGCCGCGTGACTCGTGCTCGCAAGTGCACAGACGCCGCCCGCGCACGACGCGCTCGTCGTCCTGCAACAACAGCGGCAGCGTGTCGAACCCTCCCCGGAACCCCGCGCTCCGGCGCAGCCGCAGCCGCTCTCGCGCGTCGCTCCACGTCACCCACGCCGTCACTGCCCGCCCCTCCGGCAGCGGCACCACGAAGCTCACGACGCCCTTGCCGGCATGAACGAACGTGTTGCGGCTCGCCCCCTGCACCTCCACGCGCTCCGGCATGGCTCCCGATGCGCTCACGCCCCGGCACGACACGCGCACCCACTCACGCACGAGTCGGGCCTCGCACCCCATCGCAGCCGAGCCCGCGAACCCCAGCACGCGAGACGCATTCCACTCCGCCAGCGTCGGCACCGCGCTGGAGGGGTCCGCAAGCGGCGTGTCCGTCAACCCCTCCAACCACGATGGCGGAGGGACGGACAGCGTGCCCGGCTCCACGCGCGGAACGTCGCGGTCCGCAACTGGCTGCCCGTCCGACGCGCCGCGCGCCCACACCGGCGCGCCGGTCGCTGCGTCCCACACGCGGACCGTGCGGTCCCGGGACACCGACGCGATCCTCTTGCCGTCCGGAGAGAACACCACCGCCGATACCCAATGCCGGTGCCCCTCGAGAGTGCGCAGCCGCTTGCCCGTCGCGACATCCCAGAGCCGCACGTTCCAGTCCTTCTCTGCCGTCGCGGCGACCTTCCCGTCGGGCGACACGGCAATCGACCAGGCCTCGCCCGTGTGCCCTCCGAAGGAATGCAGCTTCACCCCATTCTCGATGTCCCAGAGCTGGGGACCTTCGCCGTACGGGTCGTGCGCGAGGGCCACCACCTGCTTGCCCGAAGGCAGGAACACGACATTGCCGTACTGGACCGTATAGCCCTGCAGGCTCCGCACCGTCTGGGTGCCATTCGACGGCCAGAGCAGCATCGCCGCGCCCTCGAACGCCGCGAGCACGCGGTCCTGTGTGGGGCTCAGCGCGGCGCTGGTCGCCTTCCCAAGGTCCTTCGCGCTGTCTCCCTTCCACGATTGGACTCCCGTTCCGAGGTCCCAAATCCCTACGAAGCGATCGCACGCGCCAAGCACGCGGCGACCATCCGCGTAGAGCTTCGCGGACGTGCAGCCCCGCGCACCCGCAATCCTGCGCTTGACCTCGCCTGTCTCGAGATCGAAGTGCCGAATCGCTCCCTGCGCCGGCTCACGAGCCTGCCAGCTTCCGTTGGCGAACACCTGCGGCAGCTCGATCGCTGCAACCGCCGTGCGCCCGTCGGAAGACACATCCATCCCCTGCACCGACCCGGGGCCGATGGACAAGACGTGCAGCAGATCGCCCTGCACCGCCTCCCAGATCAGCACCTCACCGTCGAAACCCGCCGACACCACGCGCTTGCCGTCGGGAGTGAACGCGACCGCGGTCACGCCCTTGCTGTGCCCCGCAGAGGGATTCTTGCGAGTCTCCGCGGAAGCCACCGGGGAGGCTGTTGTCGCGGCTGGCGGCGTGCTCGCAGCGACCACGGGGCTCGTGACCGGCGAAGGTGTTGGCGGGCGGGTCTCGCGACCAGAGCATGAGGACGAAGCCAGCGCGAGGACGACGATGGAGATGGGGCGTGGAGTCATCGGTGCGCTGAGAGTACGCGTCCGCAAGCGGAGGGTTCAAGCCATCGGGCGCGAGAAGCGGAACGGCGCGGGAGCGGCGATGATGGTAGGGCGTCGCGGCCCGGGAGGACGTGTTGACTCCTCCCCGATCGCGTGGTCCGCTGCCGTGGCTTTTTTGCTCGATTCCAGGAGAGAAGCCATGATCCGAACACCTCGCGCCCTCGTCACACTGACGCTTCTCACAGCCGCAGTGGTCTCCTGCGGCAGCGACGACTCGCACGGCGCTGCCGGAGGTGCGGGCGATGCGGGGGCTGCGGGCTCGAGCGCGGGCAACGCGGGCGCGGCGGGCGCCAACGGTGGCAGCGCGGGCGCGGCGGGCGCCAACGGTGGCAGCGCAGGC
>CAYMUE010000028.1:0-18417 GCA_964393505.1 uncultured Polyangiaceae bacterium
TCGATCCGCGCAACCGTCCAATCGCAATTCCCTATTCCAGGTCGTGGCTCTTCCCGTGGCGCCAGTTGGGCGGCATCCCGGGATACCTGCCCGAAGACACTTGTGCCCGAACCCCGGGAGCGCTAGGCCCTGACACGTCCTCGACGGCCGCAACAGACGTGGCTTGGGGCATGGCGCGGGACTCACAGATCGGCCCCGCGGGTTGGACAGCTTGGGTGACGGCGTGTACATCTTGAGTTGCCCGGAACCGCCGATCCGCCAGTGGGTCGGTATCGGGGTGCAGGGGATCGTATCCCGGCACCACTGCTTTGCGATCGATGGAGGCCTTCATGAAGAACCGAGTGCTTGTGTTTTCTGCTGTGACGGCGATTGTGGCGGCTTTTGCTTGGGGCGGCTGCAGCTCGGAAGACGACTCGAACGGCACCGCAGGCACCGCGGGCACCGCGGGCAAGGCCGGTGCAGCTGGCAAGGCGGGCTCGTCCGGCAAGGCGGGCTCGGCTGGCAAGGCCGGCGCGGCCGGTGAAGCGGGTGCTGCGGGCGAAGCGGGTGCTGCGGGCGGTGGCGATACCGGCACCCCGTGCACCACGGTCGACGACTGCCCTGCGACGGGCAGCGTGTGCGTGGTCAAGACCTGCGAGAACAACGTCTGTGGAACCGCGAATGCCGCGGACGACACCACCTGCGACGACGGCTCGCTCTGCACGACGACCGACGTCTGCAAGACGGGCGTGTGTACGGGCACCGCAGTGGTCTGCGCAGCTTCCGACGCATGCCACGGCGTGGGCACGTGCGAGCCCACGACCGGCGAGTGCTCGAACCCGGTGTTGCCCGACGACACCGTCTGCAGCGACTTGAACGTCTGCACCGATCCCGACAAGTGCGCCTCCGGCGTGTGCACGGGCGCCTTCGTGACCGACAACCGGGACTGCGGCACCAACGGCAAGTGCAACACCCAGGGCCAGTGCGTGGGCTGCCTCGCGGACACCGACTGCACCGACACCGACGCGGACGACTGCTCGGTGCCGTGGTGCGATGCGGGCATCTGCAAGACGAAGAACGCAGAGGTGGACGCCTCGTGCGACGATGGAAGCAAGTGCACGACGGGCGACAAGTGCAACGCCGAGGGCACCTGCGCGGGCACGGCGAAGACCTGCACCAAGCTCGACCAGTGCCACAAGGTGGGCGAGTGCGTGGAAGCGACGGGTGAGTGCAGCAACCCGCAGGAAGACAACGGCACGGTCTGCGACGACGGCGACCTGTGCAGCGCCGCATCCTCCTGCCAGACAGGCGTGTGCACCGGCGCCAGCTACGTCACCTGCGTGGCGAAGGATGCCTGCCACGTGGCCGGCGTTTGCCAGCCCCTGACCGGCACCTGCACCGATCCCAATGCGCCGAACACCACGACCTGCAACGACGGCAACGACTGCACGGGCACCGACAAGTGCACCGACGGCACGTGCGCGGGCAGCAACCTCCCTGCGAACACGGACTGCGGGACCAACGGCAAGTGCAACGACCAGGGCCAGTGCCTGGGTTGCCTGGTGGACAACGATTGCGGCGACGCGGACAAAACGGACTGCACGGTTCCGTGGTGCGATGCGGGCGTCTGCAAGACGAAGAAGGCCGATGCGGACACGGCCTGCCAGGACGCGAGCCTGTGCACGCTCAACGACAAGTGCGACGCCAACGGCAATTGCGTCGCGGGCACGGCCAAGACCTGCGCGGCGAGCGACCAGTGCCACGATATCGGCACGTGCGATCCGCAGACGGGCCTGTGCGACGACCCGAAGAAGATCGACGGCTCCACCTGCTCGGACGGCGACGCTTGCACGCTGACGGACACCTGCCAGAACGGCGCGTGCACGGCGGGGACGGCGAAGGTCTGCGCACCCAAGGACGCCTGCCACGTCAATGGCACCTGCAACCCGTCCGACGGGTCCTGCACGGACGTGGCTGGAAACGACAACGCCGCATGCGACTTCGGCGACATGTGCAAGGAAGGCAAGACGTGCCTGTCGGGCGCTTGCCAGGGTGGAACGGACAAGACCTGCAGCGATGGCAAGGACTGCACCGACGACACGTGCAACCCGGCCACCGGCTGCGTGTTCACGATCGATACGTCGAACACGTGCAGCGATGGGAACCTGTGCACGCTCAACGACGCGTGCAATCTAGAGGGCGCTTGCGTGGGCACGCCGAAGGTGTGTGCGGCGCTCGACCAGTGCCACGACGTGGGCACGTGCGACACGCAGACCGGAAACTGCAGCAACCCGAACAAGTTGGACGGCACGCTCTGCAACGACAGCGTGTTCTGCACCACCAACGAGAGCTGCCAGGGCGGTACCTGCCAGGACGGCACGACGACGGCGTGCACCACGACAGACCAGTGCAAGGTCGCCACCGGGACCTGCGACTCGGTGAGTGACAAGTGCATCTTCGACAACGCCACCGACGGCACCGCCTGCACGGGCTTCTCGCACAAGCCCGCGGAGTGCGTGGACGCCAACACGATTCGCACCTACACGAGCGTGGGTGGTTGCGTGGCCGGTGCGTGCGAGGAGAAGTACACCGACGCGACCTGCGCGCTGGGATGCGCGGCGGGAGTGTGCAAGAACGACCTGCAGATCACGGAGTACGTGGAGGGTTCAGTCGGCAACAACAAGGCGATCGAAATCACAAACCACACTGGAAGCCCGATCGGTCTCTCCACATGCTCTGTTCGGGTCTATGCGAACGGAGCAACGACAGCTGGCGCCACCATCCCCCTAGCCGGAACGCTGGCCGGCGGCGCGTCGCACGTGCTTTGCCACAGCAGTGCGTCTCCGGAGATGCAGGCGAAGTGCCAGCAGACCAGCACGAGTCTGACGTTCAACGGCGACGACGCCGTCGACCTGATCTGCGGGACGACGGTCAAGGACGTCATCGGGAAGATTGGACAGGATCCCGGAACGGAGTGGGGGACCGGGCTGACGTCCACAGCTGACAATGGCCTGCGCCGCAAGTGCTCCATCATCGGTGGGGACACCAACGGGGCGGACGACTTCGACCCGGCCGCTCAGTGGGACGGCTTCGTCGACACCGACTACACGGGCCTCGGCAGCCACTGCGGCTACACGAAGACCATCACCATCGACGGCACCAATGACTTCTCCGCAACACTCGAGAAGTTCGACGCCCTCGACGGCTACTCCGCCTACGCGACCTGGGATGCCACGAACCTCTACCTGGCCATGGAAGGCCCGGACGTGGCACAGAACAACGCCGAGAAGTGGTGGCAGGTCTATATCGGTGGCGCCAACGGCACCACCGATGGCGTGACCTACAAGTCCACCACCGGAGATCCCCAGCAGTCCACCCTGCCCTTCAGCGCGAAGTACCACTATCGCTGGAAGACCGACGGGCTCTACACCAACAAGTTGTTCTGGGATCACACGCTTGCCACCCCAGCTTGGGTGGACGGCGGCGACGTGCCTGTCGCAAACTGGAAGAGGACGGGATCGTTCGTCGAGATGCTCATCCCTCTCGCCGACATTGGCTCGCCCGCCTCGCTCCAGATCCACATGACCATGCTCAACGAGACCGCCGGCGGCGAGTGGACCTGGGCCCCGTTCCCCTCCACTTCGTTCGCGCCGGCCAAGGACCCCAACTACACGATGTTCTACCAGTTCGCTCTCAAGGGTCCGCTCGCCCCCACGGCCTACGCTCTGCCCTGATCCCCACCCACCCCACGGCCGCCTGACCCGCGTCGGGCGGCCGCTCGATCCCCCACACGACAACGATCACGCGCCCCCGCATCCCACGCGTGCGCGCCGCATCCCGCCCACCCCCATCGAGTTGCCTCGAGTCCGCCCGGACAAGGGATGGGCTCAGGGGCTGTCGGCCGACGATCCTGTCCCAAGGTGGCGGGGGACAAGGCCGCGGGTGACCGTGTTGCGGCGCGTGATCGATCGGCGGGGGCGCGCGGGGTCGCTACCTCCCCCCGTACAACCTCTGCCACGCCCCCCAACACCCCTCGCTCCCTGCAAACCGCAGCGCGTCCGCAACACGCTCGTCGGCCGCAAGCCGCGCTCTCCGCTCCTCCATGTTCCCCGCCATCATCGCCTGCGGCGCCAGACTCCATGCCACCATCCGCAGATCCCGCGCCACCGCTACCGCCACCCGCAACGCGCGCGTCCTCTCCTCCGCCTCCCACGCCGCCAGATCCCTGCGCACCTGCAGCTCTTCTTCCTCCCGAATCCGCTCCAGCTCCTTGCGCACCTTCCGCGGCAATGCCCCCATCACCCGTTTGCGCAGGTCCCGATCGCAGTCCCCTTCTTCCGGCTCCGTCGCCGCGAGCATCAGCCCCAAGGGCTGCCCCGACGGCAACATCAACAGCATGCTCGACCCCGCCGCCAGGTGCGCCAACGCTCGCGCCGCCTCAAACAACCCCGACGCCACCCCCGCCCCGCTCAACAGCTCCCCTCCCATCGCCAACGTCCGCGGCTCCGTCGCGTACACCGATAGCGCACGCGCAGCCCCGCGCATCACGTTCACACCCTTCACCCCCAACGCCTGCCCAATCGCTCGCACCGCCATCACCACCGGAAGCCCGTCCTGCAACCGCCCCAACTGCCCCAGCGCATCCGAACCCACCGGCAGAATCTGGTGCATGCAGCCGTCCACCAGCGCCGCCGCACGACGCAGCGTCCTCACCCGCGTCGGCCCTACCACCAACGTCAATGCATCGTCGGGCAAGAGCCCATCGGGCATCGGCTCCGTCACCGCCGCCGGCGGCGCGTCCCCCGACGTGTCCCCCAGGAGCGCCGCGGCCGACGCCGAATAGCCCGCGCAGCCCGCAACGCCCAGCCGCTGCGCGATCGACGCGATCCCCCGGTGCGCTTCGGCACAGAACGGATCGATCTGCACCGCCGCCCGCAGCTCCTCCAGCGCTCCGCGGTCGTTGCGCCCGATCTGCCCCACGCCCAACGCCAGCCTCGGCTCGATCGATCGCGGGAACAGCTCCGAGGTCGCCCGCAAGTGCATGTCCGCCAGCTCCGAGCTGCGCAGCCTCGTGCGGTACGTTCGCGCTACCGACATCCGCAGCGCCAGCGTCCCTGCCGCACCCTTGCCCGCGCGCTCCGCGATCCGATCCGCCAGCGCCACGTACCGCTGCCACGCCTCCCTGCGCTGGAACCACGCCTCCACCGCCCCAAGCACCGACGAATCCTCCGTCGCAAGCGTGAGCGCCTGCTCCAGCGCAGCCGTGGTCCCGTCGCGATCGGCGAGCTGCGTGTCCGACAGCTCGGCCGCTGCCATCATCGCGTCCACCCGCTCCTTCGCGGTCCCCAGCTCCCCGAGGCCGCGGTACAGATCCCGCGCACGCGCGACATCGCCGAGCCGCGTGCACGCATCGGCCAGACGCATTCCCGCCTCGCGCGCCACCGCCGGTTCCTCGGTCTGCCCGGCGAGCTTCTCGAGGATTTCACGCGCCTTGGACCACTCCCCGAGGGTCGTGGACAGGATCGTCGCCTGACGCAGCAGCGCAGCGTCACGCACCACCGCGTGCGCCTGCATGCCCGCCACGCGCTGCCACGACTGTACCGCCTTCTGCCACTGACCGTCGTGCTCGTACAACTGCGCCAGGAGCTGCGCGAGCTCCACCGATCCCGACAGCCCCTCGATCGCCCGCTCCGTCGCCGCGATCGCTTCACGCACCTTGCCCAGACGCTCCGCCAGCACCCGCGCCCTGCGCGCGTGCAGCTCCACCACCCGCGAAGGATCCTTCACCGCGGCGATGTGGCCCGCGATCAGCTCCTCGAGCGGCGCCCACGCCTGCTGCTTGTCAAGCACGCTGGCCGCTCGCTCGAACGCGTCCTGGTTCGACGGCTCCCGCTCGAGCACTCCGCGCCACGATCGCAGCGCGGGCTCCGGGGTCTTCAGGTGGGCGAGCTGCGCATCGCCGGCTTCGAGCAGCGCAGCGCACGCGTTGGCTCGATCCGCAGCGCAGGCCGCGATCTGCTCGCAGGCCGAGACCAGGGCGGTCCAGGCCGCGGTGGACGCGCTCAGCCGGCGCATGGTCTGCAACGCCGGGAAGCAGTCGTCCGTGCCACGCAGGGCCTCGGTCGCGATGTCGGCCGCGCCGGAGCGATCGCCATTGCGTTCGGCGAGCTGCGCCGCCACGGAGAGCTGCATCGCGCGCTGCGGCCCGTACTCCACCTGGCGCGCCGCACGCACGATCACGGGAACCAACCCCACCAGCTCCTTGCGTCGCGTCAGGACCGACGCCAGCAGCTCGAGCGCCTGGACGTCGCCAGACCGGAACGCGAGGACCTTGGTGCTCGCATCCTCGAGCTCCTCGGGGGAGGCGTCGTGGAGAGCCGCGACGAACATCCGCGTGCGCGCGACAGCGCCGGCCCAACGCCGATCCACCGTGGAAGAGGCGGCCTGGGCGAGCCACGCCCCCGCCTCGGGACCGAGGGGAAGTCCGAGCGACGCGCGCAGGCGATCCACGATCAGCACGGGACGCGCCGTCCCGCACGCCATGGCCTCGTCGGACAGCGCGGAGGCTCGGGCGCGATCGTCGAGACGGAACTCGTGGACGCGCGCGGCGCGCATCAGCAACGCGGCACGCGTGGCCGCATGGCTCTTCGACGACAGCAGGGCCCGGATGTCCGCGCTGCAGGCCTTCCAGTCCCCGGTGAGCTCGTCGAGACGCACCTTCCCCCAGAGCGCAGCCTCGTGCCCCGGACGCGCGGAGAGTGCTTTGTCGTAGGACGCGAGCGCACGCGCGTGATCGCCCAACCGCAGCTCGTACACCGCAGCCGCCGCCACCAGCGCGTCGGCACGGATCTCGGGGTCCGACGCGTTCGCCGCCCTCGCCTCGTGCGACGCCGCGAGGCGCGCACCGTCACCGCGGTGTCGGAGCACGCGGCTCAGGGCCAGGGCCGACGGCACGTGTCCCGGGCTCTTCGCCAGGGCCGCCTCGTAGGCGCGAACGGCATCGTCCGCTCGCCCGATCTGCTGCTCCAGGACCCAGCCGGCGCGATACAGCCGCGCGGCTGCGTCGTCGGGACGGGCCGCGAGCGCGGCCAGACGGCGCTCCAACCCCACGACGTCTTCCCAGCGGGACTGGACCACCCGCAGACGCAGAAGGCCTTCGATCGCAGCCTGGTGATCGGGTGCGCGGGAGAGCACGCGCTCGTAGGCAGCAACGGAGCGAAGCGGATCGCCGACGCGGGTCTCGAGGACGAAGGCGATGCGGTACCACGCGGTGACCTGGGAGGACGGCTCGGTGAGGAGCCCGGCCTGCGCTTCGAGGGTCTCGATCAGCTCGGTCCAACGCTCGCTCCGCGCCTGCGCCTTGCCCAGCCACCACAGCGTCGCGAGCGCATCGGGCTCCGCGCCCAGCGCGTCGCGCAATGGCTCGATCGCCCGCTCCGGACGGTTCCCCGCGAGATGGAGCATGGCCAGCTCCAGGCGCAGCACGCGCGCCATGCGCGGATCCGGCTCGGTCTCCACGCTGGACTCGTAGAGCGACACGACCGCGTCGAGATCACCCGAGGCACGCAGGATCTCATCGAGCAGGTCGAACGCCGCGGCCTGCGTGCGATCCAGCGACAGCGCGCGCTCGCACATCGCCGCCGCTTCCTGCAAGTCGCCCAGCTTGCCGGCATACAGCTCCGCCAGGCGCACGTACCGCGCCGCCCGGTGCACCGGCGCCACGATCCGCTCCGCATCCACCCGCAGCAGCGACGTCAGCACGTCGAACCGCCCGAGCCGCGTGCACAGATCGTCGAGCGCATCGATCGCCGCGGCAAAAGTCGGCATCGCCTCGTGGGCCGACTGCCAGGCGGCCAACGCCCGCTCGGCGTCCTGACGCTGGTCGTAGAGCACGCCGAGGCGGAACAGCACGGCAGCGCGTTCCGACGGGTCCTGCGCGAGGCGGAGCAGGCGCGTGTAGACCGGCTCGAGCGACGACGCATCGGACTGCGCCTCGAGGACGGCGATCATCTTGCGCAGCGGTCCGGGCTCCTGGGGCGCGACGCCGGCCGCTCGTTCGTAACACGACACAGCCGCGGGACCGTCACCCACCGCCTCCCAAAGCGCATCACCCGCCCGCTCGTAGAGCATCCGCGAAGTCGCAGCGTCCTCCGTGAGCTGCGCCGCTTCGTCGGACAACACCCCCGCATACTCCCGCCACGCCTCCGCCCGCTGCAGGATCGGCTCGAGCGAAGCCCGCGCGAACAGATCCGACGGGTCCGCCTGCACCGCCCGCTCGAGCGCCGCGCGCGCTCCGATGACGTCGCCCAGCTGCGCCTCGCGGACCAGCCCCGACGACGTCAGCCACGCGGCCTTCACCGCGCCGTCCGAGCTCTGTGCCGCGATCCGCTCCCACTCCGCCGCCGCTTCCGAATGCCTCCCGTGCCTCGAATACAACGACGCCAGAGCCAGCGAAGTCGTCAGGTCCGACGCGTCCAGCGTCGCCGCTTCCTTCAGCCAGCTCTCCGCGACGTCGGACCGGCCCGACACCTGGTCCTCGATCGCCGCGAGCATGCCGAGCAGCTCCACACGCTCCGCCGGGTGCGTCGCGCACCCGAGCTCCACCTTCACCTGATCCGCCAGCTCCCGCGTCTGCCCCTCGCACAGCGACAGCCAACGACGCGCCGTGGCCACGACCCGCGATCCGGGCGCGTGCGTCGAGGCCAACCCGAGCAGCGCCTGCGCCTGCTGCGCGTCCCCCGCGAGATCGAACGCGACCCGCGCCGCCGCCACCAGCATCCACGCACAGCGCTCCGGCTTCACGCCGACCAGCGCCTTCGCCTCGCGAACGAGCTGCTCGTAGGGCGACTGCCAGGCGCCGTAGTCCACGGCGGGAAGGTCGGCGAAGGGCGCAGCCACCAGCGGCCCCGCAGGCACCTCCGGCGTCCCGGTTCCCAGCGGCAGGGTCGTGGCCGCGGTGCGCTGCAGCGACGGGCGCACCGGGGCCTTGGGGTCCGAGGAGCCGATTCGCGCGGCCTTGGGGAGCGGTGGGGGCGGAGGACGGCTCGGCGACGCCGCGGGAGGTTGCGGGGAGAGCGCCGGAAGACGGGGCGTCGACTGCCCGGACTGCCGCGGGGACACGGCTGTCGAGCGCGGAGCCGAGGGACGCTGCGGCATGGAGGGACGCGGCGAGGCTGCAGGAGGTGGCGGCGGGCGCAGCGACGGGCGCTTCGGAGGCGCCGGCGGGGGCTCGCTCCAACCGCCATCGACGTCGGCCGACGACTTGCCTGCCGAGGGAGGCTTGCGCTCCGCTTCCTTGGTGCCTTCAGAACCGCCGTCCGGTGTCTTGCCGCGTTCGGTCATGGGCTCGCTTCCCCTTCGAGGCTGTCCTCGCAGGTTGCCACAAACGCAGTGTCACGGGCGAGATTTCCCCTCGCTCTTCCCGCCCCGGGGGACCGCCTCCGGGGCCCCGCGCATGGCCGTTGCGGAGCGGCGCCTAGTCCTGCATTCTCCGACGACTTCCGGGGTTCCCCATGATGCTGAACAAACCTGTCGAGGCTGCCCGGAGCAGCTTCTCCCGCTCCGCGGTGGTCCTCTCCCGATGGTTCGCTTCCCGAACTATCGCGTCCTCCTCCCCCGCCCTGCGCGTCGCCCTCGTCGTCGTGCTCGTCGCCTCCCTCTTCGGCCTCGCTACCTCCTGCGCCGAAAACCCAGACACCGGCCCCGGCGCCTCCTCCGGCGTCCTGTCCGGCCTCGTCCCCATCCACTCGTCCGGCATCAGCCGCGCCCCCCGCCTCAACGACGGCATCGCCGTCGGACGCGGCGCCGGATGGAAGTCCGACGCCACCTGCGTCTTCACCTCCGGATCGTCCTTCGTCGAGTTCGACCTCGGCGCCTCCAAGACCCTGCGCGCCGGATGGCTGCAGGGCGACAACAACGACACGTACACGGTGTCGGTGTCCGACGACGCCCAGACCTGGAAGACGCTGTGGAACGCGGCCCCGGTCAGCGAGGCCGGCATGCAGGAGAGGTCCTCCGACACGCTCGAAGGGTCCGGACGCTACGTGCGCATCACGGCGAGCGGGGGCGACGGCAAGTTCGCCCTCTCCGAGATCCAGCTCTTCGAGGCGCGGCCGTCGGTCTTCCCCCCCAAGGTGCCCGCGCGCGAAGGCAAAGCCATCGACGAGACCGTTCGCACCCGCATCCTGATGCTCGCCGTCGCCTTCGCGTTCTTCGTGTTCGCCACCTGGAAGACCGCCAAACCGAACTGGAAGATCGCTGCCGCGGTCGTCCCCCTCATCGCCGCCTACGCCCTGTGGAAGTCCTTCGCCGCCGACTGGCCCCCGGGCGCCCGCGAGGTCTCCCTCGTGCGCGCATGCACCGCCGCAGTCGGCCTCTTCACCGTGCTCCGCGTCGCCCTCGCACCCAGGAAGTGGGCCGCCGATTCCTGGGCCGTCCTCTCCACCCTCGCCGTCTGCGGCGTCTTCGCCGTCCTGTCGTTCTTCAACCTCGGACACCCGCAGTTCGTCGATCACCACACCAACGGCTCCCGCTTCATCCACGACTTCGACATGCGGATGTACTACCCGCCCGCGAAGTACTGGAAAGAGCTGCACTACGACGGCGTCTACCTCGCCAGCGCACAGGCCTACACCGAGATCGAAAACAAGCCCGTCGAGTCCCTCGCTCGCACGCCGATGCGCAGCATGACCACCCATCGCATGACCACCTTCGGCGAGGCCGCCGAAGACATGCGCGCCGTCAAGGCCCGGTTCTCCGAGCAACGGTGGCAGGCCTTCCTCGAGGACATGCGCTACTTCCGCCGCAAGATGGGCCAGAACGACTACCTGTCCACCCTCACCGACCACGGCGCCAACGCCACGCCCGTGTGGATGACCGTCGCCCACGGGCTGTTCCGTTGGACTCCCGTCTCCGATGGCGTGTTGATGTTCGGCGCCCTGCTCGATCCGCTGCTGCTCATCCTCACGTTCCTCGTCATCGGGCGCACGTTCGGACTACCGGCCATGTTCCTGACGATGATCGTGTTCGGCGCCAACGACTTCTACATGTTCGGCTCGAACTGGGCCGGCGCCACCCTGCGCCACGACTGGATGGCCTACCTCGGACTCGGCATCTGCGCCCTCGCCAAACAACGTTGGAAGGCGGCCGGCGCCCTGCTGATGCTCTCGGCCATGATCCGCGCCTTCCCCGTCATGGCCCTCGTCGGAGCCTCCATCCCCGCCATCGCGTGGCTCGTCAACTACTACTCCGTCCACAAGAAGCTGCCGACCTTCCAACAGCTCAAGAAGGAACAAGGCCCCATCGTCGAGGTCGCCTACGGCGCCCTCATCTGCGGCCTCGTCGCCTTCGCCGTCTCCAGCGCCGTGCTCGGCTTCAGCGCCTGGCCCGAGTGGTATCACAAGGTCACGCTGCTCGAGAGCGGCGCCGCCGTGAACCAGGTCTCCTGGCGCGGCCTCATCGCCGGACCGGAGTCCATGCACGACCGCGTCTTCAAGGCGCGTATCGGCATCTACTGGGCCGGTATCGTCGCCTTCGGCGCCCTCGCCTTCTACGCCGCCCGCAATCGCAAGCTCTATCAAGGCGCCCTCTTCGGAATCATGCTCGTCCCCATCGTCATGAATCCGGCCAACTACTACAGCCACATGATCTTCCTGCTGCCCCTCCTCGCCGTCGGCCTGCGCAGCAAGGAAGAACCCCTCGGCAGCTTCCCCCGCGACACCGTCCACGCCGGTATCTGGGTCGCCATGCTCCTGCTGTGCGCCGCCCAATACGGCACCGTGCTCGAGAAGGACCTCGGCACCCACTTCTACCTCGCCACCGCCCTGCTGTTCGTCACCTTCTCAGGGATCTTCGGCCTGATCGTCGGCGGAGACCTGCGCAGGATGGACACCGAGGACGCCCTCGCCCTCGCCGGCGTCCCCTCCCCTGCCCCAACCCCCGACAAGCCCGTGACCGACTCCCCCTCTGCTGACTCCCCCTCTGCCGACTCCACCTCTGCAGAGCGGGGCAATGACACGCCGCCCTCGTGACCTTGGCGCACAATCCCGAGCACACTCCGGTCTTGAAGTCGCGGACCCCGGTGACCGGGATGTCGCGCACGCGAGCAGTGAGTGCCCAAACGACGAGTGGCGAGACCTGTCATCGTGACTTCATGGTCGCGTGATCATCAAGCGAAGCGGCGCGGGGTCAAGGCTTCGTGACAATCGTCCGGACGACGCCACTGTTCGTCATGCCTTCGGAGGCACGGTCCACCGCGGCCCCTTCGACTCCTGCAGCACCTCGCGATAGACCTCCCAGGTCGCTTGCGCCATCCGCAACGCGGTCATCTCGCGCGTGCGCTCGATTCCCCTGCGACGCATCCGCTCGGCGACATCGGGTTGGAGCGCCACGCGACGCAGCGCCCCGGCGATGTCCTCTTCGTTCTCGGGATTCACGACCTGCGCGGCGCCCTCCGCGACCTCGCCGACGCCTGCCCTACCGGACGTGATCACGGGACAGCCGCAGCGCATCGCCTCCGCCACCGCCACCGCGAACCCTTCGTGCAGCGTCGGGTGACACAAACACATCGCTCCCCGATACAATGCAATCACGTCGGCAGTGGGGAGCCCGCCCAGGATCCGCACTCGCTGCTCCACGCCCACCCTGCGCGCCACACGCATCAGCTCCTCACCGATCTCCCCCGCAGGTTGCGCGATCACGAGGTGAATCTCCCGCTCGGACGCGAACGCTCGCGCGAACGCGCGAATCAGCCCCCCCTGATTCCGATACGCCGCCGCTCGCCCCACCTCGAGAACGTAGCGCACGTCACGTCCCAGAATCCGCTTCACAGCGCCACGCACCTCCGCCTCGTCGTCGGAGACGCAGAACTCCTCCCCAACACCGTGCGGAATCAGTCGGAGCCTCGAGGCCACCGACGGCATGTGCTCGTGAATCGCACGCCAGGTCGCCTCGCTCGGCACGATGACCCGCTCGGACCGTTGCAGCGCCTCCGACACGTAGCGACGGCACGCGAGCGCGCGGATGCGCCCGCCGAGCCCCCGCGGGCGCAGCCACTCCGGATCGGTGATCCAGAGCACGTCGTGGACCGTAGTGATCACCCGCGCTCCCAGCCCGGGCGGGTAGAACCCCGCGGTCGCGTGGAGCAACGTCACGGGCGTCGCACCGAGCTGTCTCGCCAGCAGCGCGGGCGCAAGCACGCTCCTGGGATCCCCGGCGAGCACGATCTCCCGCGCGTTCGGGAGCGACGGCACGATGCGCGGATCGTGTCCGTCGGTGAGCAGACGGAAGGAGTGCTCCGGGGCAATCTGGGGCAGATGCCTTGCGAGCGCACGCTGGTACGACGGGAGTCCCGAAGGGTTCCAGCAGACCGTGCGGCACTCGATGCAGATCATCGCCCACCTCGCCCCAACGCCCCGAGGATCGTGGCACGCGCCGGCGCGAGAGACAACGGGTCAGCGCTGCGCGTCGATGCGTTCCGCCACCTGACGCGCCGCGTCCTCGAGGGTCACGAAGCGATAACCCTCGCTCCGGAGCAGCTCGAACACGCTCCCCAGGATCCGCACCTTGTGAGCCTGCTCGACCCGCACGTCGGGCTGATGCCCCCTCAGCGCGTCCAGACCGTCTCCGGCATCCAACACATCCATGCCGTGCAGCTCCAGGTTCACCACCGGCTCGCCCACGACCATCCGCGTGAGCGCGCGGGCGGTCCGCTCGCCACCGAGGGTGAGCGAGGTGCCGATGAACGGCAGGCGCAGGCCGCGAGTGACCTGGACGGGCAGTTCGATGAGGGGGCGGTTGCCGCGACGATGGTAGGGGGTGCCAGGGCGATAGGGGCGGGTCGGCGCGAGCAGGACCCGGGGATGGTCCTGCACCGAGCGGCTGGTGCGTCCGCGCAGGGCGATCCAGGTCATCGCGGCGGCTTTGGCGGCGAAGTACGGCGGACACGGGAACACGGAAGTGTCGTAGGCGTGTCCGGTTTCCTGCAACGCGTCGAGCAGGCCGTCGTGGATCACATAGCCCGGGGCGCGGAAGCCCGCAGGGCGTCGCCCGACCGCACGCTCGATCGCCGCGGCGCCCTCCTCGAGCTGGCGACGGACTTCGTTCGGCTCACGATGTGTCACGTCGTAGGCGTGATCGAGGGTGTGGTTGGCGATCTCATGTCCCTGCTCGCGCATGCGGCGGAGCGCATCGGCGCTGCCGGGTCGATCGAGGTCCGCGCCGACGGCGAAGAGAGTCAGGGGGATGGAGTGCTCCGAGGCGAGCGTCGCGAGCCTGGGGACCGCGATGTCGTAGACCGCCGTGGCCCCCGCGCCCTGAGGGGGCTCGAGTCCGTGGATCGCGTGGTAGTTGTGGATCTCGTCGAGGTCCACGGAGACGGCGCACAAGCGAAGGGAGTCGAGGTCGCGCAAGATCGGCATCCGACGAACGAGGTCTCGGTCGCGGCGACGAGAGAGTCGCAACACGACCGAGTCATTCGTAGTCGGAGTGGAGGGGGGAGTCGAGGTGATCCGGGAGGAAGACGTCAGCCGCCGGCCATCTTGCGGGCTTCTTCGGCGAAGTCGTCGACGCGCTTCTGGATGCCTTCGCCGAGCTGCCAGCGGGCGAAGCGGACGAGCTTGATTTCGCCGCCGGAGGCCTTGGCTGCATCGGCGCGGGTCTGGTCGACGGACTTGCCGTTTTCGATGACGGAGTCCTGATCGACGAGGCAGATCTCGGTGTACCACTTGTTGACCTTGCCCTCGATGATCTTGGGCCAGGCCTTTTCGGGCTTGTTCTCCTCGCGGAGCTGGGCCTCGTAGATCTCCTTCTGCTTGGCCAGGTCGGCCTCGGGCACCTCGCCGCGGTGCACGTACAGCGGGCTCATCGCAGCAGCCTGCATCGAGGTGTCGTCGATGAACTTCATGAAGGCCTCGTGACCCGCCGTGCGCTCGGAGTCGGTGAGGGCCTCGAGCAGCACGCCGACCTTGCCGTTCATGTGACGGTAGGTGTGGATGCGGCCCGCAGGGCTCTGCAGCTCGAGGCGCACGAAGCGGCGCACTTCGATCTTCTCGCCGATCTGCGCGATGAGCTCGTCGCGGACCTGCATGACCGTCTTGCCCGCCGCGTACTCGGCCTGGTTCAGATCGTCGCCCACCTTCGCCTTCTTGGCGATCTCGAGCACGTTGTTCACGAACTCGACGAACTTCTCGTTGCGCGAGGCGAAGTCGGTCTGGATGTTGATCTCGACCATCACGCCCCAGCGGCCGTCGGGGCTGACGAACGTGCGGATGTCGCCCTCGGTCGCAGCAGCACTCGCTCGCTTGGCGGACTTGGCGAGGCCCTTCTTGAGGATGATCTCGACCGCCTTGTCCATGTCGCCTTCGGCTTCCACCAACGCGTTCTTGCAGTCCGTCATGCCGGCCTGCGTGCGCTCGCGGAGCTCCTTGACCTGCTGCGCGGTGACTTGTGCCATGACTGCGTGCTCCTTCTGATCGCGGCACGTCTGGATGCCGCTTCGGTTCGAACCTCAATCCCGCGAACCCGGCGACGATGCCCCGCGGCACCATCGCCAGCTCGCTCTCTCACTGCTCGCGGACGCGTCAGGGTCAGCTGGGCTGCGGACCACCCTGGGGTCCGCTGCCACGACCGCCGCGCGCGGGGCGATTGCGGTAGACGTTGGGCTCGGGGCGCTGCGGGCGCGGAGGCTGCGCCATCTGCCCGTCGGCTCCGCCCTTGTCGCCCTGGTCGCCCGCGGGGGCGGTGTCCTTGCGGCGCTGCGAGCCTTCGATGCAGGCGTCGGCGACGCGCGAGGCGATGAGCTTGATCGAACGGATCGCGTCGTCGTTGCCCGGGATCACGAAGTCGATGACGTCGGGATCGCAGTTGGTGTCGGTGATGGCGACGACGGGGATGCCGATCTTGCGGGCTTCGTGGATGGCGATGCGCTCCTGGGAGGGGTCGACGACGAACATGATGTGGGGGACGCCGCCCATGTTCTTGAGGCCGCCGAGGTACTTCTCGAGGCGCGCGCGCTCCTTCTCGAGACGGCTCACTTCCTTCTTCGGGAGCTGCTCGTAGGTGCCGTCCTCCTGCATGCGCTCCAGGGAGCGAAGGCGATCGAGGCCCTGCTTGATCGTACGGAAGTTGGTCAGCGTGCCGCCGAGCCAGCGGTTGTTCACGAAGAACATCTGGGAGCGCGCAGCTTCTTCCTGCACGATCTCCTGAGCCTGGCGCTTCGTTCCCACGAACAGGACGTTGCCGCCGCGCGCCACTGCCTCGGACACGAAGTCGAACGCCTTGTTGAAGAGCTTCGCCGTCTGGTCCAGGTCGATGATGTGCGTGCCGTTGCGCGCGCCGTAGATGTACGGCCGCATCTTCGGATTCCAGCGCTTGGTCTGATGACCGAAGTGCACGCCGGCTTCCAGAAGCGCCCGCACCGACAGGGCAAGCTGCCCCGGCTCACGAGGGGCGGTCATCTGCATCCCATCGGTCTGCGTCTGCTGCTCTGACATGTTGCGCTCTCCTTCCGGTTGACTCCTCCGCCCTGCCTCTTCGGCCCACCGGAGTGACTCCGGCACCGGACCTCGAGCTGCGCTTGCAGGACGTGTGTCGTTGGTGCTCTCTGCGGGCTGATTCCCGGAGAGGCGCGAAGCCTAGACCCGAGCCGCCCCAAGTCAAGGGGTTTTTCCCTCCACCCCCTCCACCCCCTGCGCGCTTCCCTTGTCCCTTTCCCCGGAATGCAATATCTCTTGTCGTCCGTGCGGCCCTTCGCCGCCATCCCTGAACAAGGAGTGTCCCGATGCGTACTCGTCTTGCTCTTCCCTTCTTCGCCATCGCTTGCCTCGCCCTTCCGCTCACCCTCGGCTGCTCCGGCGAGGACGGCGAAGCCGGTGCCCAGGGCCCCGAAGGCCCCCAGGGCGCCGAAGGCCCCGCCGGCAAGGATGCCGTCGGCTCCCCCTCCATCAGCGCCGTGACCCCCTCCTCCGCCTTCCTCGGCCGCTCCGTCGACGTCGTGATCAGCGGGAACGGCACCACCTGGGATGCCACCACCACCGTCGACTTCGGCGCCGACATCACCGTCAAGAGCCTCGTCGTCGCCAGCCCCACCGCCATCGTCGCCACCCTCGACGTCGGCAACACCGTGGTCGGCGCCCACGACATCAAGATCGGCGCCCTCACGTACAAGGGCGGCTTCAAGACCATCTCCGCCGTCAAGCTCAACGCCCAGGGCAAGCTCGCCCAGGGCTCCGTCGCCGTGGTCGATGCCCAGCAGCTCGACTTCACCACGCCGTACGACACCAGCTACACCGGCGACGGCTTCTTCACCCCGATCGAGTACACCGGCATCGAGATCCCCGAGATCACCGGCGTCACCACCAGCCTCGGCAGCGTCGATCCCTACAACGTCAGCTTCACCGCGTATATCGACGTCAAAGCCCCCGCCGGCGACAACGACCTCGACATCATCAGCGGCCCCGCCGGCAACCAGACCCACAACATCTTCCCCAAGGGCATGAGCATCACCGCCCGCGAGGCCACCGAGCTCGTCGCCGGCACTCCCGCTACCGGCAAGCTCACCACCCCCTGGGAGTCCGCTCTCTATCGCCTCACCCCCACCGCCGGCATCAAGCTGCTCGAAGTCACCGCGTCCTCCAAGAGCTCCGACGCCACCCCGGCGTTCATGATGCTCCCGGCCAGCGGCGCCTTCGCCGACGTCATCGGCTTCGCCCAGACCCTCAGCTTCGCCAACACCGCCGCCGATCCCTACTACCTCGTCTTCCTCGACGGCTACGGCGCCACGGGCTACGACTATGAGCTGTCCGCGAACCTGATCGACGTGCCCAACAACGCCACCGAGGCCGCGAGCAACGACGACTCCGCCACCGCGCAGGCCCTCACCGCGCTCCCGTACCTCGTGTACGAGGCCTCCCTGTCCTCCGCGACCGACGAGGACTGGTTCAAGTACACCGCTACCGCGGCCGACGTCGGCAAGAAGCTCCTCATCCAGACCATGGGCACCGACGGACAGACCGACACGGTGGTGGCTGCCTTCAAGTCCGACGGCACCAGCAGCCTCGGCGAGAGCGACGACAAGTCCTACCACGAGGTCCTGACGACCGCTGCGATCCCCGCCGCGGGCGACATCTACATCAAGGTCTTCGCCTCCGACTACTTCTCGACCAGCCACAAGAAGTACGAGCTGTACGTCCGCCTCAAGTAGTCCCCGCCGTCGTCCCCCCCCGCCTCCTCCCCGCTCTACCCCACTGCCCGCGCCCCCCCCACCGGGACGCGGGCAGCGATGCGGCGCTACACCGCGCGCAGCGCCTTGTTCACCTTCATCGCGCAAAAGCGCGGCCCGCACATCGAGCAGTAGTCCGACTCGAGCGTGCACTCCTTGCCCGCCGTCTGCGCGTGCATGCTCCTGGCCGTCTTCGGATCCAACGCCAGCTCGAACTGCTT
>CAYMUE010000028.1:18517-22383 GCA_964393505.1 uncultured Polyangiaceae bacterium
GGCCCCAGCACGTAGAACGGCGCGCCGTCGCACTCCTCGATCTGCCGACGCACGTTCATCTCGATCTGGTCGAACGGTACGTGACCCGGCCCCTCGATCATGATCTGGACTTCCTTGTCCCGGGCGCGACGCGCGAGCTCCCCCAGCACCTTGAGCTCCGCGAACTGCGCCGAGTCCGACGCGTCGTGCAACGATCCGGGCCGCAGCCCGTCCCCCGCCGACACCGTCACGTCGTGCCGCGCGCAGATGTCCAGGATGTCGTCCCAACGCTCGTAGATCGGGTTCTGCGCCCCGTGCTCGAGCATCCACTGCGCCATGATCGCCCCACCGCGCGACACGATGCCCGTCAGCCGGCGCTTCGCCAACGGCAGGTGCTCGCGCAGGAGCCCCGCGTGCAGCGTCATGTAGTCCACCCCCTGCTTCGCCTGATGCTCGATCAGCTGCAGGATGTCGTCCGCCGTCATCGTCGCCACCGACTCGTGACGCTCCATCGCCTGGTAGATCGGCACCGTCCCCACCGGCACCGGTGACGCCTCGATGATCGCCCTGCGGATCCCGTCGATGTCCCCACCCGTGGACAGGTCCATCACCGTGTCCGCACCACATTCGATCGACACCCGAAGCTTCTCCAGCTCCGTCGATGCGTCGCCCGTGACCTGGCTGTTGCCGATGTTCGCGTTGATCTTGCACCGGAGCGACATGCCGATGCCCATCGGCTCCAGCTCGACATGGTGGATGTTCGCCGGGATCACCAGCTTGCCGCTCGCCACCTCGTCGCGGATCGCTTCGACCGGCACCTGCTCCGCCCGCGCTACGTGCTCCACCTCGGGCGTCACCATCCCCTTGCGGGCGAAGTGCATCTGGGTCTGGACGGCATCGCCGCGACGGAGCTCGAGGGCATGCTTGCGGTTCATGGGCTTCCTTTCGACTCGATCCCTGCCCGACGCAGATCGCCCCGGGCGGGTCCGCACCTTGTAAGCGCCCGGGTCGGCCCTGCGCAAGACCGCAATCACCCCCCACGCCCACGAGCCCCGACACCACGCCCCGTCGGCGCGCCCAGGCTCAGCCGATCGCTCGGTTCGTCCGCTTTTCCGCGAAGACCACCAGGCGCTGCATCGGGTAGCTCACCAGCAGCCACGCAATCACCTTCGCAGGCACCCACGCCACGCGCGTCGGAACCGACAGCACCTCGATGAGCACGAACAGCGACAGCTGAAGCCCCACATACGTCGCCGCTGCCGCCATCGCGTACTGCATCGCCTGACGCTTCAACCCCTTCGTCGTGTGCGGGAAGACCCACGTGCGATTCAACGCGAAGTTCGTCACCGCCCCCAGTACCGCTCCGCCAAACGCCGCCAACGCGTAGCTCGGCATCAGGAACAGCACAGCCTGGTAGATCACGCCGTCGACCGCGGTCGCCGCCCCCGACGACACCGAGGCCTTCACCAGCGTGCGCGCCTCGCGCGCCCCCGCTTCGCCGAGGCTCGCCATGCGCCGCCTTGGCCCCGCTGCCACGACGTCCTGCTCCAACGCGTCCGCGTCAGCCACCGCCGCCATTGCAGGACTCTCAGCCGGTGTCACCAGGTCGTCTCACTCGCCGGCGCCGTAACGCATCAGGGACACGACCGGCGCGGGCTGTAGCTTGGCGCGTCCACCGAGAAAGTCCAACTCGATGACGAAGGCATAGGCCGCAACCTCCCCCCCCTGCGCACGCACCAACTCCCCCGCCGCGGCCGCCGTCCCTCCCGTCGCCAGCAGATCGTCCACGATCACCACCCGCGCCCCCGACGCGAGCGTGCCCCGGTGCATCTCCAGCTCCGCCGTCCCGTACTCGAGGGAGTAGCCCACCCGATCGACCGACGCCGGCAGCTTGCCCGGCTTGCGCACCGGCACGAACGCTGCGTTGAGCCGCGACGCCAACACGGCACCGAAGATGAACCCCCGCGCCTCGATCCCCACCACCGCGTCGATCCCCTCCCCCAGAAACCTTTCCGCCAAAGCGTCGTGCACGATCGCCGTCGCCCGCGGATTCGCGAGCAACGTCGTGATGTCCTTGAAGAGGATCCCCGGCTTCGGGAAGTCCGGGACGTCGCGCACCATCCCCCGCGCCCAGCGCAGACGCGCGTCGCTGTCTTTCAACTCCTCCACCGCGCCCGCACTCTCCGCCCTGCTCATCATTGTCCCTTCTTCCTCGCACTGCCCTCGCGCGCGAACACCCGCTCCAGCGATCTCGCGGCTTCGTCATTCGCCATCGGCACCAGCGGCAAGCTGCTTACGCCAACTTCGCCGCGATCGAAAGCTTCGGTGTCCGTCCCCGGCTCCGTCCCGTTGCGCACCCCAGGCCCCCCGATCCACAAGTACTCCCGCCCCCGCGGGTCGGTCCGGAACTCCACCCCTTCGCCGTAGATGCGACGCCCCATCCGCGTCGCAACCACCTTCCACCCACGCCCCTTCGGGATGTTCACGTTGAGCAACACGGGCACCCCCATCCTGCGCGACTCGTCGAGCGCAGCCATCCCGATGCGCGCCGCAAGCTCCGCCGCTGCCCCAGCATCCGCCCCAGGATCCGCCGACACAGCTACCGCCGGCACGCCGCGGATCGCTGCTTCCCGAGCCGCCGCCACCGTGCCCGAGTAGTAGATGTCGAAGCCGAGGTTCAACCCGCGGTTGATCCCCGAGATGACCAGGTCCGGACGTCGCGGCATGAGCCGTTCGCCTGCGAACAACGCCACGTACACACAATCCGCCGGCGTCCCGTCGAGAGCATGAAGCCCCTCGCGCACCCGTCGCAAACGCAACCCCCGATGCAGCGTCAACGCGTGGCTGCACGCGCTCTGCTCCCCCTCCGGCGCAATCACCAACACCTTCGCCCAAGGCGCCATCGCCTCCGCCAGCGCCTGCAACCCGGGCGCAGCGTAGCCGTCGTCGTTCGTCAGAAGCACCAGCGGCTTGTCGTTCTTGCGGACCATGTCGATCGCTCGACCCGAATCCTGGGCGAACCCCACCCCGGCAGCAAGCCCGCGATGCGTCAACGCAGCAGGTCGTCCAACCCCTTCACGACCCGCCGCTCCACCAGCCCCCGCGCTGGACTCAACGACAGCGGAAGCTCCACCTCCACACGCACGTCCCTCTCTCCCACCACCACCCTGCCCCGCGCCCCCTGCCCCATCCCCACTGGAGGCAACACCTCGAGCGCGTCCGAGTCCCACCGCCAACGCACCCTGTGACGCTGCTGCGCCGAAACCGCGAGCCGCTCCAGTCGTCCCCGGACCTCCGCCACCTCGAGGACGTGCGTCTTTCGAACCAGGATGCGCGCCATCGTACGGATCGTATCGAGGACGCATCGAGCGGGGCAAATTCGCAGTCCGCGCGCCCCTACTCCAACACCCCCGATCGCCCCTCGATCGCGTCGCGCATCATGTCGTCGATGTCGAACGCCAGCGGATACGGGATCCGATCCGCATCGAATAGCCCCACCTCCCGGATCTCCAACGGGTTCATCGCGCCGAGCCGCGACGCGTCCACTACCACCTCCGCGACCACCGTCACCGCGTGGAACCGGGTGTCGCGATCCGGGCGCGAGTAGACCCCGACCAGACGCCCCATGCGCAACACCGTCGCCCCCGTCTCCTCACGCACCTCCCGATCGAGTGAGGCGCGGAGTGTCTCCCCCCACTCCAGGGTTCCCCCCGGCATGCTCCAGGTGCCCGTGTCCGCCCTGCGGACGAGCAGCCACCGTCCCTCCTCGGTTCTCGCGGCGGCCATCACGCCCGACACAGGGTGTCGCAGGACGTGGCGCCCCGCTTCGCGAACGATCATCATCACGGGCTTGGGGATCCAGGACAGAGGGGCGAGCTTCACGGGCG
>CAYMUE010000028.1:22483-25685 GCA_964393505.1 uncultured Polyangiaceae bacterium
ACGATCATCATCACGGGCTTGGGGATCCAGGACAGAGGGGCGAGCTTCACGGGCGCTATGTACCGCCGCGCACGGGAAGACGGAAGCGGAGACGGCGAGAGGAGAAAGCCAAGGAAGCGTGGGACCGGTTCGTGCGGAGGAGCTGCGCTGCGATGCCCCCGCCGCCCTGCGGCGCCAGGGGCCCTGGACTCAGTAGTGGCGGATCGCGTGGTAGGTCGACGAGACCGTGCGGAGGTTGCGCACGCATCCGTACGAGCAACCCTTGCACTCGTAGGCGTAGAGGCTGCCCCAGCCGTCGCCCTTCTCGTAGAGCATGATGTGGCCCGCGCCGTTGCTGTTGTAGACGAAAGCGTCGGCCGCCAGCAGCGAGCTGCGCGAGATCGTCTTCCACTGCGAGGTGTCCGAGTCGAAGCTCACCGTCGAGTACGGATGGTTGTCCACCGTGATGTCGCTGTTGTTCGAGCCGACCTGCCAGATCTTGCCAACGTAGCCGGAACAGTCGGCGCCGTAGCTGCCGGAGTGCGTGCAGCTGGGGCAGCTTCCCGAGCACGAACCCTTCGTCGAAGAGGTCGGCCCTTCCGGACGCCACCGCGCATGGCCCCACCAGTACGAGAAGCCCACGCCGTCCGAGGCCCGCCCGAGCGCCGCAGATCGCGACGAGGACACCGACCCGCTGTCCGTCCCGCCGCTGCTGCCACTGCCGAGCTTGATGTAGCTGCCGTACACCCACCCCTTCGTGCCCTGGTGCGTGACGTTGTAGAACCCGTTCTGCGGTGAGGTCGAGACCAGCGTCACCCCCGTGCCCGTCGCCAGCACGCGGATGACCGCGTAGGAGGTCGACGGCCCCGTGCGGAAGTTCACGTCCGCCGTCGTCACCAACGCGCTGCCCGCCGGGAAGGCGCCGGAGCCGCCCGAGCTCGAGACCTGCACGTAGTTGCCGTAGAGCCAGCCGGTCGTGCCCTGATGAGAGACCTTGTAGAAACCGTTCTGCGGCGAGGAGGCAACGACCTGCACCTTGGTGCCCTTGGGAAGCACGCGGTAGATCCCGTACGATGTCGAGGGCCCCTTGCGGAAGTTCACGTCCGCCGTCGTCACGAGCGTGCTCCCGATCGAGACACTCCCCGACAGCGCGTCGGCCGCGAGCTCCGTGTCATCCGACGCGCCACTCAGCTCGGCCGTGTCCATGGAGCTCTCGGCCGCGGAGCAACCGCAGGCGATTGCCAACATCGAGACCGCCACCATCCGGTAGGTCTGGTGAGCGAGTGCGCGAAGTTCACGAGGAGCGTTGAGCATCGGAGTGCCTCCGTTGGGGTCTGCATCGCGCTCTTGCCAGAGTCGTGCCGAAGGCAGATTCTCATGGCCGCTCTCTTGCAGCCCACACCGAACCACACGCTGCACGGCAACCCCCAACGAGAGGTGCCCCCCCATGCGCAAGCTCGCCGTACCCCTCGCCATCGCCCTCTTCCTGATCGCTCTCGTCGCTGTGCTCGTCTCCACGCGACGCCCCTCCAAGCCGATCGATGACAAGGCCTCCACTCGCGCGGCCTCGTCGTCCGAAGCCCCTGCCTTCAGCGTGCTCGCCTTCCCGCGCCCCACCCCCTCCCCTTCCTCCAGCGCTGCACGCCCCGCGGCCGGAGCGTCTCTGCTCACCACGATTCCCTGGGGCTCCGGCCCCAATGCTCTCGGTCGCGAGCGCCCCCAGGAGGGCAACCCCGAGGCGCCCATGAGCCTCGCCCCCACCGGCAATGGACGCTTCGTCGTGCTCGATCAGGTTAACGGCCGCCTCGCGTGGCTCGACAAGAACGGCAGGTTCGAGCGCACCGCGCCCCTGTCCCAGCGCACCCCGCAAGACGTCGTCTCCGCCGGCGAAGGCAAGGCCGCCGTGCTCGACCGCCTCGGCGACAAGAACGTCGCCATCGTCGATGACAAGGGAAACACCCTCGCCTCTCTCCCCCTCACCAGCCCCGGCATGCCCGATCCCTCTGGAATCAGCGGCATTTTCGTCAACGGCAATGACGTCTACGCCGAGTACGAGCACGGCAAGACCGTGCTGATCGGCAGCACCGACGGCACGCTCCTGCAGGACGGCACCGAGCTTCCCGGCCGCCCCGGCCAGGACGGCAAGACCGTGTTGAGCGCGGGTATCATCAGCGCTGTCGAAGGACGCCTCTGGGTCAGCGCGGTCAACCTCTCCGACCAGGAGCACCGCTTCACCCGCGAGCTGCGCATGCCCATGCCGATCGGCAATATCGCCCTGCTCGACACCGACAAGCGCGGCGTCATCTTCCTCGCCGCCGTGCTCGTCGACGACACCCTCGGCCAGACCGCCGGCGCTCAGATCGTCTGCCTCTCCCCCGACTCCGGCGCCCCCGTCGGCGGCAACTTCGTCTCGTACGCAGACACCCCCGAAGAGACCTTCCGCAGCATGGCCGTCCTCGAAAACGGCACCGTCATCATGGCCGTACCCACCGAGCAGGGCATGCAGTACCAGGTCGTCGGCGGCTGCTGATTCGCCTGGATCCTTTGCGATCCATCCTCTCCCGCTCCCCCCGTGCTCGTCCCGCATTGCGCAACCGTCTGCGCAACCTGCTGCCCTCACCCCTGCTCGAGTTGCGCAAGCCCTTGCGCAACTTGTCCGCCCCCCCCCGGCCCGCTCGCGCGACGTCGCCTACGCCGAACGCGGGCCTCCGCCCATCGCAGGCCCCTTCGCCGACGCAAACGTGAACTGACGCGTCACCGCGAGCGTGTAGACCACCGAGTTGACGTCTTCCTCGTCGGCCACCCGCTTGCGGTACAACGACAGGATGTTCGTCCCGCCCGCATCGATCGCCCCGATCACCGCGGCCGCCGACGGATCCCCCATCAGCCCCGCTGCGTTCGCGTCCTCACGCAACACCAGCGTCCGATCCTTCATCCGGTAGAGCGTTCCCCGGATGCGGTGCCGGTCGTACCACGCTCGAACCGTCTCCAGCATCACCTGCAACGGCTCGACACGGACCGGGGACTTGCCTCCCCATTGATCGAGCGCGTGGATGTCGCGGTAGAAGGCGTACGTCGTCTCCGTGGGGAGGTTCGCGATCGCAGCGAACTTGCGGAGCATCTGGACCTGGAGCACGACCTCGAGCTGCTGGCGCTTGACGGCTTCGTGTAGCAACAGGTACTCGCCCAGCGGGGCCTCCAGCGCCGCGGCCTCTCGAAGCGC
>CAYMUE010000028.1:25785-50164 GCA_964393505.1 uncultured Polyangiaceae bacterium
GTCGGCTTGCCCCGAGTCCACGATCCGCGCACCCGACACCGGACTCCCCGACGCCGGCCCGCTGCCGAACGACTGGAAGGACGCGAACGAGGGGTAGGACTGGCGCGAGTCGACATCGTCCTGCTCGAACTCGACAGCGTCCTCGCCCGCCGATGCTTCCACCTGCTTCACCGCCGGATACGAAGGCGTCGGCACGGGCATGCCCCCTTCCGCGCTGCGAGCCGCCATGGGACGCGGCGAAGAGGGCGCAAGCCCGAGCGCGCTTCGCGCCGCATCGGCCGCCGACATGCCTTGCACGTGCTGAAAAGCCTGAGACGCAACCGCGTCTCCCACTGCCCGCGCGCCGTTCTGCGCTCTCGGAGGCACCTCGGGAACCGTCGCGGCGCGCGAAGATCGCGCGACGATATCCGCAGGCGGCGGGGTCAGGTCGCGGGGAGGCGGAGGGTACGGAGAGACGTCGGCATCGGGCGCCTGGCGGGCACCGGGACGCGCGGGCACCGTGTTGCGCACGATCGCTCTGCGGGGACGCATGGGCGGTCTGGGCTGCGATGGCAACAGGAACTGGCGCGTGATCAGCAGCGTGTACAGCAGCGTGCTCACGACCTTGTCGCTGACGGTGTACTGGTTGTACAGCTCCGCCATCGTGCACGGTCTCGACCGCATGATGTCGAGCAGGCTCTGCTCGTCGTGCGTGAGCGAGAGCCCCGACAGATCCGCCTCCGGGTGCAGCACGATCGGGTGCTCTCCGAGCTTGGTGAGCGTGCTGATGATGCGCGCGTGGTTCCTCCACACGCGATTCGCCGCCAGGATGACGTCGAGCGGCTCGCATTCCCCGACCCCGTCCGAAGGCCCCTGCTCCAGCGCGTCGTAGCCCTGGTAGAACGCGTAGGTCGTTTCTTCCGGAAGCTTCACCAACCACTCTACGCGATGGTGCAACTGCTTGCGCAGCGCCTCGGCGAGACCTTCTTCGGGGACGAGCTTCTGCTTCCGCAGGAACTCCGCCAGCGGCATCCCCTGCTGCGTCGCCGCCGAGTCGCACGCCTCGATCGTCTGCGGCAGCGTGAGACGCGCCGCCAGCAGCTCCTCCGACAACGGCGCCACCGGGTGCCCCATCCGCAACTTCGTGGGGGCCCCTCCGTCGAAGTACATCGCGTGAGCCGCTCCGTCCGGCGCCCGCAGGATCATCGTCCCCGTCAGCGCCCGATCCAGCACGTACACCAATACGTTCGGAAGCGGCGTCCCCTTCAGATTCCCGGTCGCCGACGGCTCGATCTGCGGATTCATCGCGTCGGCCATCGCCCCGGCTCGAAGCGATGCCACGCCTCCGCGGAAGTACTGAGTGTGCTCCGTGTCGTCCAGCTCCGGTTCCAATGCAACCGCGCCGAACGGCGCGGGATCGTACACCGTGTGCTCGCCGCAGTCGTCGTCCTGCGACTCCGAGGGAGCCTCCGGTGGCACGTGCGGAGGCGGCGCACCCCGCTGCGAGACTGCGCCCTGCGGAGCAGGCGGTTCGAACGGAGGAGGCGCTACCCGCTGCGCGTAGGAACCTTGAGACGGTCGCGGCTCGAACGCAGGGGGAGCCGTTCGAAGCGATGGCGACGGGGTCCGGCTCTCGGGTCCGCGGGCGGGGGCAGGCGACGATATTGGTGACTGTTCCGCGGCGGCGCTTGGCGGGGCCGTCCCGCGCCACCCGATCGAGAAGGGCAGGCTTGTGGAAGGCACCTCGCCCACGCCCGAGTCCAACGAGGCCGGCTCCCGCTCTGCGACGTGCGGCTCCTGCCGCGCGACCTCGTCTTCTTCGTCGTCGTAGTCGCCCGCGACCTCCGCATCGGCCTCGGCCTTGAGCTGCGCCGCCGCGTGCTTCCAGCCGTCCGTGCTCACCACCGCGGCGATGTCGCGCCGCGCACCACCCTTCTGCGGCGCCGCAAGATCGATGACCCGCGGGCTCTGCACCACCGCCCCACGAGCGTCGAGCACCACACGCACCCGCGGACGCTCCGCCGTCGGACGCTCCGGTGTCGCGATCACCTCCGCCGTCTCGCCCGTCGTCAGCTTCACCAGCGTGCCCGCCGGCGTGATGCCGAGCGCCGCAACCAGCATCCGCAGCGCCGACAGCTCGATGTCATCGCGGCACTCGCCGGCGATCGTCCCCACCGCGAAGTCCGGCGTCGGCGGCGCCAGCCCGGGCTCGGGCGTCAGCAGATCGTTGTAGCGCCGGGCCATCGCCACGAGCCGCGCCTGCAGCGTGGGCTCCAGCTCGCCCCCGTACAGCTTGCCCAGGCTGGCCGCTCGCTTCAGCCACAACGCCTCGAACGACAGCACGGTCCGCGCGATCGTCGGCTCGTTCATCCTGCCCAGCGCCGTCAGCACGACCGCCGCACCGGCCGGCATCCGGTCCTCGTCCTGCTCCGACAGCCGCGCCGCAATGATCCCCTTCGGTACCCTGGCCTCCGCGCGAGGACGCCCCACGTCGAACAGCAACGCTGCCATCGCGAGCTGGGACAACACCGCCCGATCGCTGGTGAGCTGGCGCGCCGCCGCGACCGCCAGGATCGCCGAGTTCACCGCGCGCCCGGCGTCGTCGTGGTTCGCGTTGCGCACCTCCGTGACCCCGAGGAACGACGCCGCCCTTCCCGAGGACAGGTCCACCAGGTTCTGTGCGATTCGCTTGAGACGTCGCGGCAGGACGAACCGGCCCGCACGCATGGTCTCGAAGAAGCGACGCATCACGACGACCGCGGAGGCGTACGTCCGCACGAGCTTCTGCTCGTAGCTCAGACGCTCGACGTTCAGGCCGCGCACGCGCACGTTCTCGCTCACCGGGCGCAGGCGGATCTTCGCGGTCGGGGACTTGAACTCCTCGGAACGCTTCGAGCGCATCGCCACGGCGAGAGACTCTGCGAAGGCTCGCAAGTCCTTCTGCGAGACGTCCTTCTGGATGGTGAGCTCCGCGCCACCACACCACATCAGTCGCTCACCGAGCTCGTTGGCCGCCTCGTACGCGGCTCGCGAGCCTCGCAGCACCTGGCCGCCGATGAGCACGACCCGGTCGGCGAACAGCACGACGAGATCGCGTCCCGCATGCAGACAATAGAACAGCACCGCCTTGTGCGTTTGCTCGAGCTGACGCACGAACGCCTGGTTGTCGCTGTCGTGGACCCGCACCATCTGCGCCAAACGGTGCAGGGAAACCAGGACGTCTTCGCCGGAATCGCGAGCGTGCGCGGCGCGGACGAACTCCCCGGCGTCGTTGGTGACGATGTCGATACCGCTCGTCACGACGCTCCCTCCGCCCTCGCTCCCGAGGATGCACGCTCTTCGATGCGCCCCGCCGCAGCGGCTGCCCGGCTGCGCGTGTCCTCCGACGTCCCCCAACGCGACTGCGCAACCTCGCGCAATGCGGCCGCCACGGTCCGCGAACGCGAGACCTCACCCAGCGCGTCGATGGCCGCTGCCCTGAGCACCTCGCGCGCCTCCGACGTGATGAGGCCGCCTTTGCGCGCAGCCTCCAGGGCAAGGTCCTCTCCCCGCTCCGAGGACAGCACCAGCAACGTCTTGTACAGCTCCCTGCGCTCCTCCTGCTCGATCGTCTGGAAGCTGGGCGCCTTGATCTGGCGCACGATGGCGGGTGCCGCCGCGCGAAGCTGGTGACGCGACAACACGCGATAGGCCGCCATGCGAACGCGCACCGACGAGTCGGCGCATAGCTTCGTGAGCTCGCCGTGAAGCGCCTCGGGCGTCTCGGCCGCGAGCACCTGCGCCTCGATGCGCAGCATCGGATCCTTGCTCCGCGCCAGATTCGCGAGCAGGTTCCGCGCAGAGGCCGTTCCAGCCCGCTTCAAGACTGCCAGCACCGGCGCCGCCAGCGCGGGGTCCAGCTCGGAGATCCCCACCACCGCCTCCTCGCTGGCCCGCGGAATCGCCTGCTCCAGATACCGCAGCATCGCCGCGCGCAGACGCTCCGGCTTGTCGGCCTTGTACGACTGCAACACCAACGGCAACTGCTCGGCATCGAGCGTCGCGAGCACCTCGCCGAAGGAATCCGTCTCCCCCGGATGCGTCGAAACGTACTCGATCGCCAGCGACAACGCCTCGCCTCCCAGAAGCGCCCGGTCCAACTGCACGCACACGCTCACCCGAACCGGCCCCGTGCACAGCCGTCGAAGCTGGCGCAGCAGCGCCTCGCGCAGCGTCAGCACCACGCCAAGACGCCCCGCCACGATCAGGTCCGCGGAGGACTTCGCCAGCGACGCGTACACCATCGCGGAATCGCCCTGCTCCTCCGCATCCACCAGCGCCGCGGCCAGAACCCGCACATAGCGATCACTCCACTGCTCACGCGGCACCTGAAGCTTCGGCTCGAGCGAGGCCCGGACCGCTCCGTCGATCGCCAACACCGACTTCCCATCCCGCAGCTTGAGCGCCTTGCGGTCCGTCGACACCGCCATCGCCTTCGCCTCGGCTGCATTCGCGTTCATCGCCGAGTCCACCGCATGACGCTCCAGCTCACCGGCCTCCGTCAGGAAGGTCTCACGCTCCCCCGCCCCGCCTTCGGCGAACACGTCCACCGTCAAGCACTCCACGTGCTCCAATCCCCGATCCCAGAACGCGGCCGCAAGATCGTCTTCCGGCGGCAAGTCCCTCGACGGATCCAGCATCCACAGCTCGAGCATTCCCCGGAACTCGTCCTGAGTCACTCCCCTGCGGATACGCATCTCCCGGATGCCGCACTCGAACAGGTTGTACGGGATGCCGTCGAACGGTGGACTCGGCTCCCACACCGTCTGCCCCAGCTTCAGGAACGAGTACGGCCTGCACGTGAACGACACCGCGTGTTCGTCCTCCTGCAGCGCATCGGCGAACTGCTGGAACGCCGTCATCAACGCCCGGTTCGTCGCCGGATGCTCCCAACCCATCTGACGCACGTTGGGCAACAAGCGCTCGATCTGCTTGAAGAGCTCCGCCATCTTGAGCACGCGCGGATCGTCAGCCGCAGCCTCCTCCGCGAAGTCCCCTCCGACGCTCTGCGCCGCCTCGGCCGGCTGCCCCTCCTCCGCCGCCGCGCCTTCGTCGTACTCCTCGAGCTCCTCCAGCTCCTCGAGCTCCTCGTACTCGCTCTCGTCGACCGACGCAGCCAACGCAGTCCCGATCCGCAAGCCCGACTCTGCAGTGGGAACACTCCCGCCCAACTCCGCCAACACCTTGCGAAGGTCCGTCAGCATCGCCTTCGCATCCGCGTGGCGGTTGCGCCGGTCCCAGCAGAGCGACTTGTCTATGAGACGGATCACCTCCACCGGGAGGTCCGGCGCGATGCGCGCCACCGACGGCACCGGCGTGGTCGCCGCCAGGATCAAGGCTTCGTTCTCCGTGCGCGCGTTGTGGATCCGCTGCCCCGTGATCAGCGCGTGCAGGATCGCTCCCGCCGAAAACAGGTCCGCACGACCGTCGAGCTGATCCACCAGCCCCATCGCCTGCTCCGGCGACATGTAGTGCGGCGTCCCCAGCGTCGTCCCCGCCCGCGTCCGCTCCGACGCCGCCGTCCTGAGCTGCGCCACGCCGAAGTCCAAAATCTTCACCTGCCCCTGCTTCGTGACGAAGATGTTCGGCGGCTTCAGATCTCGGTGGATCACCCCCGCCGCGTGACACGCCGCGAGGCAGTCCAACACCGGATCCATCAGCTGCAGCGCCTGCACCGGCGGCATCCTCCGGCCGCCCTTCTTCCACACGTCACGAAGCGTGTCCCCCTCCAGCAGCTCCATCACCAGGAACGGCGCCCCGTCCTCCGTCAGGTCGTCGTCCAGGACCGCCACGCATCCCGAATGCCCGACGGAGTTCGCAACGTAGCCCTCCCGGAGGAACCGATCCTTCACGCTCGAATCCGACGCGAGCACCGTGTGCAGGATCTTCAAGGCCACGCGCTGGCCGTTGCGATGCGTGGCCGCGTAGACCGCTGCCATGCCGCCCGCACCGATCAACGCATCGATGCGCCACTTCTCGCGCACAGTCGTCCCCACGCGAGCAGACGGATCCTGCTCCTGTCCAGCCGAGGGGAGCTGCGCATCATGGGGAAGAACGGGCATGAAGGGACCGACGACTCCGCTGGGTAGTTCACCGCCCGAAGGCCGTCCGGTCAACAGGAACGTGCGGAA
Source organism: uncultured Polyangiaceae bacterium (assembly GCA_964393505.1). Taxonomy (GTDB): domain Bacteria; phylum Myxococcota_A; class Polyangia; order Polyangiales; family Polyangiaceae; genus JACRCQ01. The sequence continues at coordinate 31,935 of CAYMUE010000028.1, forward strand.
AAATCCGCTCCGACAATCGTACTTCGGCACGGGTTGCGGAGCACGGATCCTCCGCCCCCCGCTGGAAGGGTCTCCCCCTACGGCGCGATCGTTCGCTCGTGAAGAAAGCGGCGCCCCCCGAGTTTGTCCCTTCCCCCCAGGTCGCGCTATAGCCCCGAGCATGACACGCCCCGGGCACGACGAAGCCTCGATCCGAAGCTACTACGACGAGTTCTCCACACGCTATGAAGCAAGGCGTCGCCCCAACGACCCCGGGGGATACCACGCGCTGCTCGACGATCTGGAGATCGACTACGCCCTGCGCTTCTGCAATGGCGGGGACCTGCTGGAGGTTGGCTGCGGTACCGGCCTCATCCTCGAACGCCTCGCTCGCAAGTGCCGCTCCGCCAAGGGGGTCGACCTGTCCGAAGGCATGCTCGAAAAGGCTCGCGAGCGCGGGCTCGACGCCACCCTCGGCAGCGCCACCGCCCTTCCCTTCGAAGACAAGTCCTTCGACGTCGTCTGCTCGTTCAAGGTGCTCGCCCACGTCCCCGAGATCGCCACAGCGCTCGACGAGATGGTCCGCGTCACCCGCCCCGGCGGACACGTCCTGGCCGAGTTCTACAACCCCTGGAGCCTTCGCGCCCTCGCCAAGCGCTTCGGCCCCGCCGGCGCCATCAGCGACAAGACCCTCGAGGACGCCGTCTACACCCGCTTCGACTCCCCTGCCGAAGTCCGAAAGATGATCCCCCCAGGGTGCGAGCTCGTGGCCTCGCGCGGCGTCCGCATCCTCACTCCCGCCGCCGCCGCCATGCGCGTCCCACTGCTCCGCAACGTCCTGCGCTCCGCAGAATGGGCCGTCTGCGATTCCCCCCTCGCCGCCTTCGGCGGCTTCTGGATCGCTGCCATCCGTCGCTCCTCGTAGTCGGTTCCCCCCTCCCTCCCAGCTTGTGGCAACATCCCGCCCGAGGCTCCCGCCGTGCAACTCGGAGTAGACTTCGGAACAACCCGCAGCATCGTTGCCTGGACCGACCGGGGCAACTACCCCATCGTCAGCTTCCTCGACGAGGCCGGCGACGCAACCGAGTGGTATCCCTCCGTTGCCGCCGAGTGCCGCGGTGAGCTCCGATACGGCTTCGACGCCCTCGCCGTCGGCTCCGACCCCGATTGGACCCTGCTCCGCTCCTTCAAGCGGATCCTGTCCGACTCGACTCTCGCCCCCTACTCCCGCGTCCACGTCGGCTCCACCGAGCTGCCCGTCGCCGACCTGCTCGCCGGCTTCCTCTCCTCCCTGCGTCGCGACCTGCTCCTGCGCTCCAACCTCCCCAAGTCGATCGCGCGCTCACGTCCCATCCGTGCCGCCGTCGCAACCCCGGCCAACGCGCACAACACCCAACGCTTCCTCACCATCGACGCGTTCCGCCACGCGGGGTTCGAGGTCGCCTCGCTCCTCAACGAGCCCTCCGCTGCGGGCTTCGAATACGCCCATCGCCACCGGTCCACCATCACCTCGAAGCGAGAGTACGTCGTGGTCTACGACCTCGGCGGAGGGACCTTCGACGCCTCCCTCGTGCACATGACCGGCCAGCACCACGACGTCATCACCACTGCCGGCGTCGGAAGGCTCGGCGGCGACGACTTCGACTCCTGCCTGCTCGACCTCGTGCTGCAAGCGGCATCCATCTCGCGAGCCAACCTCTCCCGTCGCAACCTCGACCGCCTCCTCGACCTGTGCCGCCAGGCCAAGGAAGCCCTCCACCCCAACTCCCGACGCGTCGTCATCGAGCTCGAACCCGTCCTCGGCGCCGACGCCCCCGTCCCCGAAGTCGCCGTCCCCGTCGCTGACTTCTACGACGCCTGCGCTCCACTCGTCGAACGCTCCATCGACGCCATGCTTCCCGTCATGTCGATCCTCGACGCCCAACCCGGGTGCGATCCACTTGCGCCCGGCAACGAGCCCGCCCTCTCCGATATCGCAGGGATCTATGTCGTCGGTGGCGCAAGCTCCCTTCCCGCCATCGGACGCACCCTGCGATCGCGCTTCGGACGCCGCGTGCACCGCTCACCGTACCCCTCCGCGGCGACCGCCATCGGGCTTGCCATCGCGGGCGACGAAGCCGCCGGGTTCCAGCTCACCGATCGTTTCTCGCGAACCTTCGGAGTGTTCCGCGAGGCACTCGACGGCACCTCGGTGTCCTTCGACCCCGTCTTCACCAACGACCTGCGCCTCCCCGAAGGCGACGAGTCCTTCGTGTCGTGCCGCCTCTACCGGCCTGCCCATAACATCGGCCACTTCCGCTACGTCGAGTGCACCTCCCTCGACGCTCAGGGCTCTCCGCAAGGCGATATCACCCCCTTCGCCGAAGTCCTCTTCCCCTTCGACCCGAGCCTGCGCAGCGGCGACGTCGATCTCAAGTCCGTTCCGATCTGCCGCAACGACCGCGAAGGCCCCCTGGTCCGCGAGCGCTACGCCCTCGACTCCCACGGCATCGTCGAGGTCACCATCACCGATCTCGACTCCGGCTACGAGAGCGTCCACAGACTCGTGGGCTGACTCGCCCGCACACAACGGCGCCAGGCGCGCAGTCGCGGCTCACCCGCGCCGCTCGCCCGAGCGTCACTGCGTGGCGAACACGAACGGCACGTTAGCGTTCGAGGTGCCGCTCGACGGCGGGAACTTCCAGCCACGCACGCGAGAAGCCACGCAGGAAGCCAGATCCGGATAGCCGCTTCCTCCCGATGCGTTCGCGCTCTGCACGCTTCCATCGGCACCGATGGTGATCGCAACGGTGACCTTGGCCGACGACGGAGCGTTCGGGGAACGGGATGCGAGGGCCGGCTCCCAGCACTGACGTCGCACGAACCCGACGTTCTGCGAGACCACACGCTGGATGTCCGACTGCTCGAGGGCCGGGAGGCTCTGGTTGCCTGCGCCCGGCGTGGGGCCGGCAACGTTCGGTCCCGCGAGCCCCGGCATGTCCGACAACCCAACCGACATCGGAGGAGCATCGCCGCCCGGCTTGTCCGAAGCCGCGCTCGTGCCCGCGTCGCCTCGGGCCGAGGCCAGACGCTGGCCGCCCGGACGCGACGGATCCGCGACGATTTCGTTCTCCTGCAAGGCGAAGCCGCTGGCCGAGGGGACACCGGCAGGTGCGGTTGCAGCAGGAGCTGTCACAGTGACGATCTGCACGGTGGGAGTGGGCTGCGGTTGCGACTTGCCTCCGACCAGCACGATGGTGAGCAGTACGCCGCCCAATACACCGAGCAGTCCGATGAACGCCACCGCCGCGGGGTGCACGCGAACCTGCTTCTTCACTCCGCCGGCGATGCCGTCGATCACTGACGGGCGCCCTTCCGGCGGCTGGGACGGGCGGTGCGCCGCAGCGAAGGGCGCGGGCTGGGGCGTTGCGACCGGTTGTGTCGCAGGGACGACGACGGCCTCCGCAGGCCGGGGCGCGAAGGGATCCGGCAGGACATCGGGAGAGGCGGTCGGCGCAGCGACGGCAGCGGGGGTTGCCGGCGCAGGGGCAGGATGCGCGCCCGCGTGCAACGCCACGCTCGCCACCTGCTTGAGAGACGGCCCCTTCAGATCGATCCCTTCCGTGGGCGCGAGCGGCTCCGCAGACGTGGAAGCGCCCGAAGGGGATGGGGGACGCAGGGGGGCGGCGGGCTTGGGCGCGGAAACGGGAACCTGAGGCAGCGACGAGATCCGCTGCCCTCCGGAGACAGGGGCCGTCAACACCGGACGCACCGCGTGCTCCCGCGCTTCCTGCACCAGCAACACCAGCTCCGGGAAGGTCCGCAGCGGCAACCACTCGTCGAACCCCTCGCGCCAGACCAGCGAGTCCTCGTTGACCAGACCCTGCGCCGCCTTCTGACGCAGCACCGACAGACGCACCGGACCGAGCGGCACGCCGTTGACGCCGACGTACCACTCCTCGGCAGCGCCGGCAGAAAGCACCTCGATCGCTGCAGAGACCTCGGTCTCCTGCACGGTCTTGTTGAAGGCACCCGCGAGCCCACCTGCGGCCGCAGGCGCCGGTGATGGCGTGGGTGCAGCAGCAGACGGCGTCGCCGGCTTCGCAACCGGACGAGCCGGGGCCTTGGGAGCGGGCGGGGCCGGGCGAGCGGGAGCAGGACGCGCGGGCGCCGGACGCGCAGGGGTCGCAGGAGCAGCCGGTCTCGGGGGAGCCGGCGCGGCAGCCGCGGGCTTGGGAGCCGCGGGCGACGGTGCCACCGGTGCGGGCGGGGCATCGACAGGGGACGCATCCCCCGCCCGGCCCGACGCGGGGGCCATGATCGCAGGGATCTCGATCATGTGCCCGCACTTGCGGCACTTCATCTGCACCGCGCGACCGTGCAGCTTCTCGTCGGCGATCTGGTACTTCGCCTTGCAGTTGTCGCACAGGAACTTCATCGGCGTTCCCTGCGGTTGTCGGAGACCGGACGATTGCGACCCATCAGCGTTGGACCAACCCCCCGGTTAGAGCAATCCCAGGAGCAACTCTTTGATCGACTGCCTCGTGGCTTCGTCGGGGGCAACAGGGATCGCTCGCTCCCACATCTCGATCGCCTTGTTGCGAAAGCCGGCCTTCTGATACAGCACCGCGAGGTTCTTCATGGCCGGGAAGTGCTTGTTGTTGATGTCGAGCGCCGTCTCCAGCTCCTGAATCGCCTCGTAGACCATCCCCTTCTTGCCGTAGAGCAGGCCGAGATGGAAGTGGAGACGGTATGCCAGCGGGTCGATCCCGACGCCGCGCTGCAAATGCTCGATTGCCAGGTCGAGGTTCCCCGCCTGGTAGGCTGCCACGCCGTCGGCCAGCGCCTTCTCCGCCCCGGCCGACGCCGACGAATCTTCCGGGCGTCCCACCGCCTCCGCCGACATCACCGATTCGATCGTCTTCATCAGCTCCGCGATCCGGAACGGCTTCTCCAGGTAGGCGTTCACCCCGTAGCTCGCCTTGACGTCTTCCGCGTAGCGCCAGCCCCGGTATACCGCCGAGATCATGATGATCGGGATGTGCCCGTAGCGCTCGCTCCCCTTGATCCGCCGCGCAATCTCGAAGCCGTGCACCTCCGGCAGCATCGCGTCGAGCACGATCAGATCCGGTACGTACTGCTTCACCATCCTTAGCGCGTTCAGCCCGCGATCCGCTTCGAGCACCGTGAACCCACGGTCCGTCAACAGACGCTTGAGCATCCGCCGGATGTCCGCCTCGTCGTCCACCACCAGGATCGTCCGCGCCCCGGCCGGCAACTGCGACCGCGTCGGCACCCCCGGATCGTGGGGTAACGCCCCCACCTGCGACAGCTCCTCCGACACGTTCGGGAAGCCCGCATCCGACAGGTCCGTCGCCTGCGCTGCTCTGCCCATCGCGTCGTCCACCACGAGCGACGGCTCCGGCCGCTGCGGCTCCGACTGCCTCGACGTCGCTCCGGGATGCGCGGCAGGCGCCGCGGGCTGGGCGACCGTGGCCCGGAATCTTGGCTGCGTCGTCGCCTGCTCGTCGTCCGCCGACATCGACAAGACCCCCATCCGCACGAGCACCTCGCGCGGACAACGCGGGCCTGCGTAGTAGGTCTCCCCGTGGCTCTTCGCCGTGTAGGCCGCGTTCAAGACCCGCGATAGCTCGCTGGGCAGCGCCACCAGCGGGTAGACCTTCTTGCCCGTGACGAACTCCAGCTCGTCGATGATGTGATGATCGCCCGGCGCAACCATCGCCAGGTGGATCCGATCCTCTCGGACCTGGACCGGCAGGATCGCGTGCTTCTCGGCGATCTCGCGAGGCAACACGTCGAGGTCCGAAAGGCGCAGGAACAACTGCGAAAGGTCGATGCTCGGGACGCCGTGCTGCTCCGACAGCGCCTTGAGCGCCGCGAGGTCCACCTCAGGGGGCGCAGACATGCCGGGACGCCCGCCTTGCGCATGGGACTGCAACGGGATGCGACCGAGCGGCTTCTTGTCCTGCGGCCCTTGGGTCATGGTTCCTCGTGGCTGCTTTCCTTGCCGGTCCGGTAGCGCACGATATCGGACCCGGACCGCTCCAGCAACCGGGTCGTCCGCCCCTCACCCCTTTGCTTCAGCCAGGAATCGAGAGAAGAACTGCTCGAAAGTACCCTGCACCACCGCCTCGCGCATCTCACGCATCAACGTCCCGTACACGTGAAGGTTGTGAACGCTCAGGAGCCGAAGCGCGAGGATCTCCCCGGCGATGTACAGATGTCGCAAGTACGCCCTCGAGTAGCCTCCCGAACAGCACGGACAGGTGCACGCCTCGTCGATCGGGAGCGGATCGAGACGATAGCGCGCGTTCTTGATCACGATTCGCCCGTGGCGCAGCAGCGCCTGCCCGTTGCGCGCGTTGCGCGTCGGCATCACGCAGTCGAACATGTCGACTCCAGCCGCTACCCCGTGCACCAAATCCAGCGGCGTCCCCACCCCCATCAGGTAGTGCGGGCGATCCGCGTCCAGCTCCGATGCCACCTCGCCCAACGCAGCGTGCATGTGCTCAATCGGCTCGCCCACCGAGTAGCCCCCCAACGCCAGCCCGTCGAAGGGCATCGATGACAACGTCCGCGCATGCTGCCGACGCAAACCCACGTCCGTTCCCCCCTGCACGATGCCGAACACCGCCTGGTCGGGACGACGCGCCCGCAAGCACCGCTCGGCCCAGCGGGTCGTGCGCTCCACCGACGCAACCAGCGTAGGCCGATCCGCCATCCCCGGCGGACACACGTCGAGCTGCATCGCGATGTCCGCGCCGATCAACCCCTGCACGCGCATCGCTTCCTCGGGTGTCAGCTTCATGCGCGCTCCGTCGAGGTGCGACCGGAACTCGAATCCGTCCTCCGTCAGCTTCGTCAGCGAGGTCAACGAGAACGCCTGGAACCCGCCCGAGTCGGTCAGCATCGCGTGCGGCCAGCGCGACATCGCGTGCAGCCCGCCGAGCTGCGCAATCACATCGGCACCCGGACGAATCCACAGGTGATACGTGTTGCCGAGCACGATGCGAGCGCCCGTGGACGAAACCTCCTCGGGCGACAACGACTTCACCGAGCCCTGCGTCCCCACCGGCATGAACGTCGGTGTCGGCACCTCCCCGTGCGGCGTGGTCAGCACCCCCGCTCGTGCCGCCCCCTGCTGAGCCACCAGCCGAAAACCGTAGCCCGCCGTCGGAGGCCCGCTCATGCAACCCCCAGCTCGCCACGGCGACGCAAGTACATCGCGTCGCCGTACGAGTAGAACCGGTAGCCGCTCGCCACCGCGTGCGCGTACGCCTCCATCACCCTCTCGCGTCCCGCAAACGCCGACACCAACGCCAGCAGCGTCGAGCGCGGCAAGTGGAAGTTCGTGAGCACCGCGTCCACCACCCGGAACGCATACCCCGGCTGGATCAGCAACGACGTCGAGCCCGACATCGCTCGCACGCGCCCAGGCCGCTCCGGATCCGCCGAAGACTCCAGCGCCCGCACCGAGGTCGTCCCCACCGCAACCACCGGACTCCCCCGGTCCCTCGCGGCGTCAATCTCCCGCGCCGTGTACAGCGGCACCTCGTACCACTCCTCGTGCATCTGGTGCGCGTCAAGATCCTCGACCTGCACCGGCTGGAACGTCCCCGGCCCCACATGGAGCGTGACCGTCACCACCTTCACCCCGCGCTCGCTCAACGCCCCGAGAAGCCGGTTGGTCAGATGCAGCCCCGCGGTCGGCGCCGCCACCGCCCCGTCCGCACGCGCAAACACCGTCTGATACCTCGCGGCATCTGTCGCGTCGTCCTCCCTGCGTATGTACGGCGGCAACGGCACGTGACCGACTCGCCTCACCACCGCTTCCAGCGGCTCCCCGTCCGTCGTCGTCAGCAACACCTCCAGCAGACCGTCGCGCTCCGACTTGCGATCGAGCACCACCACTAACGTGTCGCCAACCAGCACGTGGGAAGGGATCTTCAACGGCTTGGAGGCCTTGCCCATGGCCTTCCAACGCTCCGCCGCCACGCGGACTCCGTCGATCACCACACTCTCGTCGTGCACCTTGCGCACGAGCAGGATCTCGACCTTGCCCCCGGTGCGCGCCTTGCGCCCCATCAGGCGCGCTGGGATCACCCGCGTGTCGTTCACCACGAGGACCGACCCCGGCTCGATCAGCCCCGCCAGATCCGCCGTCACCCGATCCTCGATCGCCCCCGTCACCGGGTCGAGCACCAGCAGCTTCGAAGCGTCACGAGGTTCGGCTGGACGTTGAGCGATGCGGTCCGCCGGGAGGTCGAAGTCGAACAGTTCGATGCGCACGACGGCGGCACCCCTAGCACATGTGAAGACGCGGCGAAGCCCCGGATTCGCAGGGGGCGCGAGGGGCGCCTCCGGTCAGGCTCACGCCAACGCGCAGGAGGTTTTGGACTTGAGGAACGCGACGAGCTCGCTCATGCGGTAGGGCTTGGGGACGAAGCCGACGGCGCCGCAGCCGGCGCGGACGAGCTGCCGCTCGGACAGGTGGTAGGCGCTGGTGAGGACGACCTTGACCTGGGGGAAGAGGCGCTGCACCTGGCGCGCGAGATCGAGCCCGTTCACGCCCGGCATCATGAGGTCCACGATGGCGAGGTCGTAGGGACCATGCTCGAGGATCTGCAGGGCATCGTGGGCACTGCCCGCACATTCGACGTCGAAACCATCCAGCCGGAGTGCGATGCACAACGTCTTCCGCTGGCGCTCTTCATCGTCGACGATGAGAATTTTGGGCATCTCGTCCATTCAAGCCACCTCGACAGCACCCGCCCGCGAAGCAATGACCGGACCACGCCCGGAGACGTCGGGGGAACGACCCGAAGGAGCGAGACAACAAGGGGAAGATGCTCGATTGGCGCGCCCGTCGAGGGGGTTGAGCTCTTTCAAGGGCGAACTGACCGGGGAATCGCTGTTGCAGGAATGCAACGGGGTCGGATTCAGGGGCTCTTGGAATCGAACACGATCCCCAACCTCGTCATCTTCCGCCAGAGAGTCGTCGGTGAGATCGCAAGAACGTCCGCCGCTCGCTCGCGGCTTCCATCGCACTCGCGCAGCGCGTTCTCGATCGCCAGCTTCTCCGCGGAGTCCACCACCTCGGCCAGCGTGCGGCCCGTGCCCCCACCGGGCGGACGCGTCGAGCGCGGGAGGATCTCGTCGGCCGTGATCACACCACCGCCGGACAGCGCGACCGCCTGCTCGACGAGGTTCTCGAGCTCACGGATGTTGCCGGGGTAGTCGAGCTGCATGAGGGACTCGACGACGCCCTCGCCGAAGCGGGCGCGAGCAGAGTTCTTGCGGTTGAACTTGTCGAGGAAGAACTCCGCGAGCAGCGGGATGTCCTCGCGACGCTCGCGCAACGGAGGCAGCTCGAAGCGGGCGACGTTGAGGCGGTAGTACAGGTCCTGCCGGAAGCGCTTCTCTGCGATGGCCGACAGCAGCTCCTGGTTGGTCGCCGCGATGATCCGCACATCGACCTTGATGGGCTTGTTCTCGCCGATGCGACGGATCTCGTTCTCCTGGATCGCGCGCAGCAGCTTCGCCTGGAACGACACCGGGGTCTCGGCGATCTCGTCGAAGAAGAACGTGCCGCCGTCGGCCTCCTCCATGAGCCCCTTGCGCGCGGAGACGGCGCCGGTGAACGAGCCGCGCGCGTGGCCGAACAGCTCGCTCTCGAGGAGCGTCTCGGTGATCGCTGCGCAGTTGACCGGCACGAAGGGCTTGGTGGCCCGCTTGCTGTTGGCGTGGATCGCCTTGGCGACGAGCTCCTTGCCGGTGCCGCTTTCGCCGGTGATGAGGACGGTGGCCTCAGAGGCTGCGATCTTGACGATCCTGGCGAGCACCTCGCGGATGGGCTGCGAACGGCCGATGATGTTCTCGAAGCGGTACTTCTCGCGGAACTCGGAGGCGAGGAGCGAGACCTGTCCGGTGAGCCTTCGGTTCTCGAAGGCGCGCTGCACTTTGACGAGCAGCTCCTGCTCGGTGAAGGGCTTCTGGATGTAGTCGAACGCCCCCAGGCGCATCGCCTCCACCGCGCTCTCGATCGTGCCGTAGGCCGTCATCACGACGACCTCCGTCATCGGGCTCTTCTGCTTGATCGCTCGCAATACGTCGATGCCATCGACAGCCCCCATCCGCAGGTCCGTCAGCACGACGTCATAGGCGCCCTTGGAACCCATCTCCGCGCCTTGTGCGCCGTCGCTGGCTTCCTCCACTTCGTTGCCGGAGCCGCGAAGCATCATCGCCAGCGTGGTGCGCATGTTGCGCTGATCATCGACCACAAGGATCTTCGGCATGGCGCCCTTTGATCGGGACCGGCCCCGCCGATGCGGTGCGTCCGGGAGCCCAGGGAGTGTCGTGTCGTTCAGAGGGACGGGATGGTCGCGACGGTCCCGACGATGAGCGGGCTCGCGCAACGACCCCAGACTTGCGCCGAAGGTAGCCGGTTCGGGGACGGGGCGCGAGTCCCTTGTGGAAGGTCACCCCAACGCTGGGGCAGACCGCACGCCTGCCCCGCTTGAGGGCACAGGGGGCGCAACGATGCGGGGACGAGCTGTCGCCGTCGAGCCAGAGCGATTGAAGAGCGGGAAGATGGCAGCTCACGCGAGCCGCCGGTTCAGGGGCGTCGGGAGACTGTCAAGCCGACTCGGTCGGTCCGCGCAGCCACGTCGCCACCGTGTCACGGAATCCGTCGAGCAACCCCTGCAACGACTTCGCATCGTCGTGCGGCAGCGACGCGATCACCCGGTCCAAGTCCGCGAATAGTGTCTCAGCCGCCCTTTCCACGATCGTCCGCCCCTCCGCCGTGATGAAAGCGCGAATCGCCCTGCCGTCCTCGGGATCGGGTCGCTCCTCGATCAAGTGCCGCGCCTGCAGGCGCGCGAGCAGCTTGGTGACGTTGGGGCGCGAGACCGACAGGAAGTCGCCGATGGTGCTCGGGCGGACTCCCTCGGGGTCACGCCCGTGCAGCAAGAGCAGTGCGTGGAACTGGGCGTAGTGGAGCTTGTAGGGGAGCAGCGAACGCGCGACGACCTGGTCGAGCAGCCAGGCCGTGCGGAGCGCAGACAGCACGAGCCGCGGCGCACGCGCATGCTGCTCTTGAAAGAGATCGATCACCGGGAAGGCATCCCGGGTTACCCCAGTGGACGTGTCGTGGTTCATGTTCACCGTGCGATTGTAACTGACCGGAAGTGGGCGAACCAGCGATTTTCGATGTCTTCGCACAAAACGGTAGGAGATCCTCAACACATTGATTTTCTTTCACAAACCCAGCGTATTGGGCGCTGGCTTTCGACGGGTTGAGACCCGGCAAATTCGTGCTCCCTGTCAGGGGTATTCGCGAGGCGCCGCATCGGGTTTCGTGGTCAGGACTCCCCCACTCGGGTGAGTCTTCGACTCTGGACGGACCGTCCTCCGGTCGGTTCTGCCCCGACAGCAGGGCCAAGTCCGTTCCACCCTCCCCCCAAAGCTGCATAGAATCCTGCGGAAACAACGCATCATCCGCCAAGCCCATCTACACTCCCCTCCCCCATGATCCGATCCCGCATCCCCGTCGTTCTCCACGCCCACTTCTACCAACCCCCGCGCGACAACCCCTGGACCGAACGCGTCGAACGGGAGGTGTCTGCGGCCCCCTTCCACGACTGGAACGAACGCATCACCCAGGAGTGCTACGGGGCCAACGCGCACGCGCGCGTCTTCGGCAGCGCCGACCGAATCGCGGAGATCATCAACAACTACTCCTTTCTCAGCTTCAACATAGGCCCCACCCTCTTCTCCTGGCTCGAGCAGCACGCCCCTTCGGTGTGCAAGCGGATCGTCCAAGCCGATCGGGTGAGCGCAGCTCGCAACAACGGACACGGCGGAGCGATCGCGCAGGTGTACAGCCACGCGATCCTTCCACTGTGCAACGACCGCGACCGCGCGACGCAGATCCGTTGGGGCATCGCCGACTTCAAACACCGCTTCCGCAGGGTGCCCGAGGCCATGTGGTTGGCTGAGACCGGCTGCGATCTGGCGACGGCCGACGCCCTGGCCGAGCACGGGATGCGCTACATCATCCTGTCGCCGCATCAGGCCGAGCGCACGCGCCCCATGGGCCACGCCGAATGGACCAGCGTGGCCGACGGCTCAATCGATCCCCGTCGCCCCTATCGCTTGTCGTTGCCCAGCGGACGCACCATCGCATGCTTCTTCTATGACGGCTCGGCGTCGCACGCGATCAGCTTCGAGGGCGTGCTCGACACGAGCCGCGGCTTCGCGGAGCGCCTGCGTTCGATCGCCGATCCCGCGCGCGGAAGCGATCAGGTGGTGCACGTCGCGACCGACGGCGAGACCTACGGGCACCACAAGCGCTTCGCCGATCGTTCGTTGGCCTACCTGATCCACTGCGAAGCGGAGGCGCACGGCCTCGAGCTGACGAACTACGCGGCGTTGTTGGATCGGTTGCCGGTACGCGACGAGGTGGAGATCAAGCGTGGGCCCGCGGGAGAGGGGACGGCCTGGAGCTGTGCGCACGGGCTGGGGCGCTGGACGCGCGACTGCGGGTGCAACGCCGGGCGCGGGGACGGGTGGAACCAGGCGTGGCGAGGGCCGCTGCGCGCGGCGTTCGACCTGCTGCGCGATCACGCCGCCGAGGTCCTCGAGTCGATCGGCGGGGATCTGCTGCGGGACGTCTGGGCCGCGCGCGACGAGTACATCGAGGTCGTGCTCACCCCCACCCGGGAGCGTCGCGAGGCCTTCCTGCGACGCCACGCGCGAACGGATCTCGGCCAGCCCGCGCGGGTGCGCGCCTTCAAGCTCATGGAGGCCCACCGGATGACGCAGCTGATGTACGCGAGCTGCGGCTGGTTCTTCGACGATCTGGCGGGGCTCGAGACGCAGCAGGTGATGAAGTACGCAGCGAGGGCGACGCAGCTTCTCGACGAGGTGGCCGGGCGCCGGTACATGCCGAAGCTGCTCGACGCCCTGGCGCAGGGGAGCAGCAACCTGGCGTCGGAAGGCACCGGCGCCGACATCATGCGTCGCAGGGTCTTGCGCTCCGAGGTCGGCACCCACACGCGCATCGCCCAGCGCGCTTCCCGCCAGCTGTTCGACGAAGGCCCGCGGACCGAGGCGGACCCGGCCTTCAGCATCGAGACCCTCGACCAGAAGGTGTTCGAGCGAGGCTCGGCGCGCATGGTCCTCGGCCGTGCCCGCGTGGCCCGCGCCCGCACCGAGCACAGCGAGGAGGTCACCTACGCCGCCACCACCCTCACCGAGCGCGACATGCACTGCGGCATCCGCACGACCGTGGGGCGTGACGTCTACGAGGCCCTGCTCGAGGATGCCACGCGGTGCTTCCAGCAGCCCACGCCGACCGAGCTTCTGCGGCTGATCGATCGTCACCTCGGGCCGCAGTACTACTCGGTTCGCGATCTGAGCGACGAGGCGCGAGCGGAGTTCATCGACAACGTGATGGTGGATCTCCTGGGCCGGCTCGGGGCGACCTACGGGTTCCTCTACGACGAGCATCGTCGGACGATCGAGACGCTGGAGATCGTGGGCGTGGAGGTTCCCGACGAGCTGAAGCTGATCGCGCAGTACACGCTGGCGCGTCGGCTCGACGCGGCGGTGTTGGAGGCGCACGACGGCTCCGATCCGGACATGTTCCGGGCGGCTCTGGCCATCGCGCGCGAGGCGCGCGAGCTCGGGGTGGAGCTGGTCGTGCCCCGGAGCGCGGCGAAGTTCGGGGTGTTGCTCGACGCGGCGGCGCAGCAGCTCGAGCGCTCGCCCGACGAGTCGAGTGCGGCGAGGCTGGTGGCTCTCGTGGAGCTCACGCGCTCCCTCGGGATGATCGTGCCTCTCGATGCCGTGCAGGACCGCGTCTTCGAGCTCGAGCGCACTGGCGCCCTGTCCGAGCTGTTCCTCGGCACGCGCAAGAGCCTGGCCGAATCGCTCCGCTATCTGATCCCGGAGCCCCCGGAAGAAGCCGTCTCCTGAGGGCTCCGGCCCACTCCCCTCCTACTCGTTCGTCTTCCAGTCCGCTTCGAGCTCGTCGAGCAGCTGGTTGGCTCGCTCCTCCGGAATCCCGGCCCGCTCCGCGAACGCGTCGAGCAGCTCGTTCTCCGCGTCCTGGATCTCCTCGTCCGCAAAAGCCACCGCCGCCGCCAGCACGAACGCCGACTCGGCCCCCGCACGGTCGTCCTGCAGCATCTCGATCACGTGCTGCACCCGCGCGTCCTGACCGTCGCGCTGCAGGTTCTGCTCGTACGCCGCCAGCATCTGCTCCAGCGTCGCCGACCGGATGAACCCGTCGCTCAGCTCCCGCACCGCGCCTCGAATCACCACGCGCTCCTCGTCGCCGATGTTGCCGTCGGCCGCCATCATCAGGAACATCATCTCGACGACGGGCTCGACGGACTGCACGGCGGCGGCCTCGGCCGGGGGCAACAGGCCTGCGCGCGCGAGCACGCCGTCGGAGCTGGTGACCACGAGGCTGGGGCGGCTGCCGGTTTCCTTGAGGCGATCGCGGAGCCTGGAGATGGTGGCGCGACGGATCTTGATCATGACAGAGACCTCCGAAGGGACGAGCCCGGAGCACGCGGCGTTCCGGGAGGGCGGATGGTACTGCGTCACGCCTCGATCGCGAAGCACGAACGTCTCGACGGCCGCAGGGGCGGCGGGGCTTGCGGCGCGGGCGCGGGCAACCTACGCATCGAGCTCCCTGGAGAGCTCATGACGCGAAACGAAGCGGTGAAGGTGGTGCGCAAGAAGTTGGACAAGGCGCAGGCCCGGCGACAGCTGGCGTCCGCGCCCGACGGCGAGCGGGTCGTTCACGAAGGCTCGATCCCTTTCGGCGCCTCCCTGAAGATCCAACGCTACCGGCTCGACAACGGCCTCGAGGTCCTGCTGCTCCGTGACCCCGCCGCCCCTGTCGTGGCCTACAACACCTGGTTCCGCGTCGGCTCGCGCCACGAAAAACAGGGGAAAACCGGCCTCGCCCACCTGCTCGAACACCTGATGTTCAACGAGTTCGAAGGGATGAAACCCGGCGAGTTCGACCGTCGCCTCGAGCGCGCGGGCGCGGAAACCAACGCCGCCACCTGGGTCGACTGGACCTACTACTACGAGAACCTTCCCGCCAGCCAACTGCCCCTCGTGATCGGCCTGGAAGCGCGGCGCATGGGCACCCTCGTGCTCCACGAGCCCCAGGTGACCAGCGAAATCGAGGTCGTCGCCAACGAGCGCAGGTACCGCGTGGACGACGACGTCGACGGCGCGGTGAGCGAAGAGCTCTACAAGACCGCGTTCACGGCCCATGGCTACGGCACGCCGACGATCGGATGGATGGACGACATCAAGGGCTTCGTGCCGCAGGACTGCCAGGCCTTCTACGGCACCTACTACGCGCCCAACAACGCGACGCTGGTGGTGGTCGGCGACTTCCGGGAGATCGCCACGATCCGGCGCATCGTGAAGGCGTACGGTGGACTGAAGGCTGCGCAGATCCCGGTCGAAGACGCGAGGCCGGAGCCGCCGCAGGTGCAGGAGCGGACGGTGACGATGCACAAGCCGACACCGACCGAGAAGGTGTCGATCGGGTACCGAGGCCCTGCCCTGGGCGATGCGGACCACGTGGCGCTGTCGCTGCTCAACGACGTGCTGTTCGGAGGGCGGGCCTCGCGAGTGCACCGGGCGCTGGTGCAGGACGCCGAGATCGCGACCGACGTGCGCGGCTGGGTGTCGTCGTTCCAGGACCCCGGGTTGTACGAGGTCGGCCTGGTGGCGCGCCCGGGGCGGACTGCGGTCGAGATGCTTGCCGCCTTCGATGCCCAGATGGAGAAGGTGCGTGCAGAGGGCGTGACCGACGACGAGCTCGAGCGGGTGCGGGCGAGGGCCGAGCTCGGGCTGCTTCGCGGCCTCGAGACGTGCGGCGGCAAGGCCGAGCAGATCGCCTTTTACGCCACGACGCTGGGAGAGCCGGCCGGTGCGTTCACTCGCCTCGACCAGCTCCGCGCCGTCACCCGATCCGACGTGCTCAAGGCTGCGAGGCGCTACCTGCGCCGGGAATCCCGCACCGTGATCACGGTCCACCCGCAGACCAAGGAGCAGACCCCATGAGCGTCCCGGTTCACATCGAGACCAGCCGCGAGCTGCCGCTGGTGAACGTCATGGTCGGCTTCCGCGTCGGCTCCTTCCTCGACCCCGCTGGCAAGGAGGGCCTCTCCAAGCTCATGGTCCGCATGCTCCGCCGCGGCGTCGAGGGCATGGACGCTCCGACCCTCGAGGCCGCGATCGACCGGATCGGCGCGGACGTCTCCGAGCACGTCGGCATCAGCACCGTGTCGCTGCACCTCGACGTCATCCGTCGCTCTCTCGACAAGGGAGTCGATCTGCTCGCGAAGCTGCTCGGAAGCGCCACGTTCGAAGAGACCGAGCTGGGCAAGCTCGAGCGCGAGACCGAGGGCGAGCTCATCGAGGCGCGCGACAGCGATCGCACGCTGTGCGCGCGGGCGTTCCGCCGTGAGATCTTCCGCGGGCACCCCTTCGCACGACGGACCACCGGGCTCATCCCGACCGTGCGCTCGGTGACCCGCGGCGACGTCGTCGCGGCCTACCGTCGCACCTTCACCCGCGACAACTGCGTCCTGGCGTTCTCCGGCGATCTCGACGACCTCGAGGCGAGCCGGGCCGCGGAGCGGATCCTGGCCGCACTCCCCGCGGCCACCGGACCGCGCAGGGAGCTGGCGGATCCGGACTTCGGCACTGGGCGAAGGCTCGTGTTCGTGGACAAGCCGGAGCGCACCCAGACACAACTGCTCATCGGCGGGATCGGCACGCATCCGCGCGACGACGACCACGTCGCGCTGCATGTCGCGAACACGGTGTTCGGCGGGACCTTCACGAGCCGGCTCATGCGGGAGGTCCGCTCCAAGCGGGGCTGGTCGTACGGGGCCTATGCGAGCCTGCCGATCGACGTGTGCCGCGAAGCGTTCAGCATGTGGACGCACCCCGGGTCGGACGATGCGGACAAGTGCCTTGCGCTCGAGCTGAGCCTGCTCGAGGGGCTGCGCGACGGGGGGATCGAGCCGCGAGAGCTGTCCTTCGCCAAGAAGTACCTGGTGCGCTCCCACGCCTTCGAGGTGGACACGGCGAGCAAGCGCGTGCACCGCAAGCTCGCCACGAGCCTGTTCGATCTCCCGGCGGATTACTACGACCGTTATCTCGAGCGGGTCGATGCGGTCACCAAGGAGCAGGCCGACGCTGCGCTGCGTCGCAGGCTGTCCACGGAGAACCTGGTCGTAGCGATCACGGGCACGCACGCGCAGATCGGCGAGAAGATCGCCGCCGCGGTGCCAGGGCTGGCATCGCAGTCGGTCGTGCCTTTCGACTTGGAGTAACGGAGGAATCATGGCGACGATCCTGGTCTCCTCGCCGTTGGCGGGCGATGCGGTGCAGGGGCTGAGGCAGCGCGGTCACGAGGTCGTGCAGGGCGAGCCCGCGGAGGGGCTCGGGCACGACGGGCTCATCGCCGCGCTCGAGCGGCATCCCGGGACGGAGGCGATGATCTGCCTGCTGACCGATCGGATCGACGAGCAGGTGATTGCGGCGGGGCCGTCGCTTCGCGCCGTGGCGAACTGCGCCGTGGGGATCGACAACCTCGACCTGCGGGCGCTGCGCGCGCGTGGCGTGGTGGCCACGAACACTCCCGGCGTGCTGACCGATGCGACGGCGGACCTGACGTTTGCGCTGATTCTGGACGCGTGCAGGAACGTCACCCTGGGCGACCGCATGGTGCGGGCCGGGCAGTGGCGGGGATGGGCGCCCACGCTCCTGCTCGGTCCCCGCGTGAGCGGCTCGGTCCTCGGGATCGTCGGCTTCGGCCGGATCGGACAGGCCGTGGCTCGGCGCGCGCGCGGGTTCGGGATGCGCGTGCTGTACAACAGCCCGAGACGCGCGACCCCCGAGCTCGAGCAGGAGCTCGGCGCGACGTTTGTTTCGCTCGACGAACTGATTGCGTCGAGCGAGATCCTCACGCTGCACTGCCCGCTGACGCCCGCCACTCGCGGGCTCCTGTCCCGCGAGCGCATGCTGTCGATGCGCAAGGGCGCCGTCGTGATCAACACCGCACGCGGCGCCTGTATCGACGAGACGGCCCTCGTCGAGCTGTTGCGCAGCGGACACCTCGCGGCGGCCGGCCTCGACGTCTACGACCGCGAGCCGCACGTGTCCGACGCCCTCAAGAGCCTCCCCAACGTGGTGCTCGCCCC
>CAYMUE010000028.1:50264-52350 GCA_964393505.1 uncultured Polyangiaceae bacterium
GCGAGCCGCACGTGTCCGACGCCCTCAAGAGCCTCCCCAACGTGGTGCTCGCCCCTCACCTGGGAAGCGCCGATCGCCCCACCCGCGAACGCATGGCGCAGATGTGCATAGACTCGGTCCTCGCGGTGCTCGAAGGGCGCACCCCCGAGCACGTGGTCACCTGACGCGCGTCACCGCACGTGTACGCCGCTGACCAGCCAACGATCGCCCGTCTTGCGGAGCTCGTAGTCCACGGCGACGCGCCCGCGCCGTGAGAAGGTGTCCACCGTCACGTTCGCGGCCTTGCCCTTGACCTCGATCCGGTTGGAGAGCAGCGACAGGCGCTCTCCGTGGTAGAGCGCGAGCTTCGAGTGCGCCTCCCGGCTCAGCTCGACCCCCTGCTCGAAACGCCAGGTCTGCCCGCGCAGGGACAGCTCCAGCGGGACGCGATCGGCATCGGTCCACGTCAGCGCACGATCGATCCGCTCGCCGTCGATCTTGCCGGTGACCGCATCGACGAAGGGCTCGAGGCTCTCCTCTTCGGTAACGATCAGGCGTTCGATGCCGAACGCGACGGCGATGGTTGCGGCAACCGCGGCGATGGCGATCTTGGCGGTCCTGGAGAGCACCCTGGGACCGTAGCACGCCGGGACCGGCGCGCGGCGAGGTCGGCGAGGGATCGCAGACTGGTTCAACGGTGCAGCGGCATTGCCTCCATGCAGGGGAATGGGGGAGACTCGTTCCACCTTGGGAGTCAACGGAGCGCCGGAGGGCGAGGCGGTCGTGGGGGTCGGGATCGACCTTGGGGCCACCAGCCTGCGTGCGGCATGTTCCATCCAGTCCGACGTGAGGATGCTCAGGTGGGAGGACGGCAGCGAGACGACGCCCGCGGCGATCGCGATGATCGGCGACAAGGTGTTGCTCGGACAGCGGGCGCTGGAGCAGACGCGCAACCATGTCCACGACGTCGTGATCGAGCCGCTCGGTTTGAAGAGCGCGACGTTCCTCGGCGGCGTTCGTCATCCGGTCGAGGAGATTCTCTGCTGGTGGTTCGCGGAGATCTCTGCGCGCGCGCGCAGCCTGATGGGTCCGGGACGACAACGCTTCGTGGTCTGCGTTCCCTTCGAGCAGCGCGAGCGGCTCGCACCGATCGTGGCTGCGGCTGCTTCGCTCGCCGGTGCCGAGCTGCTCAACACGGTCCAGAGCACGACGGCGGCTGCAGTGTGTCACGGCTGGTCGAACGGTCTTGGCGAGACCGAGCTGCTCGTGACCGATGCGGGGGCGCGCAAGGTGGAGTCGGCGGTGATCCGATTGCGCTCGGACCGCGTGAACGTGCTCGGCAGAGCGGGCGAGTCCTGCGGCGGGAGGTTCCTCGACGAGCGTCTTGCGGAGGCGTGCATCCGTGCGCTGGTGCCGGGGCTCGACCCTCGAAGGCTCGATCCTGCGAAGCGGGACGACGTGATCACGCGCTGCGAGCAGGCACGGCTGGATCTGAGCCGCGCGGAGAGCGCCCACGTGCAGGTCTCGTTTCTCGGCGACGATGCAGCGTGGAGAGTGACACGACAGGAGCTCGAGCGCGTGGCTGCGCCGCTGCGCGCGGGCGTGACCGCGACGTGCGAGCGCGTGCTTGCGGAATCGGGGCTCGATCCGGCGAGGCTCGGTGCGGTGATCGTCATCGGCGCCATGGGAGAGATGCCGCTCGTGCTGGACGCTGTGCGGACCGCCACGGGACGCGAACCGCAGGTGAGCGTGGGCAGCGGGCTCGCTTCGCGCGGAGCAGCTCTCCTCGCGACCGTCATGAGCAGCCTCTCGCTGCCGGTTCCACCGCGCGAAACCCAGAGCGTCTCCCCGCAACCGCTCGCCTCGCGCTCCGCTCCCCCCCCTCCCCTGCCCTCCATGCGCCCTTCGCCAGTCTGCGTCCCGCGAGCTCCGTCAGCCATCCGCGTCGAGCATCGCGACACCGCCGACGCGAGCACGGCACAGGGCAACGGCGCCGCGGCTCGGCAGAAGCGCGCGCCCGATGCACCCGCACCGAGACCTTCGGTCGAGCTGGTGCTCGGCATGGCGCGACACCAGGCGGCTCCGCACATCCAGGTCGCCCCCGCGC
>CAYMUE010000029.1:0-51320 GCA_964393505.1 uncultured Polyangiaceae bacterium
TCAACGGCGCCTTCGCGCCAGCACGAGGCCCGCCCCGATCAGCCACGCAAGACCGCCGGCGTCGCGCGCGCCCTGCCCCGTTCGGCAAGAACACCCACCGTCGTCTTCACCGGTTGATC
Organism: uncultured Polyangiaceae bacterium; assembly: GCA_964393505.1. Taxonomy (GTDB): domain Bacteria; phylum Myxococcota_A; class Polyangia; order Polyangiales; family Polyangiaceae; genus JACRCQ01. Next base: position 120 of record CAYMUE010000029.1, read on the forward strand.
CCCACTCACGAACTCCCCCCTCGGCGACGGTCGCATCGGCAGGAGTGATCATCGCATCGCCGGAATCGGCTACGGCAGAGTCGGTCTCCGGGGTAGACACCTCCGCAGACCCGTCGTTTGCGCCTGCTTCGGGCTGGGGCTCCGGTCCTGGCTCGGGCGCGGGCTCAGTCTGGGGTTCGGGCCCGGGCTCCGGGCCCGATGGCGGGACGATGATGCTGTCCGCGATGAACGCCTCGAGCGACGCGAGGTCCCCGTTGTACCGGTCGAGGTCCACCGCTCCCGAAATCCCGGACACCGTTCCTTCGTCGCTGTGCTGCCAGAAGGTCCAGTCGTTCCATGCGCTGGAGATGAGGTGGCAGTCCGCTGTCGTGTAGTGTGGCCCCCAGAGGGGATACGAGGAGAAGTCCGTGCCGAGAGAGTGGTCGTCCCAGAAGTAGGATCCGGCGTAGATGATCGGTCTGCGGTTCGTCTTCTCCTCGACGTAGTCGATCCACGTGTGGACCATCGCCTGAATCTGGGCCGCGTTCGCGGTCCCCATCTTCTCGACGTCGATGACGCCGGGCAGATCGCCTTCCTCGAACCCGCCGGCCGCGTTGATCTTGTCCACGAACAGCTTGGCCTGCTCCAACGCGTCGTCGGCCGGCTCGAAGTACTGATACGCACCGCGAATGATCCCGGCGGCCTTCATCGCCGGCCAGTTCTTCGCGAACTGGTTGTCGATGGTCCCGGTCCCGTGCGTCACGCGCGCAAAGGCGAAGGTCTTGCCCGCTGCCTTCACCTTCGCCCAATCCACCGTGCCCTGATAGGTCGAGACGTCGATTCCCACGACGCTCCCCTTGCCGCATACCGTGTGGACCGGCCACGCCTGATCGTCGATCGGCTCCGAGTCGGCTTGCCATTCCACGCTGCAAGCCGCGACGGCGACAGGCGCGAGGGCGGCTGCGGCGAGGAAGACAAGACACCGGCGGGATCGAGGTCGGGACAACGTGCGCCTCCAGGTTCGAGGGAATTCGAAGGCTAGCGCCGATCGCGAGGCGTTTGAAGAGACGACCCGCAGAAAGCCGCCCGTCGCGCGAGGTGTCGGGCCGGTGAGGGACGCATCGCCGACTCAGACGACTTCGGGCTGACGGATGTGGCCGAGATCGATCAGCGCGCGAACGAGGGCACCACCGATCTCGTCACAGTAGCCAAGGCTCGTCACGTGAAGCAGGTGGGCCAGCACCGCAGCCTCCGAGGGCGCGTCCAGGTCGAGACGCCAGCTCACCTTGCCACCGACAAGCAGCACGAACTGCTGGGATTCCGGACGGTGATACCAGTGGAAGGTGGACGTCACCCAGGGACCGCGGCGGCAGACAGGGCAGGGAACGCTGTGCATAGCGGGATTCTCCTGGCAGGGCGCAGTCGATCGGCGCTCCGTCGCAAATTCTCCGCTAGCACCATGCGGTAACTCAGGTAAGAGGCACTTCTCTGTTCCCGGTGTGCTATGCCTCCGCTACGGCCATCTCGCCGCTCCCTCGGAGGTCTCGATGTCTCCCGCTGCCACCGCCATTCGCAAGACCAGGATCGTCTGCACCATCGGCCCCGCTACCTCTTCCCCCGACCTGATTCGCGAGCTGCTCGTCAGCGGAATGGACGTCGCCCGCATCAACTTCTCCCACGGTACCCAGGAGGAGCATGCCCGTGCCATCGCAGCGCTGCGCGACGAAGCCCGCAGGCTGGGGCGCGAGCTTGCCATCCTGGGCGATCTGCAGGGGCCGAAGATCAGGACCAACGACGTTCGTGGGGGGAAGCTCTCGCTGGAGACGGGCTCGGAGCTGCGCTTCATTCATACCGACTCAGAGTGTCGCGAGGGGCTGCTGACGACGAAGTTCGCGCCGCTGGTGCGCGACAGCGTTGTGAGCGATCGGATCCTGCTCAATGACGGGCTGCTCGAGCTCGAGGTGGTGGGCAAGGATCCCGCGGGACTCACCTGTCGCGTGGTGCGCGGAGGGCCCCTTGCGAGCCGTCGCGGCATCAACCTCCCCAAGGTGCGACTCGACGTCCCGGCGCTCACGGACAAGGACCGCGACGACGTGCGATTCGCGCTGGAGCACGACATCGACTTCCTCGCGTTGTCGTTCGTGCGCTGTGCGGAGGACATCCTGCTGCTGCGCAAGCTGATCGACGACGCCGGCAAGGGGAGGAGCGTGCAGGTGGTGGCGAAGATCGAGAAGCCCGAGGCCCTGGAGAACCTCGAGAGCATCTTGAAGAGTGCGCACGCAGTGATGATCGCGCGGGGCGACCTTGGCGTGGAGCTCGGCCTCGAAAAAGTCCCGGCTGCGCAGAAGCACATCATCCGACAGGCCATTCACCACGGCCTCCCGGTCATCACGGCCACCCAGATGCTGGAGTCGATGATTGCCAATCCGTGGCCTACGCGCGCAGAGGTCTCCGACGTTGCGAACGCGGTCTTCGACGGCACCGACGCGATCATGCTCTCGGGCGAGACGGCCGCCGGGGCCTTCCCCATCGACACCGTCAGGATGGTGCGCAACATCGTCGCCGAGGCCGAGCAGCAGGGCTATCGCAACGGCACCGAGGAGTTCCAGATCCTCGACAGCTCGTCCTCGCACCTCGGGATGTCCCTCGGAAAGGCCGCGGCCGTGTTCGCCGATCAGATGGGAGCGACGGCCATGGCTTGCATGTCGGACACGGGCAACGCTGGTATCCGTCTGACGGCGCAGCGCCCCTCGGTCCCGGTCTACGTCTTCTCCTGCAATCTCTCGGCGGTTCGCCGCATGAACCTCGTGAGAGGAGCCCACGGCATCCTGCTGCCCGAGGAGCCTCCCCCGGGACACGTCTTCCCCGCCATGGAACGCATGCTCCTGGAGCGCGGACTCATCCACGTCGGCGATCCCGTCGTGTACACCGCCGGACTGTCCCTGAAGCGCAATGTCACCACCAACACGATCCATCTGCGCACGACGGAATCCCCCCACGCGTGATCTCGCGTGTTCGGGCTGTCTTGCGGGACTCCCCCGAACGCCGTACTCTCTTACCCCTCTTCGACCAATCCCTCGAGGACTCCATGAGGACCATCCCCTTGCGCCTGCTCGCGTGCGTCGTCGTCGGCTCTCTCCTTGTCCCCGCTTGCGGCTCGACCGATTCCCCGGCCGCTCCCGCCGGCGACGATGGTCAGCGTGTTCCGCAGCTTCCTCCGGCACCGGGGGGAAAGGCCGACAGCTACGTCAACCAGGCCGCCAGGGAGTTCGAGTTCACCGGCACGGCTCACATGGCCGCGCCCTCCGGCCTGGAGTCGATGACTCCCGAAGACGCCGACAAGGCTCTCAAGAAGGCTGCCGACTCCCGCCTCGCGTCCGTAGCTTCCGCCATCCAGTCCTACCTGTCGTCGAAGGCCCGGGAAATGAACGCGCAGATCCCGGGCGAGCTTCCCCCAGAAATCGCTGCCCAGGTCCAGAACGTCGACGATGCCACGCGCCGCAGGATCCTCGAGAACTGGAAGACGCAGCAGGAGGTGTCAGCGGCTACTCGCTCGTCGAAGCGCCACCTCGAATCGATTCGGAAGGAGGCCGACGGATCCTACGCATTCGACTTCGAAGTCGAGGCGTTGATGTCGATCAAGCTCTCCGAGAAGGTATTTGCGGAGGGGGACACCTTCGAGGTCACGGTCACGCAGTACTCGGGCGAGCCCAAGTCGGAGACGATCGTGGTGAAGGGCAAGCAGACGGCATCGACCGACGGCTACCCGCGCTATGACGAGCTGTTCTCCGACGGCGTGCTCGAGGTCGCATTGCACATCGGCGGCGACTACAACAAGGAAGAAGTGGAGATCTGCTGCGCGGGCGACGGCGGTGAGCCTGCGTGTCACAAGGAGACGTGCGCGAACAGCTGCGAGCCCGTCGAGGACGCCTGCTCCCGTCCCGCGCCGGAGGGCTGCACGGTCACGAAGCTCGGAGGCCGCATCGATCGTTGGACGGCCGAGGGCATGGTGAACCTGCTCAAGGAGCAGGGCTTCTCCCATGATGCCTCGACCTACAAGGACCTGAAGATCGACTCTCCCCCGTTCGTCAAGACGTTCGACTTCGCCGGCACTCCGGTCGAAGTGCGTGTGAAGATCGTCTACCCCGAGATCGTCGCGTGTGGCGAGGAGCAGAAGCTGGTCGAGTCGATGAAGGAGAGCCTGGCGACGCGCGAGGTGATCATCTACGCGGGGCATGCCGGTCCCGGGGCCGGCTACGTGCTCGACTACCAGCCCTCGGTGGAGCTCGACGACTCGGTCTGGAAGACGCTGCCGATGCCCCAGACTTACCAGGTGCTCGTGATGTACGGCTGCCAGACGTACTCCACCTACGCCGATGCGATGTACGCCAATCCGAACAAGAACGACGCCAACCTCAACGTCGTGACTACGGTCAACACCATGTGGACGAACATGGGCCTTCCCGGCACCTCCACCGTGCTCTTCGGAATGCTGATGCAGGAGAACGAGTCCCGACGTCATCTGCCCGTGAGCTGGCTCAATCTGCTGAGCTGGTTGAACCTGCAGGACCAGAACGCTCACACGCACTATGGCGTGCACGGCATCGACTCGAATCCGAAGATGAGCCCGTGGGTCAGGACCTCGGACCTGTGCGGACCGTGCGAGAAGGACACGGACTGCCCTGGCGGCGGGGACTTCTGCCTGACCTTCCCCGACGGTACGAAGGGCTGCGGAGCGGTGTGCACCGACGACTCCGGATGCGGAGACGGCTATGGATGCATTGCAATCCCGGGCCTCGAGGGCTCGGTCATCCCGAAGATGTGCGTTCCGCTCGATATGAGCTGCCGCACCCCCTGATCGCCCCCATCCAGCAGCCTCTGTGTCATCTCCCCGACGGGAGGCACCGGTCCCCAACAAGTGACCCGGCTTCCTCCCCTGCAGCGTGATAGCGTTGCGGTATGCGTCGCCTCACCCCAGCGTCCCTCGCAACCGCTGCTGCCCTCCTGTCCTCTCCTGCGCTCGCTCATCCCTCGCTGTACTTCGATGCAGCGGGGCTCGATCAGCTCAAGCAGCTCGCAGCCGACAACACCGACGCCGGCCTGGGGTGGAGCTATGCCGAGGTGTTCGACGGGATCGTGAAGGCCGCGGATCAGTATCTGACCGGCAAGTACGCGTACACGGTGGAGATCCCGGATCCGGACGGGAACGGATCGGCGACGTGGACCTATACGCTGTCCTCGACGATGCCGCCGGCGCACCCGAACAACAAGAGCTATCCGCCGTGGACGAAGGTGTCGCGGGATCTGCAGTCGCGGATGGAGGTGCTGTCGTTCGTGTACGCGGTGAGCGGTGATGCGAAGTACCTCGAGAACGCGCAGGGAACGGGTGCGCTCGACGTGGCGAAGGCCGTGGCTGCGTGGGCGAAGTGGACCGACCCCGAGTACGGCTGCGGAACCGGGAATAGCTGTCTCGACACCGCACACCTGTCCCTCGGTGTCGGGCTGACGTACGACCTGGGTTTCGCGGCGATGACGGACGCGGAGCGGAAGCTGCTGCGAGACGCAATCATCGCAAAGGGAGTGACGCCGCTGGCCACGGATGTGAAGGCGGCGAACACGACCTCCGGGGGGATCGGCGCGTGGTTCAACGGCTATGCCCTGCGCGTGGCAGGGCTGGCTGGCGGAGCGTGCGCCGTGGCGGAAGACGCACCGACGCAGTCGCCGGCCTGGACGACTCTCGCGCGCGAATCCGTCCTTGCCTTCTACGGCTCGCAAGGCGAGGACGGCGCGGCATTCGAGGGGCAGCTGTATGGCTCCTACGCCGTGGACAACCTCGTCATCGCGGCGCACGTGCTCGAGCAGAAGGCCCCTGGCTCGGGGCTGTTCGATCATGCGTGGCTGACGGGCGTCCCGAGGTTCGCAGGAGCCTTTCTCGGCACCGACAATCGCACCCTGGCGAACTTCGGCGACTCGTCGCTCGCGGCGTATTGGTCCACCACCATGTTCGCCCTCGCCGCGCACGGCAACGCCACTGCCCAGTGGTATCTGGCGCAGTCCGGGAACGCAAGGCCGCGCAGCTTCCTGAACATGCTGTGGGCGCGACCGAAGCTCGCACCCGTCCCGATCCCTGGGTCCGGCACCTCCCTGTATCAAGACGTCGGACACGCCGTCCTTCGCGCAGGGTTCGATGGCGCCCCCGTCGTGGCGGTCAAGAGCGGTCCTCCCACAGAGAAGGTCGGGCACAACCACCTCGACCACAACAGCTTCGTCATCAGTGCCCACGGCCAGTGGATCGCCTCGGATCCGGGATACGAAGACTACTTCAACGCCTCCAAACACCTCTTCACGACGAGCACGATCGGCCACAATACCGTGATCGTGGACAAGACCGTGGCCGCCGACGGGTCGTCGGTGAGCAAGAGTCAGGTGTCGAAGACGGGGGGGAAGCTCGACTACCTGTTCGACGGTGTCGCCTACGCGAAGGTGGTGGCGCAGGCCGGGGCAACGTACGAAGCGGGGCTGCTCGATCGGTTCGGTCGGCGGGTATTCTATGCGAAGCCGGATCTGGTCTTCGTGTTCGACGACATCGGGGCGCCGCAGGCGCATGCGTACTCGTTCCTTCTGCACTCGGGTGCCTCTGGCTCCTTCGAGTCGGGCCAGGGGCCCGCAGAGCTCGTCAGCTCCCTTCAGTCCTCACGGCTGCAGACGTTCCTCGCGTCGAGCACACCGTTGGCTGCGGGCTATCCCAAGGCCTCCACCCATCCCGGCGCGGCGGACTACGGCCCCTACGGCGAGTGGCGCAGTCAGTCCGCCAAGGAGGTGCGTTTCGCGGCCGCGCTCGTGCCCGGTCTGCAGGCGCACGTCGCCTTCGACAACCCCGGATTCGAGAGCGACCTGGCCGGCTGGCAGCCTCGTTTCGACGACGGGTCTCACGCAGCGGACGCGACGGTAGCGCGATCGGGCACGCAGAGTGCACGGATTGCGCACACCTCTTCGAAGACCGGGTACTACTACTCCGAGGTGATGAGTCTGGTGGCGGGCTCCACGCTGATGGTCAAGGTGTTCGCGAAGTCGAAGTCGGCGACCGGCACCATCTCGATTCAGCCGTACTACACGCTCAAAGGGGCGTACATCGCCGACCCCGCAGGGGAGCAGGTCAAGATCGACGCCTCCACCGCGACGGATTGGACCGAGATCGCTTTGCAGACGAAGGCTCCCGCGAGCGGCGTGGACGGCGCACGCATCGCGCTGCAGTTCAACGGGACCGGCATCGTGTGGTTCGACGACGCGTCGTACTCGGTGGACGTGGCGCCGCCCCAGACCGATCGCGCGACTGCGGTCGTGCTCGGCGACCCCCCTGCGGGACTCGTGGTTTCGGGACCGTGGGGCATCGATGCGGCAGCGTCGTTCCTCGGCTCCGGGCAGGCGGGGACGATCAGCGTGACGCCTGCGAACCCGTCGATTCCGCAGATCCCGGAGGCATCGACCGACGGTACGTTGTTCGCTTTCGGACTCGATTCGAGCGGAGCTCTGCGCCGCGCGTTCCTGCAAGGCGGCACCTTCGTTTCGATGGCGGGAGTGAACCTGATCAAGGCCTCGAAGGCAGGCTCGTTCGACGTCGCAGTGCTTCGGAACTCCGACGGGTGCGTGCGTGTGGAGGCGACCGAAGTCGCGACCCTCGAGGCGCCGCCATACACCGTCGCGGTCGTCGCGAACGAGGTCTGGCTCGGCGGGAAGCGCGTCCCGTTCCTGGTCCACGGTGACTCCACGGTATTCCCCGAAGGCTCCGATCCGGGGCCGGGTTGTGTGGCTCTCGATGCCGGCGCCGACACCGGTGCGGACTCCTCCTCTTCAACGGACGGCAGCGTTGCTGCGGATGCGGGAGGCGATGCGCCGGGAGCGAGTGGCGCAGCCGGTGCGCCGGGGAGCGGGAACCTCCCGTCCGACGACGATGATTCGGGGTGCGGGTGTCGGAGCTCCGGTGGATCGAGTCGCGTTCTTCCGCTGGGGCTCTGGGGCGCAATCGCGCTGCTGCTGTCTCTGCGGCGTTCGCTTTTCGGCTGACTCGAGCGCTACTCCTCCCCCAGTGCAATCGCTCCGTCTTTCACCGCCGGTACGACGATGAAGCCGTCGTCCTCGAACGACTCGACGACGTCGTCGAGCGAAGCATCGACGTGGAAACCGTACTGGATGCCCTCGGTCACTCCGAGCAGCCACTGAAGGTTCTCGTTCTGATCGAGAGAGAATGCTCGCAGTGCGGCGAGGATCGTCTCGCCCTCTGCCTTCGCGAACGCCCCTTCCGGCATCCGCTCGAATACTCCCACGAGCGACGCGTCGTGCTCGCACAAGAACCACACGGGTCGATCGGCGTAGCGCAGACGCAGGCTCTGCGGGATCCACGTTCCGAGATCGCCGACTGTTGCAATCACAGCCCGGGGCCCCGGGTCTTCGTCGTCGTCGTCCTCCTCCGAATCGCCCTGCTCCCAGCTTCCCTCCGGATCATCGTAGGGAGAGGGAACCCCCGTGTCGTCGGCGGGGCCCGGCGCGTTCGGTCTGGCGGTGGGGTCGTGATGTCGCCGCTTCCTGGACATGGGCGTGTCATAGGTCGATCGACAGGGCCGGGCAAGCGGCGAGGCGGGAGGTCATCGACGGGTGGTTGGCTACTTGCGACCGCCCAACGCCGAGCACTCGTGTACGGGCCCCCGCTTCGCGTTCCGCACGCACTCCGAGTAGGCGGCGATTCCGTCCTTCCACTTGCCGGTGCTCTGCAACGCCGAGCCGATGTACAGGTAGGGCAGGGCGTGTGTGGGATCGGCTGCGAGGGCTTCGCGTGAGACCTCGATCGCCTCGCGATAGCGCCCGCGGTCGAGCAGCGACTCGGCCTGCTTGCGCAGCTTTCCGACACGTTCGGGATCGGGCGAGGGGGCCGCAGTCTGTTCGTGCCCGACGTCAGCCTTCGGGGCGACGGCCGCGGGAGCTTGCGGCGTCGCGGGCGTCACGGCCACCGTGCTGCGCGCGAGCGCAGTGACGCGCGCACCGAACGCGCTCTCGATGCGATTCTGCACGGAGGTCGGAGCCCCGAGCGAGGACGAGCGCGCTGCGAGCGTCGTCTTGCCCACGCCGACAGCGAAGAACAAGGTTGCGACGCCGAGGAAGAGTCCGACAGCCCAACGGGCGCGAGTGCGACGCGCGGTCACATCGGGCGACAACTGTGTCTCGCCGGATTCCTCGGAGTCGTCGGAGACGAGTGGGGGAAGCGAGTCCATGTCAGTGCGCGTCGCGGCGGGCTCGTTGCACAGCGAGGAAGCGCGGGGGGAGCGGGTGGTCTTGGGCGTGGGCTTGTTCATCATCCGGTGGCGCTTCGACATGGCGGACCTCGTGGCAACGGTAGCGGGGAGACGGGGCAGAGCGGCTGCCCGTTCGTTCCGGATACAGGTTCCATGCCGGAGTGCAGGAACTCGGAGAACTCACGCGATCCGGTGCGGGTCCGGCAACGACGTGTGCCGCCCCGTGCCAGCGTGGGTGGGACGTCCCGGCACGCGGGTCGACCGGGCCGTCAGCTTCGTGACGCCGACCGCGTCGCCTCGACGCGCGCGGAGGGCTCGTTGGCTCAGTGGCCGATCACGGGCTTGCGCGGCGCCACGCGCGCGTGGCGTTCGTAGAGCGCAAACGCGCCTTCCTGGGCTGCGAGGTGGAACTCGGGATCGTCGACCCGGAAGACGGGAACGGTCTGATTGCGCACGAGGACGTAGTCGTAGGGGGCGGCGTGCGCGGCAGGGTTGAACTGCTCCGCTGCGTTCCACGGCGGTGAAGGCAGCGACACGGTGCGCCCATAAGGGAAGCCTTCGATGCTGTGAGTGAAGCCCGATTGGCTGTAGCCGCCGTGCAGGACCTGGACCCACGAGGCGCCCTGGTTCCAAGCGTGCACGTTCACGGCGGGATCCCCGCGCGGCTTCATGCTGAGGAACAAGATATTCGCGTCGGAGCGGGTCATTGCGACGAGTCGGACCATCGGGGCGGCGCGGTGGTTGAACTCCGCGTACTTCTGCGACACGAGCAGTGGGAGGAACACCACGGCGGCAAGTGCGGGCACCATGGGGATGAGGAACCATCGTCCGGGGGTGCGCGAGGGGACGGCGGGAGCGAGGAACAGGAAGAAGGCGGCCACGAAGGCGAAGCGTGGTCCAACCAGCCACCAGTCGAACGGGCGAGACAGATGGACAGGGAGGCCGATGTAGAGGCCGAGCATGGCCAGCCCGATCCACGCGGAGCGGTAGTGCAGCAGGATTCTCCGCCATCCTGCAGGGCGGTCAGTGGCTGTGGAGCGGGCGAAGCGACGAGAGATGGTGGCTCCTGCGGCGGCCACGATGGCAGCGCCGGCGAGGATCCAGAAGACCGCGACGTCGAGGTTTCCGGACACGGAGTCGAGGGCGTAGGTTGGAAGGTCGCGAGCGAGCTCCGACAGCGGGAGGCGGAGCCCGGCGATGAAGGGCTTGGAAGACGAGGCGGAGTTGGAAGTGGGAGTGTAGCCGTGGCTGAAGGAGAGCCACGTGACGATGCTGGCGCTCGGCAGCATCATGGCGCCGGAGGAGAGCAGAACGGTCCATCTCGGGCGGTGGGAGAGCCAGAGGACGGGGAGCGTGACGTACAGGGCGAGCAGAGGAAGGGGATGGCCGACGTAGCAGACCATGGGCAGGAGCGCAGCGGCGATGGCATTGCCGACACGCGGGCGTTCGAGGAAGGTGTCGAGCGCGACGACGGCGAATAGGAAGGCGGCGGCTCCGAAGGTGTAGGGGTGGAAGCCGTAGGACCAGTTGTAGTTGTAGGCGAGGGGGACCGTGAGCAGCGCGAGCCACGGTGAGCGGCCGGTGCGACGGCACCACATCAGCGCGGCGACTGGGAGCGAGAGCACGTAGGCGCAGAGCGCGAGTTTGTGTCCGATCTCGACCCCGGCCACCCATCCGAACACGTACGAGACGCCGTATTGCAGAAGATAGGGAGCGAACGCGAATTCGATTCGGTAGAACTCCTTCAGTCTCGCCCACGGCTCGTTGTACTCGAGCCACACGAACACGCTCGCCAGGTGATTGGGCTCGTCGAGCAGCGGAAGGAATCGTCCTCGCCAGACCGGAGTCACTGCCGCGGCAGCGACGCACACGGCAACCACCCACAGCGCCCGTCTCTCCCAAGTCGATGCCCGCCATGCATCGACTCGTCGCATCCACCACCGTCGAATCATGGGTGTCGGAGCGCTCCGTGCGTTTCGTGCTGGGCCCGAGGTACGGTCGGCAAAGGTGCAGGGACGCGGTCCATGCCGCGGACCATGGTCGCGGTCCGGACGGAGATCAAGCAACATGCGCGAGCCGACCCGGCGTTGACGGAGCCGGCTCCGTGTTCTACCCCTGAGGGAAGTGAGCCTGCCCACGAGAACCCCGGCATCGATGGCGCTGACGTTGTCGTTGGCAATGATCGCCGTGGCGCCCGAGGCGCACGCGTACTGCAGAACCACGACTTGCGATCCCGACGGGCCGTTGTGCGAGCCGATGGAGGGGGAGCCGTGCGGTGAGCCCTTGTACTGGGGGCGTCCGTGTGTCGGGTTCGCGTTGCAGCGCGATGCCTCGACGCAGATCGACTACGAGACGGCGAGACAGAGCACCTACGACTCGATCGCGACCTGGATGGCAGCGGACTGCGGCTGGGGTGCGTTCCCCTCCCTTCGCTTGATCGACATGGGGCCCGTCGCGTGCAATCGCGCCGAGTACAACCGCGCCGCAGGCAACGTCAACCTGATCGTGTTCTACGACGAACGGTGGCCTCACCCCTCATCGCAGCAGATCGCGCTGACGACTGTGACCTTCCAGGTGGCGACGGGCGAGATCTTCGACGTCGACATCGAAGTGAACACGGACGATCACGAGCTGACGGTGGGCGAGACGGAGGGGTACGACTTCCAGTCGGTGATGGTCCACGAGCTGGGGCACTTCTTCGGCCTGGCGCACTCGGCGGTGGAGGGGGCGACGATGCAGTCGGAGTACACGCCCACCCTGCGCAATCTTGCGGCCGACGACATGGCGGGGATCTGCGCGATCTATCCGCAGAACGACGCATTGCCACTGGAGAGCGATCCCGCGTGCAATCCGATCCCTCGCAACGGGTTCTCGCCACTGTGCGCGTCCGACCAGGTCCCTCCGACCTGCTCGGTGGCTCAGGGCCGCCTGCCCTCCACCCCTGCAACCGCCGCCTCGGCCGCCAGCGCCTTGCTCATCGCCGCGGCCCTTCTGCTGCGCCGCGCGCGCGGCTGAGCCGGCGTCGTCCGCCGCTCACATCTTCGTGCGCCCGGTGAGCGCAACCATCATCCCGCCGATCGACAGCCCGAAGTCCAGGTCGAACACGAAGGACTTCGAAGCCGACCAGCTCACGCCCAGCTCCGGCAAGGCCACCCACGGGAACACGTCCGGCCGTCGTCCCCCCTTCGTCCACCCCGGCTCCTTGTAGCCGCCGTAGTGATCGTCGTCGTCGCGCAGCTGGTTGCAGTAGCGATACGTCCCCGCCGGGTTGTTGGGCCCGACACACTTGCGGTAGTCCTCGGGAGCCGAAGGTGACAGGCTGAAGGGGAAGGCCTGCGTGCGGTAGAGGCCGCCGAACGCGAAGTATCCCACGCCGGCGCCTGCACCGAGGCGGAACCTCCAGGTGTTCGACAGGGCGAAGTGCCAGTGCCATTCGATCGTCGCGAGGGGGCCGTGGAGAGAGCTCTCGATGATCTCGTAATCCGTATCCGGGTTCCCGTTCGGCTTGAGAGGAGTCGGGCTGATCCCGAGACGGATCCAGCCAAGCCCGAGGGTGAGCTGACCCGATGCGGACAGCGACGACAAGGTGAGCCTTCCCGATGGAACGTAGGCCGTCCTGCCTCCGTCGCCGAGCAGATGCCACATCTGCCTGGGGATCAGGTAGCCCTGGAAGCCGGCTCCGAACCACCACGCCGCCGGCGGGGGCGCAGGCGGTGGGCGCTTGCGAGGGGCATCCTCCCCGCTCGTCAACGACTGCAGCACCACCCGCAGCACCAGGTGCTCTCCCTCGCTCGGCTCGAACGTCTCCGAGTACTCCCGGTACCCCTTCGCCCGCACCGTGACCGTGGTCCGCTGAGAAGGAGGGAGCACGTACGGGCTGTCGTCGATCGAAACCTCCTTGCCGCCGAGAAAGACCTGAAGCTCGGCGTAGTCCTTCTCCAAGCGCAGATCCACCGTGGGGATCCTGCGCTCGAGAGCATCGAGCTTCTTGGCGGCATCCTGGATCGCCCTGCGCTCCCAGTACTGCGGCCACTTGCTGAGGTCCTCGCCAGCCAGCGAGGTGAGCATGTCACGGGCCTTGAAGAACTCCCCCGTGGCGATGTAGCAGCCGGCCAGCGCCATGGTCGTGGTGGGTCGATGATCCTCGAGCTCCGCCTGCTCGAGCAGCGGCACGGCCTCAGGGCAGCGCCTCTTCTTCGCCAGGTCCATTCCCTTGTGGCGAGCGGCCCCCGCGGGCGCAGCCATCACTTCGCTCGCGATCAGCAACCATACCAGCACCACCGCGCCTCGCACGGCGACCGCTCTTCGCGATCGGCAGGCCGGGTGCCGGGCCGCTGGGTTCACACGCGGGGCATCCCATTTCGCAGCGTGCGCCGCAACCCCTTTGGCTCGCGCCATCCTTCGCGGCAACGTGTTTGCTCCTGGGACAACCGCGCCGCCTCGCCTATCATCCCTCGCAATGACACCCCGCCGATCCGTCGTTGTCCCCTCATCCTTGATCGCTCTGCTCTGCACGCTCACACCCGGCTGCCGCGATCGCGATGACGGTCGCCAGCATCCTCCCGTGCCCTCCTCTGCCTCCAGCTCGCCCACGGTGGCCTCCGCCGCTGCGCCGCCCTCCGCGTCGATGGTTCCCATCATCTCGTCGGCGCCCGCGAACCTTCCCGTCGACGACGTCCCGCCTTCGCCGCTGCCGTCTGCGTCCGCTCCGGTGAAGAAGGCCGCGGCGAAGAAGACTACCGCCCCGGCTGCGAGCGCGTCCGGCCCGATCGTCGCGCCCTCAGCCACGGCCATGACGTCTGGCTCTGCGACCGTGTCCTCGGTCTCCTCCGCTGCACCGGCGGCTGCTCCCTCCGACCCCGCCGCGATGGCGCTCGCGCAGCGGACCGACTCCTTCTACGTCCCCCGCAAGAGCTTGTCCGCACGCTTCAAGCAGGAGTTCTACATCCGCTCGAGCGGAACGAAGAAGACCTCGTCGGGAACGATGTACTTTGTGCGACCGGGTAAGATGAGCTGGCGGTACGACGCGCCGAACGGCAATCGTGTGGTTTCCGACGGCGCGACGGTGCGCGTGTACGACGCCGACGCGCAGCAGTACACCGAGCAGCCGATCGGCAACAGCGAGTATCCCGGAGCGTTGGGGTTTCTCACGGGCGACGGGATCGGCAGCCAGTTCGCGTTTGCGTTCCACGAGAAGGTGAGCTTCCCGGGGGGCAAGGTGCTGGTGGGTACGCCGTTGCAGCCGAATCCCTGGTACAAGAGCGTGCTCTTCTACATCGATGAAGCGACCGCCCACATCCGTCGCGTCGTGATCATCGACGCGCAGGGGAACCGCAATCGATTCGACTTCGAGACGCTGTCCGAAGGGGAGATCCCGGCGTCGGAGTTCGCCTGGTCACCCCCTCCGGGGGCGACGCGCGTTGCCCGCTAGATCGCGCGCTTTGCGGTTTGACAGGCGCACTCGGTTGTGGTCGCCTGCGCGCGATGCGAACCTCCCTGTCCATTACACTCTCTCTCTCGCTGACCGGCGCCCTGCTCGCCGTCGCGTGCAACCACCCCGCCTCGTCCTCCGGCCCCGATGCTGCCGCCAGCGCAAGCGCGAGCGGTCGTGCCGCCGCCTCCACGGTCCCGGCTCCCCCCGACGTCGCGGCTCCTCCCGCTGACGCGCAGAAGACCCCAAGCGGGCTGGCGTCGAAGGTGCTCCAGCCCGGAACCGGCGACAAGCACCCGCAGATCCAGGACGGAGTGAAGGTGAACTACTCCGGATGGACGACGGACGGCAAGATGTTCGACTCGACGATCACCCGTCATCAGCCGGCGATGTTCGGCCTCAAGGGCGTGATCCCCGGCTGGACCGAAGGCCTTCAGTTGATGGTCGTCGGCGAGAAGCGTCGCTTCTGGATACCCGAAGAGCTCGCCTACAAGGACAAGCCCGGACGCCCTCAGGGAATGCTCGTGTTCGACATCGAGCTCCTCGAGATCAAGGAAGGCCCCAAGCCAGTTCCTCCGCCCGAGGACGTCGCCGCCGCGCCCAAGGACGCCCAGACGACCAAGAGCGGACTGGCCACCAAGGTGATCGAGAAGGGGAAGGGGACCAAGCGCCCGAAGGACCTCGACAAGGTGAAGCTCGTCTACACGAGCTGGACTCCTGACGGTCAGATGGTCGAGACCACCACCCATCGCAATGCGCCCGCGACCTTCCAGCTCGACCGGCTGATGACCGGTTGGTCCGAGGGCGTGGCCCTGATGGTCGAGGGCGAGAAGCGTCGTATGTGGATCCCCGAGGCGATCGGCTTCAAGGGCCAGGGCGGACCGAAGGGCCCGGTGGTCATCGACGTCCAGCTCGTGGAGATCCAGGAAGGTCCCAAGCCGATTCCCGCGCCGGCCGATGTCGCCAAACCGCCGGCTGACGCACAGAAGACACCGACCGGACTGGCTTCGAAGGTGATCCAGAAGGGCAAGGGCACGGATCACCCGGTCGCATCGAGCATGGTGGAAGTGCACTACACGGGCTGGCGAACCGACGGGAAGATGTTCGACAGCTCCGTCATCAACAAGCAGCCGGCCCGCTTCACTCTGACCGGCGTGATCCCCGGCTGGACCGAGGGCGTGCAGCTGATGGTCGAGGGAGAGAAGCGTCGCTTCTGGATCCCCGAAGAGCTGGCCTACAAGGGGCGCCCCGGCGCCCCCTCAGGGATGCTCGTCTTCGACGTCGAACTCCTCAAGATCGTCAAGAAGTAGCCCTCTCCCTCCTCTCCTCCACGCTGGCAGCCATCCCGCATCGTGCGCGCAGCGACACGACGTGTCGAAGCCCTGCGCCTTCTCCGCTCGCGGTCTCCGGATGCGTGCGCATCCCCTTGCCGGGAGTGCCTTGGACGAGCAAGTACAATCGCGACAGGCGTGTCGTCGTGTGCCATCCCGCGCTCCCAAAGCGAGCGATCGCGGCGCGAAAGCACGACGGATTCGAGCCTCTTCCACTGGCACGAAACGTGATGCAGGATCTGCGTTGCCAAAAGGAGAGACGATCATGACCCCTCGCATCCCCTCCCAGATCGCCGCCGCGCTTTTCGCCTCCGGTATCTCTCTCGCCTGGACGACTGCCACGTCGGCCGCGGAATGCAAGAGCGACGCGGATTGCCCGTCCGGCTACCAATGCGAGAAGGGCGTCTCCATCCCCGGGTGCGCCCCAGGCCAGGACTGTTCCGACGCAGGTCCCATCGAGTCCGAGACCGGATCCTGCGAGAAGGCCCCGATCGCGTGTCAGACCGATGCGGACTGTCCTGACTATTTGAGCTGCGCGGCATCGGGCGACACGGTGTGCTGGCAGGACTCCACGGGAGACGGCGGCTGCGAGGAGCCGGAGCCCAACGCGCCCAAGTACTGTCAGTACGAGCCGATCCCGTGCGACAGCGACGCGGCGTGTCCCGATGGGTTTGCGTGCACGCAAGTGTCGTCCTGTCCCTCCATCGAATGCGTTCCCGGGAGTGAGTGTCCGGAGCCCACGTGCCAGACCTCGAAGTACTGCGCTCCCAAGGAGATCGTGTGCGCGGCAGACACGGATTGTCCGGCCGAGTGGACGTGCATGACGATGACCGAGGATTGTGCGGCCACGCCGACCGAGCCGGAGCCCGACCTGCCCGGCCAGCCCGACTCGCCTGCCCCCCCCGACCAGCCGTCGGATTCCGATTGCCAGCCGAGCACCCGCAGCCTCTGTGTTCCGCCCGGATTCTCGGGCGTCGGTGAGTACGAGAAGGCCGTCGCGGAGGACAGCCAGAGTGGCGCCCAGAACGCCGTTGCTTCGGGAGGTGGCGACACCGACGACTCTGGAGTCGGGTGCAGCCTCGTGACGGCACCCGCGGGGGCGGCACTCGCTTCGGGGTGGCTGGCCGTTGCGATTGCGCTCCTCGCCGGACGGCGTCGCGCGGTCCGGTGACAGGCACCCTTACGAGGTTCGCGACGTCTCTCCGAGGGTGCGCTACGATGGCGGGATGCGCGCCCTCTCCACCCTCGCTCTCACCGCATCGCTTCTCTGTCTTGCATCGACTTCAAGAGCTGACACCTGGCTGTATGTCTCCCAGGGCGACCCGTTGAAGTGGTTCCCGGGCTCCTCGGAGCCGGATCCGGGCTGGTTCTCTGCGTCGTATGCACCGCCGGCATCGTGGGAGCAGTCGGACAAGGGATACGGCATCGGGTATGGCGACGGGGACGACAGCACGCTGTTGCCCGACATGATGGGCAACTACCTGACGGTCTACGTGCGGTCCCACTTCCAGGTGGGAGCGGAGCTTGCGTCGCTCAAGAAGCTCATGTTGAGGGTTCAGTACGACGACGCCTTTGCCGCGTACGTCAACGGCAAGGAAGTGGCGCGAGTGGGGTTGCCTGCGGGGGCTCTGACGCACAGCACGGCGGCGACCACGGGGCACGACGTGACGGATGGAGCGTTCACCATCGAGTTGGATCCGAAGCTGCTCGTGCCAGGGGACAACATCTTTGCCGCGCAGGTCCACAATGCCTCGCTGGGAAGCTCCGACCTCTCCTTCCTGCCGTCGCTGTGGGCGTACGATCAGCCTCCCCCCGAAGCGGTGATCACGCGCGGCCCGTTCGTGCAGATGGTGGGAAGGCACTCCGCAACGGTTGTCTGGGAGACCGATCAGCCCGCCCCGAGCAGGGTTCTGTACGGACCGTCGAGCGCGATGGGGCACGCAGCCGAGGACGCGTCGCTGGTGCGGCATCACGCGATCAAGCTGACCGGATTGCCGTCCGCGTCACCGGTCTGGTACCAGGTGCAGTCTGCGGCACTGCCCAGCAAGCAAGGCAAGCTCACGACGGAGCCGGACGTTGCCGACGCGTTCCGCATCGTGGTCTTCGGTGACACGCGCTCGAACCACGACGACCATCGCGCGGTAGTGCATTCGATCCTTCCCGGAATGCCGCAGCTCGTGTTCCACAGCGGCGATCTGGTGGGGGACGGTCTGAGCAGCGCGCTGTGGGACACGTTCTTCAAGGTCGAAGCGCCGCTGATCCGCGACGTGCCGTTGTACTCGGTGATGGGCAACCACGAGAACGACGCGCAGGAGTTCTTCGACACATTCGAGCTACCCGACAACAGTCCCTCGCCGGAGCGCTACTATTCGGTGCGCTGGTCCACGCTGCTCGTAGCGATGGTTGATCTGTACGGCGCGGCGTACGACGTCCAGAGCGCTCAGTACGCATGGCTGGAGAAGACCCTGGCGGATGCGGCGCAGGATCCCGGAATCCTGCATCGAATGGTCGGGCTGCACCACGGCCCCTATGACTCGGGCTCACACGGCTCCAGCTCCACGGTCCGCTCGCGACTCGTGCCTCTGTTCGAGAAGTATGGCGTGGAGCTCGTGTTCTCGGGGCATGATCACGACTACGAGCGCGGAACCGTCAACGGCGTCAAGTACGTCGTCTCCGGCGGCGGCGGCGCTCCGCTGTATCCAGTGGACGGCGCGTCGTGGACCGAGAGCAAGGCGATGAAGCTCCATCACGTGCTGATCGAGTTCCGCGGCCCCATCGCGGAGGCTCGTGTGCTGGAGCCCGATGGGACCGAGATCGACTTCTTCACGATCGGCAAGAAGGGCTCGGAGTGTGCGTTGGCCTCGGAGTGCAAGACTGGCGCGGCCGGGACCTGTCCGGCGGGAGAGAGCGGTGCGTGGGCGTGCGTGGAAGGGAGCTGCTTGTGGAACTGTCACGACAACGCGTCGGTTATCGACGCAGGGGCGGACAGTGCGCCGGACAGCGCGGGCGATGCACAGTCCCAGAGCGACGCGTGGACGACGGATGCTGCGAGCGGAGTCGATGCTTCGCAGCCGGACGCCTCGACGACGGTGGACGGAGGGCAATCGGAGTCTGTGTGGAGCGCGGGAGACGACGGTGGTTGCGGGTGCAGAGCGGCGAACGCTCGCGAGCGCGCGTGGGGGTGGATTGCGGTGCTTGGGTTGGGCGGGGTGTGGAAGAGGAGGGAGCGGCGCCGCGCGCAGAGGCGCGGTTCATGAGGCTCAGCCGGGGAAGTACGTCGTGGCGCGCTTCTCGCCGACCTTCTTGATCTTGCCTTCGGCCAGCAGCTTCTGAATCGGGCGGGTCAGAACGCTGGTCTTGGTGCCCAGCTGCTTCTTGATCTGCTCGATGCGCATGCCGTCCTTCTTGTGGGAAGCGAGCAGTCCGACGATGAGGTCGGCAGTCTTGGAGAGCTCTTCGGGACTGCGGCGCCCGGTGGGAGCCAGCAAGGTCTTCTCGCTCACCTTGGCGCGCTTTGCCGGGGCGGTCTTCTTGGGCGCGGGCTTCGCGACGGGAGCAGCGGCAGGCTTGCGCGCTGCGGGCTTGGGAGCAGGCGCCGCCTTCTTGGGGCGAGCGACCGGCGTGGTGGAGGAAAGCTCGCTCGCGACAGCCGAGAAGGACTCGGCAAACGCGGCTACGACTTCCTCGGTGAACTTGGCTGCTGCGGCTTCGATTCTTGTTCGGATGTCGGTAGGGCTCATGGGCACGGAGAATGACACAACCATTCTCCATGGGGAAGATACTAAATGCACCCTCTCAAAAAAAGTGTTCGCCTGATTCCTAGTCTCGGAAGATCGTGTCGTGCCCCGGATTGATCCTGGCCCCTGTCTCCCTCCCCCGGGGAATCGGACTCTCCCGCCCCTGCGGGGGACACACGCTTCGAAGCCCGACGGCCATCCTTCGCTCAAGTCACGGCCGAACCCGTGAGAGCCCGTGACAAATGCCACGTTCCGTAGCGGGCTTGCCGTGGCGGCGCCCAACCCCTTGTAGGTGCAATCACTCGACCCCACCCCGCTGACCGCGTATGATGCCTCCCCTACCGTTCGGATCGAAGGATGATGAGCGCTCGCAAGTCCCTGCCCTGGATCCCGGGAATCCTCACCGCCGCCGGCGCCCTCGCCTGCTTCGGCATGTCCAACAACACCGTCGTGCTCAGCGGCGCTGCTCCTGCCCCCTCCGGCTCCTCGGCCGCCCGACCGGCGCTGCCCGCCGACCCAGGGAGATACTGGCTGGAGCGCTTCGACGGGGCCAACCTAGCTTGGGTGGCCCCCATCGGGGGCTCCGGGGGAAAGGTGTCCAAGGTATTCTCAGTACAGAGGGAGGACGGAGTCACATTCCTTCACGGCCGTCACGACGGCAGACCCGACGCGGACAAGGTCGGGTTCGTTCATTATGGCAAGCGATTCGAGCCCCAGGGGCCACCGCTTGACCGAGTGCGCTCCCTGCGCTGGAAGTGGCGCGTCCGCCAGCACCCCGCCAATACCACGAACATGTGGGAGGACGTCGCCGCGAGTGTCTACGTCATCATCAAACCACCTTCCGTGCTCGGAGGTGGAAAGGGCTTCCGCTTCGGCTGGCTCGGGGGGCCGGGCGTCAAGGGCACCTACCGCATGGGCCTCGGCCGCGTCTCCTTGCGCGAAGACCCTGCCACCATGGAGTGGAAGTCCGAAGCCGTGGACGTCTGCGCCCTGTTCCGGGAGTGGTTCGGTCCCTGCGAAGGCGAACGCCTCAATTACGTAGGAGTCGCCACCGAGGCCGACGGCACCGACTCCGTGTCCGAGGCGGACTACACCGACTTCGAGTTGATCGTCCAACAGTGACGAGCCTCGCCGTCATGCCGGAGCAGGGTGCGGACCTGTGGCGGTGTCGGGCGACGAGGCCTCGGCCTATTCACTTGTCGCGGCGGCTGGCGGTGGCCTCGGAGGAGGTGAGGCCTTCGCGGATGGCATACTTGGTCAGCTCGGCGACGGTACGGATTCCGAGCTTCTGCGCGATGCGGCGTCGATGGGTCTCGACGGTCTTGACGCTGATGTGCAGGAGTCGCGCGGACTCCTGGGTGGTCTTGCCTTCGGCGAGCAACTGCAGGACTTCGCGCTCGCGCGGAGCGAGCTCGGGCTCGCCGCGAACGGCGCGGACCCTGCCTCGGTAGTCCTCGACGACGACGCCGGCGATGGCTGGGCTCAGGTAGGCCTGTCCGTGTTGAACGGCGCGCACGGCCCGAGCGAGCTCGTCGAAGGCGCACTCCTTGAGGACGTAGGCGCACGCGCCGGCGCTCAGCATCCCCGCGACGTAGCGCTTGTCGGAGTGCATCGACAACGCGATCACCTTGGTGTCCGGCAGCTCCGCGTGGATCTGGCGGGTGGCGTCCATGCCATTGAGCTCCGGCATGGCGACATCCATGATGACGACATCGGGATGCAGCTCCCGGGCGAGCCTCACTGCCTCCAGACCGTTGTCCGCCTGTCCCACCACCTCGAACCCCGGCTCGCGCTCGAGCAGCGTGCGCAGCCCGTCGTTGAGGATTCGGTGGTTGTCTGCGATCAGGAGCTTCATGAGACGCCTTTCGCTCGCTCGATGGGGAGACTCAGGCGCACCTGCGACCCGCGTCCTGGCGCCGACGAGATCTGCATTTGTCCGCCGAGCGCGTGGAGCTGCTCGCGAAGGCTGAAGAGCCCGAACCCCGCCTCTGCTCGATCGGGCCGGAGCGCGCTCTTCTCGTCGAATCCGCAGCCATCGTCTTCGACTCTCACCACGACATGGCCCGCGCGCTGCTCCACACGAATGGTCACGTGGGAGGCCGAAGCGTGCCGACCGGCGTTGCTCACGAGCTCGCGCACGCTGCGGAAGAGCACCGCGCGCGTCTGCTCGGAGAGGTCCAGCTCACGCGCAGGTTTCTCGACACGGATCTCCAGTCCGAACCGCGGGCCCATCCTCTCCGCCAACCATTCGATCGCGGGACCGAAGCCGAGCTCGTAGAGAACCGGCGGACTGACCTCGAAAGTGAGCGATCGGACGTCGCGAAGGGTCTCTTCGAGCAGAGCATCGAGGTGTTGCAGCTCCGCCGGCGCCCCCGTCGAGGCGCGCAGGGACTGGACTCCAAGCCTTGCGAGCACCAGCGACTGGCCGATGCGGTCATGAAGGAAGATGGCGATCGATCGCCGCTCCTGCTCCTGGGCCGTGGCGAGCTGCGAGGCGAGGGATCGGAGCTGGTCCTGGTAGGACTGGACCTTCTGCTCAGCCTCCTTGATGCGCACGATGTCGGCGATGCGGTTGGCGACGATCCGCAGCAGCCGTTTCTCCTCCTCGAGGAAGTGGGGCAGGGGAGCGCCGCGCGACCCGGGAAGATAGGCGAGCTCGAGGCGTCCGGAGGGGCGACCGGCCACGCGAATCGGAGCGTGGATCCCCGTGAGCCCGGCGCGATGCCCGCGCGTCGCCCACTCCTCCTCTCCGAGAACCAGACGCGCACAGGCTCGTTCGGGGTGCTGCACCGACGAGGTCAACAGATCCACTGTGCGCTGGAGCGCCTCACGCAGACCGGCCTCGCGGTTCTCCAGAACGACGGAGATTGCATGAAGGCAGGCGAGCTCCCGGACGCGCTCGCGCAGCGCACGCGCCTGCTCACGCAGGGTGGAGAGCTCGTCGGCACGTCGTGTAGACGCGGGTGAATGCGGGATCGTGCGAGTTCGCATCGGCCAATAGGTACCGTCTACCGGGTTCGCGGGCGCGGTCAAGTGCGGGAAACCGGCGTTCCGAATCAGGGAATCCCCGACTGTCACGCAGGGCGTCGCGGTGTCATCCTTTCCGACGGGCTGCCGTGGCGCCCATGTCGGACTCCGCCACGAGGCACTGATCTGTCGGTGCGCCAGCCCTCCAAGCCACCATGTATCCCAGCGACTTGCGATGGATGGAGAACCCGGCGGCGCGCAGCTCTCCCTTCGTGCTGCCCGGATTGGCGCAACGAACCTTCGAGGCGGTCGATGCAGCCCATGCCTTGCACCGCAGCATGCCCGGCTACCGTCCCACGCCGCTCGTGTCCCTCGACGCGCTGGCGCGGCTGCTCGACGTTCGCTCCGTGTGGGTCAAGGACGAGTCGCAGCGCCTCGGACTCGGCGCCTTCAAGGTCCTCGGATCGTCGTTCGCCGTCGCCAGACACCTCGCCGAGTCCTTCGGCTTCCACGGCGTTCCTGCCTTCGAGCAACTCGCCGAAGCGGTCCGATCGCGACCTCGCCCCGTGACCTTCGCCGCTGCCACCGCGGGCAACCACGGACATGGGCTCGCATGGGTCGCGCGCCGGCTCGGTGCCCAGGCGGTCATCTACCTTCCTGCTGGCCGTGATCATTCCCTGTACGAGCGGATCGCCTCCGAGGGGGCGGAAGTGATTCGCACGGACCTGGACTACGACAGGACCGTGGAACTCGCGGCCTCCGATGCTCGCGAGAAGAAGTGGACCCTGATACAGGATACGGCCTGGGACGGCTACGACCGGATTCCCGAGTGGACCATGCAGGGATACACGACCTTGATCCACGAAGCTGCGGCGCAGTGTCTGGCGGTAGCCGACGAGATGCCGACACACGTGATCGTGCAGGCGGGAGTCGGCTCCCTCGCGGCCGCGGTGCAGTCCTATCTGTCGGCCCGCTGGGGCAACGAGCGTCCGCGAACCATCGTGGTCGAGCCGTTGTCCGCCGCGTGCCTGCTTCGCACGGCGCGAGCGCGAGACGGCAGACCGCACGCGTTGGATGCGCGACCGAGCACGATCATGTCGGGCCTGGCGTGCCGCCGCCCGAACCCGCAGGCGTGGGACATCCTGCGGAGCCAGGCGGATCTGTTCCTCGCATGCAGCGACGAGTTCGCCGCGAGAGGGATGCGAATCCTGGCCTGCCCCGTGGGGCTCGACGAGCGCGTGGAATCCGGTGAGTCGGGCGCCGTCGGGCTCGGCGTGCTCAGTGCCGTGCGCCCGGGCAGCCAATGGTCTGCCGCCTCCCGAGCCATCGGCCTGGATTGGGACTCCCGCGTGCTCGTGATCAACACGGAAGGCGCCACCGCTCCGGCGCACTATCGTCGTGTGGTCTGGGACGGCGCTCTGTCCTTCGGGGGCCCGCGCCCGCAGCGCGCCCCGTGCTCGTGCCTTGCTCCATCGGCTCGCAGACTCCGGGGCAAGGCTCTCGCCGAAGTATGAGGTGCAGCATGCATGCCGAAAGGGTCCCCTGCGGCTTCCTGTTCACCTGCGCCGTCGCGGACAGCTCGTTGCGAGTCGAGCTGCGGCTGTGCGAGGACGGAACCGAGTTCATCGCAGTCTGCGCAGATCGCCCCCTGCTGAGACTACCTCCCGAGCAGGTGCCGTCCGGCACGATCGAGCGTTGTCTCGGCGAGGAGGCGTGGGCCGAGTTTGGGCGCCTCCGCAGACGGGGATTCGGCAAGGTGCGCATCGATTGCCGCCGCCGGAGCGCTGCGGGGGAGGAGGGCGAATGAAGCCTCCCGGCTCCGCCTTCGACGCACGCGGTTGGCGCTGACAGGCAGCCCTCGCGCGCGTTGACGATCCCCAGCGTCGGCTCGACGTGATCGAATCATGGGAGACGCGGACGTTGCGCCGTCCTCGATGACGGAGGCTGCTCGACTCGTGGAACGGGGCGCCCCGACCGGAGTCGGCTCCCGAAGGCGCTTGCGGATCGCCGCATGGGCAGCGTCGGGAGCTCTGGCAGTTGCCGCTCTCGGCATCGGGTGGGACCTCTACGCGCGCCCTCCGCTCGTCGAGGTCTTCTCCTCCCCCACACGCTTCTCCCGGAGAACCGAGGAGTTCACCGTCAACGTGTGCGGCATCACTTCCCGGGCCATGAAGTACG
This sequence comes from uncultured Polyangiaceae bacterium, assembly GCA_964393505.1. Taxonomy (GTDB): domain Bacteria; phylum Myxococcota_A; class Polyangia; order Polyangiales; family Polyangiaceae; genus JACRCQ01. The sequence continues at coordinate 25,030 of CAYMUE010000029.1, forward strand.
CGCGCAGAAGCCTGCGGTTCCGTGCGAACCAGGGCGCATGGCATGACATCCACCAGGACTACACGAGCTCCCACTCGCGGCACTTCCGCATCGAGGTCCCCGCCTCGCAGCTCGTCGCCGGGGACAACCGGATCGAGATCGAGGCAGAAGCGTTTGCGCTGCCGCCCCATCGGCTGACTCTGCCCTTCCGCTACGATCCGCAGCCTCCTCGCGTGCCGGTCCGGATCGACTGGGAGCGTCCCGACGTGGAAGTCGAAGACGGCGCCTGGCAGTCCTTCGACGCGACAGGGGAGAGGCGCGTGCGTCCCATACCCGGCCACGAGGGGTACGACCGCATCTTGATCGTCGCGGGAGCTTTCGCGGGCGGGCGGCGAGTGAGCACCGACGTCACGTTCCGTCACGCGGTGCAGGGGCGGCCGTACGGATTCGGAGTGATCCCGATGTGGGGGGGGAGGCCCGACGACGTCGGCGTGGTGCCTCGCAGGGGATGGAACCTCGGGTTGGTGTGGTGGTGGGATCGCTACGAGGGATTCGGAGCCGAGTTCAGCTACAAGCGTGGACCGCAGGCGCCAGGCTGGGTGAACTCGTATCGCAACCTGGCCCTCGAGGCGGGGCGGCGGTACCGCATCGTGGCCGAAGCGTGGCCGGTGTCCGACGCGATCGGGAGGCACTCGCATCACGTCTTGCGGGCGAAGTGGTGGCCCGACGGAGCGCCCGAGCCTTCCGGGTGGCTCCAGACCTCGGACACCGAAGGGGCGCCGTTGCCGACGGGGGACTACGGTGTCGGTCTCATGGCATTCTGGTCCCAGGTGGAGTTCGGACCGATCCTCATCGAGCCGATTCCGGGCAGTGGCTGACTCGGGACTCCGGCATCGCGGCGCACTGCCTCTCGTGCGCGCGAGCCCCGTGCAAGGCCAGGCGGAGCAGCGCCGAAGTCGCAACCGCGCCGGCGAGGAACCCGGCCGCGCAGGACAGCAGGCTCGGCAGGACTCCGCTGTGGGCGAAGCCGCGCAGTGCGAGCGACACTCCGATGGCAACCAGAGCAGCTCCGAAAGGAGGAGCGAGAAGCATCCCCACGTACGCCCCGCTCCACCCGCACAACCTTCGCGCGGCCATCCACACCAGCGTCGCAGTCACCAGATATCCGATCGGCGTGCTTCCAGCGACGGCCCACACCCCGAACCTGCGGACCCCCCCGAGGGAGACAGCGAGATTGGCCGCCGTGCCGACGAGGACCGGAATCGCACCCGACCACGCCGTGCGCGCACCGAGCATCACCATGGAGCCCACGACATCGTAGATGGACTGCACCATGGCGGCGAAGGCCATGAGCATCAGGGCCGTGGCCGGCACGCTCCCCGCCGCCTTGTCGCCCAACCAGAGCACCAGGAGCGGCTGTGCGCAGAGCGCGAGCGGAGCCATCAGACTCACGATCAGCCCTCCGAACAGGCCGGTGCCCACTCGCGCGGTCCGCGTGCGCTGCTCCGGTGACCCGAGCTGCGGCATGAGCGGAGAGGTCACCTGCTTGGCGAGCAGGTATCCGAGCTCCGGGGCACGCAACCCGATCCTGTATCCGCCGACGACATGAAGCGGAACGAAGGCGCTGAGCACGAACGTGTCGATTCCGGTCTGTAGCGTAGATGCGACACTGATTGTCGCGCCTGCGGCTCCGTCGCAGAACGCCCGCCGCACCTCCGCGCGATCCTCCGGCCAGCGAGGACGCAGCGCCATGCCCGGGTCCAGCGAGCGCGCGGCGCGCGCTGTCACGATCAGCTCGACACCTTGTCCCATCAGCAATCCGAGAGCCGGAGCCAGCAGCCCCAACCGAAGCGCGAACGCTCCCCCGGCTCCCGTCAGATAGGCCGCGGAGCCGAGCACGCGCGCCGTCGCAATCCGAGCGGCGCCTCCCCGGGCGAACACGAATCCACGCAGAGGACCGCAGAGCCCGCCAACCACACCGCCGCAGAGCGCGACCGCCGACGCCGCACCGAGCTGCGACTTCACGCCTTCCGCCACTGCAGGCAGCAGCCCGATCGAGAAGAATGCGATGCTCGCGAGCAGCGGCAGCAGCACGGCGTTGACCATCAGCGCGAGCCCCACCATCCGACGCGCGTACTCCCCGTCGCTCGACACGGCGGCCCGCTGGACAGCAAGGGTGAGCCCCATGTCCGCCAGTCCGATCACGAAGCTCGCCTGCCCGATCACCGACCAGGCGCCGAACTCGTCGGCTTCGAGCAGTCGTGTGATCAACGGGAAGGTGATGAAGCCGATCAGCGCTGCCAGTACCTGACGCCCTCCGCCTCCAAGCAGAACCATGACCACGCTGCGGTCGGTGAACCGCTGGCCCGTGCCGCCCGCCGGGGCAACGACCGTCTCCGGAGCGAGGTGCCCATCCATCACGCACCGAACCCCACCCGATACCGGTGAAACAGCTCGTGCGCCCCGAAGAAGCACCGAAGGAAGTCCCCGCCTCCCACCTGTCCCAGCGTGGGCCAGTCGGGCTCTCCGTCGGGCCGATCGACCTGACTCGAATACGCGCGCAACGCGGCGACCTTGCGCTCCCGTCGCTCCGCCATCGGAACGCGACAGCGCAGCTCGGTGAACAGGGCGATCTGCCTTCGCACCGCGCGAGGCAACTCCCTCGGCCCATCGCAAGGCACCCACGGCCAGTGCGCCCAGTACCAGACAGGGTACTCGAGCACCGTCGCGCCGCGCCTCCCGGCGCGCAAGGCGTCGATCACAACAGCGCGAGTGGCTGCGTGGTCCTGCGGAAGCTCGAGTCGGTGTGGGATGAACACCTGTTCGGGCCGGTGGCGCTCGAGCAGCCTGCGTACCTCCTGGACGGCCTCGCATCGGTGGTCGAGCAGCGTCCCGTCGCGAAACCCGAGCAGCACGACCGAGTCTCCGGCGATGCCGAGCTGCGACGCGGCGCGGCGCGCCTCTGCCGCGCGCGTGTCGCGCATCGCCTGCTCCCCAACGAACCGCGCGTGCGACCGCGCACCGTCGGTCATGACCACCAGAGTCACCTCGGCGCCGAGCTCCGTTTTGTGCGCAAGTGTTGCGCCGCAGCCCAGCGTCTCGTCGTCCGGGTGCGGGGAGAACACCATCGCGGAGTCGAGAAGCTCACGCCGCGACAGCTCCCTGCCGCAGACGTCGAGCCAGCGGACGCTGACGCCCTCGAGGAGGCGGCGGGCGCTCTCGCGAATCATGACGCTCCGCTTCCGCCCCGATACACCTCGAGCAGAGTCTCCGAAATCCCGTCCCATCCGAACGTCGAGCGCGCTCGCTCGTAGCCCGCATCGGCCAGCCGCTTGCGCATCGGAGGACTGGCGAGGAGCGTGTCGAGAGCGTCAGCGAGCGCGACCGGATCTGCGGGCTCGACGAGCAGCCCGGTGCGGTCGTGTTCGACGATGTCCTGCATTCCTCCGGCGCGTGCGGCGACGACCGGAACCCGGGCCGCCATGGCCTCGATCAGGCTCATGCCGAAGGCCTCGCTGAGAGAGGGATTCACCAGGACGTCGGAGCGTGCGTAGCAGTCGACCAGCGCAGTGCGAGGCGTCCACCCCGCGAAGTGGACCCTCGATGCGATCGACGGCGCCATGCGATCGCGAAGCCTGGTGCCGTAGCTGCGCGACGAGTCTCCGTCGTAGAAAGAGGCCAGGGCGCGCACCCGGGGATCGCTGCTCAGACCCACGAGGTACTCCTTCGGGGTCTGCCATTCCGGTCCGATCACGTCGAGCTGCGCGAGCGGGTGAGTGCGGGCGACGCGCTCGAACGCGTCGATGAGCACGTGCAGACCCTTCTCCGGGGAGATGCGTCCCACGAACAGTATGCGACTCCCTTCGCCGGACGGGCGCGCCGACACGCGCTCGAACGAGTCGAGATCGACCCCGTTCCACATGGTGCGGATGCGTCGGGCCTGACGAGGCAGTGCCCGGCGCGCCGCGGTAGCAATGTAGTCGCTGCACCCGAGAACGACGTCGGTCCTGCTCACGCGTGGCTCGACCACGTGCCCGGCGAGCTGGTTGAGCCACTCGCAGTGCATGTGGAGCACGATGCGCGCGCCGGGGTTGAGCGTGCGGATCGGCGGGACGAACTGGGAGAAGTTGTGGATGTGGATGACCGAGGGGCGGAGTCGGTGCAGATCGAGCGCGACCTGGGCGGCGTACGACGGGAGGTGCCAGGGCGAGGTGAAGGCGAGACCGGATTCGGAGCTGCGGAGTCGACGCAGGCGGCGCAGCGGGCCTCCCACGATACGGAAGTCGCTGGCGACGCGGAGCCTGCGGATCTCGATTCCCTCGGCGAACTCGACGGGAGGCTGACCGGGCTTTCTGCGGGTGTAGACGACGACCTGATGTCGGTCGGCGATGCGACGAGCGACCTCGTAGGTCCAGATGTCGATGGAGCCGCCTGGGGGAACGGTGAAGGAGCCGATGGGTTGGCAGACGAAGGCGATCCTCATGACGAAGACTCCATCTGCTCGTGTCGTGACGGCCGAAGGGTATGGCGCACGAGCTTCGTGCCGAGCCCTGCAGCAGCGACCGCGACGTCGTGCCTCATTCGCTTGCGGTAGTGGCGGATCCAGTCGAGCATGTACAGCTCGCATGCGAGCCGATCCGCGCGGGACAGGGGCGCACGCCGGATCGCCTTCCAGTACTCGGCGAGCGTGCGCCATTCCGGCAGGGTGATCCTTCCCTCGTAGCGCGAGTCGAACCAGCTCGCGCGCTCCTGCTGGCTCACGTGCACGCGCACCGAGCGTTGCTCGTGGTCCCGCGACAGGAACAACGGCTCCTGGATCTCGTGGAACCTGCCGCGAAACGCCAGCTCCGAGAGCAGCACGCGGTCTCCCACCGGAAACGCGCCCATCCACCCGGTCTCGCGCAGCACCGCCGTTCGAATCAGACCGAATACCTCGTAGCAGTGATTCCTCACGAACAGCAGATCGCGGAACCGCCGGCGCGGGAACGGCGAATCGGTCCTCGGTCCGTACCGATAGTAGTAGAGGTGCGCTCCGGCAGCGTCGATCACCTCCACGCGCGTGTGGCACAGCACGACCTCCGGGCGGGAATCGAGCACCGCGTTGCACCGCTCGAGATAGGTGGGGAGCACCAGGTCGTCATGGGCATGCCAACGGAAGTACGTCCCTCGCGCCTCGCGCAGCGCGACGTTGAAGTTCGGCGCGGCGCCGAGGTTGCGCTCGCTTCGAAGGACCCGGACGCGGGAGTCCCGTCGTGCGAAGTCGGCGCAGATCGCGGGGGTCGCGTCGGTCGACGCGTTGTCGCAGATGACCAGCTCGAAGTCCTCGAAGGTCTGGGCGAGGATCGAGTCCACGGCCTTCCCCAGGAAGGCCTCCCCCTGGCGAACCGGGAGTCCGACGGTGATCTTGGGGGAAGTCGGGACCATGGTCGCCTCAGGCGGACAGGACGCGCGTCTGCACTCCGAAGCCAGCGAGAGCGGCCTCGATCTCGACGCGGTAGACGGGATTGACCACGATGACACAGTCGGGGCGGAGATCGGGGAGGGCTGCCGGGTTGATGATGGGGTGTCCGGTGCCCGCAACGAAGCTGCCGTGCTTGCGAGGGTTGACGTCGACGGCGGCGATCACGTCGGCGTCTTCCCCGATCGTGTTGAGCATCATCACGCCCTTGGTGCCCGCGCCCCAGAGGACCGCGCGTTGGCCCTCTCGACGCAGCCCACGCAGGGCGGAGCGCATCCGCTCGACCTTCTGTGCCGCACGCCGCTCGAAGCTCATGGCGAGGGAATCGAGCTGCTCCGACGGCGCGGACAGCGGCGCCGGGCGCGTCGTCGCCTTTGCGTGGGCGACCAGGTACTGCCCGGAAAACACCTCATGGACCGACGCTCCCATGCCGGCGAGCGAAACGGCGTTGGAAAGGGAGAGGTGCGTGAAGTAGCTCACGTGCTCATAGAGGATGTCCCAGACCGCGACCTCCCGCAGCATGTAGGTACCGTTGGGCACCTCCACGAATACGGCTCCGCCTCGCGGCGCCACGATGGCTCGCATGTTGCGCAGCGACTGCACCGGTGAGCCGAGGTGCTCGAGGCACTGCCGGCTGCACACCAGATCGGCTCGGAGCGTGGTGTGGCGCGGGCCGAACAGCTCGCGTCGCAGGTCGATGCGGCACGCATCGCGAGACGGCAACTCGGGCTCCTGTGCCCCGGGATCGATTCCGATGCCGGCGGCGATTCCTCTCGATGCCAGCTCGGCGAGGAACTCGCCCCGTCCGCTGCCTACCTCGACCACGGTCTTGCCCGCCAGCTCGTGCAGCGAGTCGAGCTCATCCACGCACTCGCGGGCGTAGGTTCGAAAGCGCTCCGAGAAGCCGAGGGAGTTCTCGTAGCGGGCCGAGTACTCCGCGACCGCCGGATCGAAGCTCGCGTTGAACATGTGACCGCAGCAGCGGCAGTAGCGCAGGTCGATGTCCGCCCTGCGCGCGGCGCGAGCCTCCGAGGCGGTGGCACACGGCTGGTTGCACAGCACCGGGACCCCGTGCAACTCGAGCAGGGCCAGGGAGCTGTCCGCGCCACACACGTTGCACGATGTCGTCATGCGCACACCACCTCCGACGTGAGCCCGATCCGACGCAGCTCCAGCCGCACCTCGTCGCGATATGCCGGATTCATCACCAGCACGAGATCGGGCTGGTACTTCGCGAGATACTCCGGCCCCACCACGAGCTGTCCCGTTCCCGCCAGATACGAGCCGTGCTTGTGCGGGTTGACGTCCACGACGCATTCGACACCGCGCTCCACACCGAGGGTGGTGAGCCATGCCACGGCCTTCGAGCCCGCGCCCCACAGCACCATTCTCCGTCCGTGCTCGACGCAGCGTTGCACTCGCTCCGCCGACCTCCGCATGGACTGGCTGACCTTGAGCGTGAAGTCGCGAATCCTCCGGTCCCCGGATGCGGAGTCGAACGCAGGCACGACCAGTGGCGTCGCCGTGGCAGGCGTCGGGCGGGCCTCGATCATGAGGTATTGGCCCTGGTAGTCGCGGCGGATGTCGAGCACGCCGAAGCCGCACGACTCGAACAGATACCGAAGGGAATCCTCGCCGAAGTACGAGCAGTGCTCGTAGTAGATGTCCCAGAAGGCTCCTTCGTCGAGGATCCTGTCGACGTCCGGCACCTGGAAGAACACGACGGTATCTGGGCGCGAGGAGAGGTTGGCCGCGACCATGCGCACGAAGTCGGACACCTGCGCGATGTGCTCGAGAGTCATCTTGCAGCAGACGAAGTCGGCGTCGAAAGAGCCGGATTGGGAGGTGTAGAAGTCGGGGACGAAGGTGATGTCGGGCGAGGACGGCACGCGGCCCGGGATCCAGGCGGGGTCGAAGCCGATGCCGCGATTGGCGCCGAGCTCGCAGAGCAGCGAGAGAAACTCCCCCTTTCCGCACCCGATCTCGAGGATGGTCTTGTGATGCAGGTCGTGGCGAGCGACCAGCTTCTCGGCGAGCTGCATGTGCCAGGCGCGGAAGGTTGCGGAGAATCCCTGGGTTTCCTCGTAGCGCGACGAGTACTCGGCGAGCACGGGCTCGAAGGCCGCGTTGAAGATGAATCCGCAACGTCGACACAGCGCCAGCTCCATGCGACCGCGCGGGAACCCGACTGCGTCCTCACGGTTGCACAGCAGGATCACGCTGTTGGTGGGAATGTTCGGCACACGATAGAAAACCTCCGTGGCCTGGGATTGGCAGGCGCGGCAGCGGGCGGAGACCTGGGCGCCCGCCTCGGGGTGCGCCGAGGCGAGGGCCGGAAGCCACGCGGTCATGGCCCCTCCGCACGACGCTCATCCCAGGCCACGATTCTGACCCTGGGGACCGGGACGAGGAACCTGCCCCCCCGCGCGGCGAAGGACTGCTGCTGGCGCATGATCTCGTCGGCGAAGTTCCACGCGAGGATCACGAGCACGTCCGGCGGGCGGTCGTGGAGCATGGACGGCGGGACGATGGGAAGACGGTTGCCGGGCATGAATCTGCCGTGCTTGCGCGGGCTGGCGTCGACGACGTACTCGAGGGTCTCGGTGCCGATTCCGCAGTAGCTGAGCAGGGTGCAGGCCTTGGCCGCGGCGCCGTATCCTGCGAGCCGCTTGCCGGAGCGCCGGAGCTCCGCGAGGTAGGTGAGCAGCTCCTCGCGCAGCCTGCGGACGCGTCCCGCGAAGCCGTGGTAGTAGCCACTCGACGCTATCCCCGCCTTCGACTCCTCCTCGAGGAGCGTCCCGACCGATGCGTCGGGACGGTCCCTCTTGCCAAGGAACAGCCGCAGCGATCCGCCGTGAATCGACGTGCGCACGATGCGCTCCAGATACAGCCCGCGCGGCCGGAACAAGGCGTCGAGCGCGGTCACCGAGAAGTAGCAGAGGTGCTGGTGGTAGATCGTGTCGAACTCGCAGTGGTTGACCAGGTCGACCAGATACGGAGCCTCGATCACCGCGACTCCGTCGGGCGCGAGCAACGTCTCGATGCCCCGCACGAAACCGTCGAGATCCGCAACGTGCGCGAGCACGTTGTTCGCGAGAACGACGTCGGCCCGGTCGCCCCGCTCGACCAACTCCTCGGCGAGACCGAGGGTGAAGAACGCCTGCAGCGTTGGGATCCCGCTCGCGATGGCCGCCTGCGCAGGACCACTCGCCGGATCGATCCCCAGCACCGGAATCCCGGCAGCCGCGAAGTGACGCAGCATGTAGCCGTCATTGCTCGCGAGCTCGATGACCCTCGACCCCGGGCCGAGGTTGCGATCACGAATGATCTCGAGAGCACTGGCTTCGAAGTGGGCCATCAGCTGGGGAGAGACCGAGGAGAAGTAGGGGTAGTTGCGGCAGAAGAGCTCCTCCGGATCGACGGTGTAGGTGAGCTGCAAGAGGGAGCATCGGTTGCAGCGAACCGCCTCGAGCGGGGCCACGGGCTCCGGCTCGACGAGATCGTCGACCGTCGGCAGCCGGTCCGCCAGGGGAGTGGTGCCCAGGTCGAGCACGGCTTCGAGAGCCGACGACGCACACGATCTGCACTGGGAGATCCGGACGCCGCGTGCCGGGATGGTTCGAATCGGGCTCATCGGTCCTCCTTGCTGATGGGACGCAGAGTGGAGTCGACGAATCCCTCCTGCATGAGCCAGCGGAGGTGGTCGATGCGCCGGTACTTCCTGCCCTCGAACTCGTCGAGCGTGACCCCGACCTTCCTGTAGGCGGCATAGAGCTGAGCCGCGCCGGCACGGGCGGTCCAGACGGGCTTGTAGGCGGGAACGGTGCTCGTGAGACGGTTCGCGCTCACTCGGTAGCAGCGCAGATCGGGTGAAGCCCCCTCGGCGAACCCTACGTCGGAGCCGGGGACAGTGTCGCGAACGATCTCCGCCAGCTCGCGCATGCGGAAGTTCTCTCCCGGAACTCCCACGTTGAAAGCGCGGTCATGGACGACCTCGGCGGCGACGTCCAACACAGCCAGGTATGCCCTGGCGATGTCCTCGATGTGGACGATTGGTCTCCACGGGGAGCCGTCGCTCTTCAGGTGCACGCTCCCTGTCGTGTGCGCCCACGCAACCAGGTTGTTCAGCACCAGATCGAAACGCAGCCGCGGCGACACCCCATACGCCGTCGCACTGCGCAGGTACGTCGGGCTGAAGTCCCGGTCCGCGAGCTCCGCCAGCCCCTGCTCGGCCAGCACCTTCGAACGCCCATAGGCCGTCACCGGGCGCAACGGCGCATCCTCGTCGAGCAGCGTGTCGTCGGATGCACCGTAGTTGCTGCACGACGACGAGAACAGGAAGCGGCGCACGCCAGCCTCCTTTGCGAGCCGGGCAACGTTGACCGTACCGCGGTGGTTGATCTCGAAGGTGAGCTCGGGGTCGAGATCTCCGAGTGGGTCGTTGGAGAGTCCGGCGAGGTGGATGACCGCGTCATAGCCGTGCAGATCGCGCACGGTGAGGTCGCGGATGTCGCGCAACGTCTCGCGGATCTGTGGCGCCGGGGCTCCGAACGTGCAGCGTTGATACAGGTCGCTGTCTACGCCGTGCACGTGGTGCCCGCGCGCGACGAGCATCGGGACCATGACCGAGCCGATGTACCCCTTGTGACCGGTGATCAGGATGCGCATGGCTTACTCCCAGATCTTCCAGGGCGGATTGCCCGATTCCCAGAGCTCCTCGAGCAGCACCTTGTCGCGGAGCGTGTCCATGCACTGCCAGAACGAGTTGTGCTGATAGGCCATCAGCTGCCCTTCCCGGGCGAGCCGGACCAGGGGCCCTCGCTCCCATGCCGTGTCATCCCCGTCGATGTAGTCGAGCACCGGCGGCTCGAGCACGAAGTACGCCCCGTTGATCCACCCCTCCCGCGTCTGCGGCTTCTCTGAAAACTCGACCACCCGGCTTCCATCCATCTCGATGTGACCGAAACGCGCCGGCGGACGCACCGCCGTCATGGTCGCAAGCTTGCCGTGCGCCCGGTGAAACCTCCACAGGTCGTGCAGGTTCACGTCGGACACACCGTCGCCCCAGGTGAGCATGAACGTCTCGTTGCCCAGGTACGGTCGCAGCCGACGGATTCGTCCCCCGGTGTTGGTGCGCATTCCTGTCTCGATCAGGTGCACACGCCAGTGCGGGCCGTGCTCCTGGCGGTGCGAGACCTTCCCCGTGCGGAAATCGACCGTGAGGTCGCCGTCGAGAGCGCAATGGTCGGCGAAGTACTTCTTGATGTACTCGCCCTTGTACCCCAGCGCGATCACGAACTGATCGAATCCGAAGTGCGAGTAGTGCTGGATGATGTGCCAGAGGATCGGCTTGCCACCGATCTCCACCATCGGCTTCGGCTTGAGGGCCGTCTCCTCAGAAAGACGGCTCCCCACGCCGCCTGCGAGTATCGCCACGCGCATCGCTTCCCCCCCCGGTGATTGCTGGATGAGGCGTGCCCCGGAAGCCGCTCGTGACGATTGCTTGTGGCGGGACGCTCGGGGTGTCAATCGCGCGAACCCCGCTTTCGTGCCAGCATCGTGCCGTCTCGGACAGTGCGCGCCGCGCACGAGAAGACGACTCGCTCAGAGCAGGCCGCGCGCGCGTCCGTCCGAGGAAGGAGGCGAGTCGTTGCCTCCCGACAGGATCTCGCGCAGACGCTCCAGGTCGGGTGGCTTCGCAACGTGGCAGTCGAACCCCGCCGCGGTCGCCTTCCTCTGATCCTCCTGCAGCGCATACCCGGTCAACGCCACCATGCGGATCGCGCGCAGTTGCGGATCCGAGCGGAACGCCGCGGCGACCTCGTAGCCGTCCATGCTCGGGAGCCCGATGTCACACAACACCACCTCCGGCATGAACGCGCGCGCCGTCCGCAGCCCGCTCGGTCCGTCGTGGGCGACCTGCACCTCATGTCCACACAGCTCGAGAAGATCTCGCAGACTGTCCGCCGCGTCCGGGTTGTCCTCGATCACGAGGACCCGTCGTCTGCAGTCCTCCGCGCGATCCCCCGCCCACGCTGCGGCAGTCTCGGTGTCGGTCTGCACCGGCAGACTCACCTCGAATATCGAGCCTCTCCCAATCCCCTCGCTCGCCGCCCTGACGCTGCCACCGTGCCGCTCCACCAGCCCCTTGACCAGCGCCAGACCCAGCCCCAGCCCGCCGCGACTCCGATCCAGACTGGTGTCTGCTTGCGAGAACGGCGTGAAGAGCCGAGCCAGGAGCTGCGGATCCATCCCCGCACCGTCGTCCGAGACCCGCACCGTGACCTGCTTCCGGTCCCCCGTCGGCTCCACCTCCACGCTCACGTGACCCCCTCGTGGTGTGAAGCGAACCGCATTCTGCAGCAGATTCCCGAACACCTGCGCGAGCCGCGTCTCATCGCCATTCACCCACACGCCGCCGGGCCCCGGATTGCACCTCAGCTCGACGCCCGCGTCGTCGAACAGCGAGGCGTGATCATCCACCGTCCGTCGCACCAACTTGGGGAGATCCAGCATCGCGCTGCGCAGCCGCACCTTGTCGCTGTCGATGCGGGTGAGGTCCAGGAGGTCCTCGACGAGACGCTCGAGGTGACTGAGCTGACGATCGACGACGGCGCCGGCGCGAATCGCGAGCGGGCTGCCGCTGTCCGTGCGACGCAGCACGTGCAGGCTGTTGCGGATGGGCGCCAGGGGATTGCGCAGCTCGTGCGACAGCACGGCAAGGAACTCGCTCTTGCGCTGCCCCTCCCGACGCAGCGTTTCCCGCGCCCTCACCTGATCCTCGATGTCGGTGCTCGAGCCGAACCACCGAGCCACCCGCCCCGTCGCGTCGATCATCGGCGTCGCCACGGTCTTGAACCAACGGTGGGCGCCGTCGGCCCCACGGATCCGGAACTCCCCCCGATAGGGATTTGCGGACAGCACCGACGCATCCCACGCGTGCCGGACCGCGTCGCGATCGTCGGGATGCACCCGCTCGAGCCAGCCATATTCGAGGCTCTCAGCCGCTGTCGCACCCGTGTACTGCACCCACTGCTCGCTCAGGTGGTCCCATCGACCGTCCGCCCTGGTGGTCCAGAGAAGATGGGGCAACGATGTCATCAGCTCCCGCAGGCGTCGCTCGTTGTCGCGCAAGGCGGCCTGCGCGAGCCGCAGTGGCGTGAGATCGAGCACGTAGGCAGCGAGCACCGGAAGCCTCTCGCCACCGTCGTCGAGCATCGCCAACGTCACGACCACCGGCACGCGACGCCCGTCCCGCGTGAGATAGGCGAGCTCGTGCGGCGTGCTGCGACCCGACCGCATGACCTGGGACATCGCGCGCTCGTGCAGCTCCGCAAACTCCGGCGCCGTCAGCGCTTCGAGCCGTGCGTCTCCGCTCGACACGAACCCCGCATCATACCCCAGCAGCAATTGCAGCGACGGGTTCATGTAGGTCACCCGCCCCATGCCGTCGGCGATCACCAGCCCGAACGATCCGCTGTCCGCAAGTCGACGGAACCTGTCCTCGCTCCGCCGCAGCGCAGCCTCTGCGCGCTCGGTCTGCGTGAGGTCGTGAATCGACACCAAGGCGAGGTGCTCGCGGTCGAAGGCTCCCTCGAGCGGGGACGCGCTGAAGCTCCCCACGAAGGTGCACCCGGTATCCCGGCGCGTGACGCGCAGCACCAGATCCCGCACTGTCTCCCCTGCAAGCGCCCGCGTCACAGGCCACTCCTGCGATGGCAGCGGCGAGCCGTCTGCGCGGCGCACATCGAACATCCGCGCGTACTCGTCCATGCGAGCCGGCATCTCGTCGCCGCTCGCGTACCCGTGCAGCAGAGCCGCGGCGGAGTTCGTCACGACCATACGTGCTGCGGAATCGGTGACCAGCAGGGCTTGCGGCAGCGACTGGACGATGGCGCCGAGCAGCTTCGCGGAGCTGAGCTCCGAAGCGTTCGCGCCACCGACGGCTCTGTTGCCCTCCCGATCCATTCCCCCCCCCTGGTGCGTGCTCTTCACGCTGTCCATGCCCCTAATGCTTTCGATGCTCGAGTTCAATCCCGGGGCAAGGCCGGTGGATCGAAATCCTCCCTCGGGCTGTCACCGCGCTACAGTGGCGCACATGCTCTCCATCGACTCCCATCCGTTGCTCGACGCAGGCGCGTTTGTCTCCGTATTCCCTTCCGCTCTGGAGGCCTGTCCCGCCCCTGGCTGGCTGACCGAGCTTCTCTCGATCGATGCCGCCGCGCCGATGCGCTCCGACGACGCCGTTCGCTCCGCCGTTCGCGCGTTGCTTCGCCATGGGGGGTTCAAGCCGACGGGGCGCAGCAAGCCGGCGTCGGAGTACCTGCTGCGTGCAGCGACCGACGGCTCGCTGGGAACAATCAACGCAGCGGTGGACGCATGCAACGTGGTGTCGCTGCACTCCGGACTGCCGATCAGCGTGGTCGATCTCGAGCTCGCGCGTGCCCCGTTCCGCATCGGGACTGCAGTCGCCGGGGATTCCTACGTCTTCAACGCGTCGGGGCAGGTGATCGACCTCGAGGGACTGCTGTGCCTGTTCGACGCACAGGGGCCGTGCGCCAACGCGGTGAAGGATGCGCAGCGCACCAAGACGACCGGTGCGACGCGCACGACGCTGAGCATCGTGTGGGGAACGCGGGCGCTCGGCGCGCGAACGTCGGAGGTGGTCGCGTGGTACCGCAGGGTCACGGAGCGGCTCGGCGCCGCTACGCGCGAAGTGGGCGGGGAGTGATCAGGGAGTCTGTCTCGCTCGCGCGCGGCTCAGCAGCAGCCGCCGCTCTCGCCGTGGTGTCCGCATCCGCTGCAGCAACCATCGCCGCAGCCGCCGTTGAACGCCTCGAGATCCGCTTCCGTCGGCTCCCGAACCGTTTCGACCTTCACGTCGAAGTGCAGGCGCTCTCCCGCCAGCGGATGGTTCGCATCCACCGTGACCACGTCGCCCTTCACTCCCGTCACGTTGAACGTGCGCCCACCCGGTCCGTGGAACGTCATGCCCGGCTTGAGCTCCACGTCGTCCGGGAACCGCGACAGCGGTACCTCGAGCAGCATGTCGTCACTGCGCTCGCCGTAGCCGTCCAACGCCTCCAGCACGAACTTCTTGGCCTCTCCCGCGGAGAGCCCTTCAAGCGCGCGCTCGAACCCTGGAATGATGTGGCCCGCGCCGCACAGGAAGGTCAGCGGGTCGCCCGGATCGGAGCGATCCACCACCTCGCCGGAATCGAGCGAGAGCGTGTACTGCACGGCCACGAATGCGTTGTTCTGGATCTTCATCACCTGGTTCCTCGGGGTGGGGCGAGGGAGGCCCACCCGACCGGCGCACCTTGGCAGAGAAATCGTGCCCGCGCCAGCGGGGCCGGCATCCCCGCCGGGGTCGCTCGAATTTGACGAATGCCTCGCACAGCGGCATTGCCTTGGACAATGAGTCCGTCCCCGCAACCCCCCCCCGCGCGCGCGACGACCACCCCCAGCGACAGGGGCGCCTCGACGGTCCCTTCGTGATCGAACGTGACGGGTGTCCGCTCCACTACTGGGTCGCCGGCGATCCGTCGCGTCCCGCCGTGGTGCTGACCCATGGATTCAGCATGGACCACCACCTGTTCGACGAGCAGATCGAAGCCTTGGCGCGGCGATGGCGCGTGGTCGCATGGGACGTGCGCGGACACGGCAAGTCGCAACCGCTCGGCGATGGCTTCTCCATCCAGCGCGCCGCCGAGGATCTGCTCGCCATCCTCGATCGGGAAGGCATCTCCGAGTGCGCCCTCGTCGGTCATTCGATGGGCGGCTATGTCGCTCAGGAGCTCGAGTTCCGACAGCCCTGGCGAGTCGCGGCCCTCGCCATGATCTCCAGCACCTGCTTCACCTTCCGGCAGCCCTTCGCGCTCACCATGGGCGCCCCCTTCACCGTCGCGGCCATGCTCATGTGCCCCGAAGAGCTCTACCACCGACAGGTCGGCCTCGTTGCGGGTGTTCGTCCGCAAGTGCAGGCCTACGCGCAAGGCGCGAGCCGGGCGATCCCCAGGCACGCGCGAGCGACGATCTGGTCCGGGATCCTCGACAGCTATCACTTCGAGCCGGGGCACCGGCTTCGTTGCCCACTGCTGCTGCTCGACGGCGAATACGACTGGCTCGTGGCCTTCGGGCTCATCAAGCTGTTGATTCCGCGCTGGATGGAGCGTGAGCCGGGGTGCATCCACCGGGTCATTCCCGACGCGGGGCACAACGCCAACCAGGACAATCCCGCGTTCACGAACGGCGCACTGATCGAGTTTCTGGATCGGTGCTTCCCGAGATCGGCCCCGTCTCATGCCACGGCGGCGTGATCTCCCCGCAACCCGGGGCACTTGGCCGAAAGCACCCCTTGCGCTAGCGTCCGCGGCGATGTCTCCGCGCAGTCTCTCACCCGCCCTCGCAGCCGTGCTCTGCTGCTGTGCGTGCACGACCGTGGCCCCGCCCGGGGCTGAACGATCCGCGCCCTCCGTCTCCGCCCCGATCGCGCCGGCCGCCGCTCCCTCGCCACCCGCTCCTTCGGCGACCGCATCGTCGCTTCCCCACCCATCCAGCTCTGCGTCCGCGCCTGCTCCCGCTCTCGCGGCGTCGTCTCCCTTCGCCGCCACCCCGGCTCCCGTCAACGACCCGCGCCCTCAAATCTACTCCAAGGCGCGCCACGCGTGGATCCACTATCAGCCCTCGACCAGCAGCGGTTGGGCGGGATGGCTCGGCCTGGGCGACTCGGTGCCTCTGCGCAGCGACAAGCCGGTTGCCGGCGACGGGTGCAACGCCTTCTACGCGGTGGAGCCTCGAGGCTACGTGTGTCTCGATCGGCGCACGACGCTGGATCCCAACGATCCGGGTTACAAGGTGCTGCGAAAGTTCGGGCCACGATACGATACGCCGTTCCCGCACTTCTACGGGGAGTCCCACGGCGCACCGCGCTACTACACGGTGCCGTCGCAGAAGCTGCAGCGTCAGAAGGAGTACCAGCTCGACGATCACCTCGCGGCGCTGCTGCAGCTGCGAGAGGGGAAGCTTCCGTCCGACAAGGCCCCGCGTGCGCTCGTGGGAGTGGACCCCAAACCCGCGGGGCACGGTCCCGACGACATGCTGTCGAACGTGCCCGCGCGGACCTTCGAGGAGCGCGAGTACGTCGGTCCGGGCTCCGCGATCGCGTGGACCGAGGAGTTCGACGCGGAGGGACGGACCTGGCTGGTGACGCCGGACTACACCTTCATGCCCAAGGACAAGATCCAGGTCTACCCGCGGGTATCTTTCAAGGGCGTTCACCTCACCGACGATCTCAAGCTGCCGATCGCGTATGTGCGCAAGCAGCCGAGGCCGAAGCACGCGCGCAAGGACGGTGTCATTTCGCCTACGGGCGAGCAGTGGCCGCGGTTCGCGTGGGTCGCGCTCACGGGGCAGACGGTGCGCGAAGGGGAGGCGGTCTACTACGAGACGCGAGACGGACAGTTCATCGCAAAGGACGATGCGACGGTCGTGCGTCCCGCTCCCGCGACGCCATGGGGAGCCCCCGTGGACGGGGCACAGGATTCGGGGGGCGAGAAAATCAAGTACGCGTTGGCGAAGCCTCCGGGGGGGCGACGCACCTGGATCGAAGTCAGCGTCCTCGGCGGATGGATGATCGCCTACGAGGACACCCGGCCGATCTTCGCCACCTTGATCGCGCCGGGCCGAGGCGGCGTCCCCACGCGGGGGATCGATCCCATCGAGACCGCATCCACTCCGGTGGGCGCCTTCCGCGTCGATGGCAAGTTCTGGACCGGCACGATGGTCAACAAGGCGTTCGTTCACGCCGACGTGCCGTACGTGCTGAACTTCCACGGCGCGCACGCGTTGCACATGGCGTACTGGCACGACAACTGGGGCGAGAAGACGAGCGGAGGGTGCATCAACCTGTCGCCCGAGGACTCGCGGTGGTTCTTCTTGTGGTCGGAGCCCGCCATTCCTCCCGGCTGGCACGGCATGCGCTCGGACAAGGAAGCGGGCCCGGCCACGATCGTGATCGTGCACGCCTGACCCCCGTCGCGGTTGCAGCCTCCCGCTCGTCGCCATCCCCGTTTCCCCGCCCCGCCGGCCGTGTTAGCCCTCCTCCCGGAGGTCGGGAATGAAGGGCCGTGGACTCAGCATCGCCATCGTCAGCGCATTCTTCGTCGTTTGCGCCGTCGTCATCTACCTCGCCGTCGGGCGCTCCAAGTCGCCGGATCAGCCATCCCTCGCTGCGAGCGCCACTGCCTCCGGCGCGGTTGCAGCCGGGGACAAGAAGCCCTCCGGCCCCTCCGTCGAGATCGTCGTGTCGTCATCCGACGGCAAGAAGGAGTGGATCGAAGACGTCGCGCGGTCGTTCGAGGCGACGAAGGCTTCGGTGGGTGACAAGCCGATCAAGGTGAAGCTCATCCACATGAAGTCGGGTGAGTCGATGCAGAAGGTGCTTGACGGCAAGGAGAAGCCGCACATCTGGAGTCCTGCGGGCGGATCGTGGATCGACCTCATCAACACCACGTGGAAGACACGAACCGGGCATGCGTTCATCGATAATCCGCAGCCCACGGTGATGTCGGGTCTCGTCATCGCCATGTGGGAGCCGATGGCCCAGGCGCTGGGCTGGCCGTCGAAGCCCGTCGGCTGGGAGGAGATCTTCAAGGTCGCCGCGGATCCCAAGGGTTGGGCCACCTACAAGCACCCTGAGTGGGGCGCTTTCCGATTCGGCCACAGCCACCCCGACTTCTCCACCTCCGCGATGCTCTCCGTCATGTCGAGCATCTACGCCGTCGCAGGCAAGACCTCCGGCCTCACCGTCGATGACCTCAAGAACCCGAAGATCATCGACCGCGTCGGCGCCCTCGAGCGATCCATCGTCCACTACGGCGAGAGCTCCTCGTGGATGACCGAGAAGCTCTGCACCAAGGGCCCTGCCTACCTGTCCGCCGTCACTCTCTACGAGTCCAGCGTCGTTTCCGCCAACGACAAGTTCAAGGCTCAGATGCCCTTCAAGCTCGTCGCGATCTACCCGAAGGAAGGCACCTTCTGGGAGAACCACCCGTCCGGTGTCGTGCAGGCCGACTGGGTCACCCCCGAGCACAAGCAGGCCGCGGAGAAGTTCCTCGCGTTCATGAGCACCAAGGACCAGCAGGCCAAGGCCCCCAAGTACGGTTACCGGCCCACCGATCCCTCCGTCCCGCTGGCCTCTCCCATCGACGAAGCACACGGCGTCAATCCCAAGCAGACCAACGCCAACGCCCTCGAGGTCCCGTCCCAGGACATCTTCAGCCGCGCCCAGGAGCTCTGGCACAAGGTCAAGAAGCACTCCACGGTCTACATGCTCCTGGACACCTCCGGATCGATGCAGGAGAAGGGCAAGATGGCGGCCGCGAAGAAGGGGGCTGCCTCCTTCATCCGCGCCATGGAGAAGGACGACGAGATCTCCGTGATCACGTTCTCCACCGACGTGCGCACGCTGCGTCCCGTCGCTCCCGTCCGGGAGGTCGGCGAGGTGCTCGCCACCCAGGTCGAGGGGCTCTTCGCCGAAGGGCAGACCGCGATGTACGACGCCACGATCCTCGCCATGGAGGAGATCGAGAAGGCGAAGAAGCGCCCTGATGGCGCGATCCGCCTGTACGGCATCGTGCTGCTGTCCGACGGCAAGGACACGTCGAGCAAGAAGAGCCTCAATGACTTGAAGGATCGGATGCCTTCGACGGAGGCTGCGGACGGCACGCGGTTGTTCACGGTGGCCTATGGCGACGACGCCGACGGCGATCTGCTCAAGCAGCTGGCCGATCGGTCCAACGCCCGGTTCCTCAAAGGCAACGCCGACAACATCGAGAAGGTGTACCACCAGATCTCGGCGTACTTCTGAGTCGTCGCGCATGGTGCAACACAAGCCTCCCGTCCCGCCGATCATCACCTGGCTCAACCCCGAGGGCCTCGCCGTGCTCGCAGCCGCAGGCGTCACCGCTGCCGTCGCCGCGCTCCCCGTGATCGTCGTGCCCGGTGTGCTCGCCTACGGCATCCTCACCTGGCTGCGCTACAACCGGTGGCGCGAGCGATCCTCCAACGCCCTGCCGGCGCTGGCCGACATCGACCTGTCCCGTCTGCGCCACCCCTACTCCGCACGTGTCGCCGCTTGCGCCCAGCTACAGTCGCGCGTCCTGGCCGACATCGCCGGCGCCGACCCCCTGCACCAGTCCATGCTCCAGCCGAGCGTAGAGCGGGTGCGCACCCTCGCCCACGCCGCCGCGGACCTGGCGTTCAAGCTCCAGCAAATCGACGAGCACCTGACGCGAGAGGACGTCCGAAGCCTTCGGAACGAGGAGGCCTTCCTCACGAGCCGAGTGCAGGGCGCGCAGGACCCCGTGGCGCGGGAGCGGTTCGAGCGGGCCCTGGAGCAGCACCGTCAGAAGGCCGAGCTCCATCAGGAGTTGCGCGCGCGGTGGGAGCGCATCGACGCGCAGTTGACCAACATCCAGCTCACGCTCGAGACGGTGTCGGCCCAGGTGTTGCGCATCAAAAGCGCCGAGGCCGGTACCGCGTCCAACGAGAGCGCGCGCGTGATCGAGTCCCTCGACAACCTCTCGGTCGACGTCGACGCCCTCGCAGAAACCGTCGAGGAGACCGTCGAAGCCTCCGGATCCCTCGAAGCCCATCGCATCCGCGCCAATCAGCGCGAAAGGGGATGAACCGATGAAGTCCACGAAGTCTGTCGTGTCACGAACCATCCTCGCCGGTCTGCTCGCCGGAGTGGGTTTCACCGCCTGCGCCAACTGCCCCTGTCCAGTCGCGTCCGCGCCGCCTCAGCAGCCCCCCCCGCCTCCTCCTCCCCCCGCGGCCTCGGCGCCCGAGCAGCCCAGAGGCCCCGAATCCTTCGTCGGCACACGCCCCAAGCTCGTCGTCGTCATCACCATCGACCAGCTCCGCGCCGACGCCCTCGCCAAGGCAGACCCGTGGCTGTCACCGAACGGCTTCAAGCGACTGCTGCGCGAGGGAGCCTCGATGACCGGCCACTACGGCCACTACGTCACCTACACGGGACCGGGCCACGCGCTCATCCTGTCGGGATCGTATCCGTACGCGAACGGCATCGCGGCCAACAAGTTCTACAACCACGAGTCCCAGCGATCCGAGGCGATGGTCTTCGATGCCAACGCTCAGATGATCGGGCAGAAGACCGAGCCGGACATGGATGTGTCGCCCCGCAACTTCGTGGGGTCCACGGTCGGCGACGAGCTGCACATGGCGACGGGGGGGCAGTCGCGCACGGTCACGATTGCGACCAAGGGCCGGGGAGGCATTCTGCTCGGAGGGCGCCTGGCGAAGGCGTACTGGATGAACGACGACACCGGCGAGGCCACGACTTCGACCTACTACATGAAGGCGCTTCCCGGGTGGGTGACGCAGTGGAACGGCAAGAAGCTCGCCGACGGTTGGTTCGGCAAGAGCTGGGACAAGGTGGCTCCCGCGGCGGCCTATGCGGCGAGCCAGCCGGACGACGCCGCGAGCGAAGGGGGGGGCAAGGGGCTGGGCAAGACCTTCCCGCACAAGATCACCGGGAAGCTCTCGGCTCCGGGGCCGGAGTACTACGAGGCCTTCTGCATGACCCCGTTCGCCAACGACTGGGAGCTGTCCTTCGCGCAGGCTGCGATCGAAGGCGAGAACCTCGGGGGCAGGGGAGTCCCCGATCTGCTCGGCGTCTCCCTGTCCGCCACCGACCTCGCAGGCCACGACTTCGGCCCCTTCTCCCACGAGGTCCAGGACCTCGTCATCCGCACCGATAAACAGATCGGCGACTTCCTCGACTGGGTCTACGCCAGGCTCGGCAAGGACAACGTCCTCGTCGTCGTCACCGCTGACCACGGCGCTACCCCTGTCCCCGAGCAGATGGCCGCCCTCGGCTTCGACGCCGCGCGCATCAAGAAGAAGGCGATCAAGGAGGCGGTCGAAGCAGCCCTCAAGAAGAAGTTCGGCGGCGACAAGTGGGTGGTCGCTCTCGAAGACCCGCACATCTTCCTCGACCGCAAGCGTATCGAAGACAAGAAGCTCGACGCCGCGGAGGTCGAGCGGGTGGCAGGCGAGGCCGCCGCCACGCTCAAGGGTTTCGGAGGGTTCTTCACCCGCTCGCAGCTCCTGCGTGGGCAGGTGCCGGACTCCGAGCTCGGACGATCGATCCAGCGTTCGTACTTCGCGGCGCGCGGAGGCGACGTCGTCATGTGGACCCTGCCGTTCTACTTCTGGGGGAAGTACGGCGAGAAGGACGCGGGATCGACCCACGGCACCTGGTACCGCTACGATGCCGACGTCCCGCTGTTCATCGCGGGAGCGAACGTGAAGCCTGGGCGTCACGCATCGCACGAGATGATCGACATCGCCCCGACGCTCTCGCATCTGCTGGGCATCACCCCTCCCGCGGCGTCCGAAGGACGCGTGCTGCCGATTGTCGCGCGCTAGTCCACGCATCGCTTCCGCATGCGCTCGTGCACGACGCGGGTAGGCTGCGTTCCGTGTGCTCGAGGGGCTGAAGCTTCGAGTCCTCTGGCGAATTTTCCAGCATACCCCCGCGGGCGTTGAGCACGCTGTCGCTTCTGCGCTAACATCCGGCGAAGAGCTGGCAGGAGGAGGCACGGGATCGAACGGTCGGCCCCGCAACGATGCTTGCCGTTGTGTTGTCGCGCCCCACAGAACTTCGCGTCCATGGACCCGCACGCCGCGGTGAGGAGGCTTGAACGATGAGACGATGGTTGCTTGCAGGTACTGCCGGTGGACTTCTCTACGCAGGGCTCGCTACCGATGCCCATGCGGCGCCCGCGCTCCGCGTGCAGGTCGAGCAGAAGGGCGACTTCGCCCTCATCGGCAACACGCTCGCCCATGCCTGCTCTGCCCAGACCCCCGACCCCGTGGTCGGCACCGTGGGAGCCTGCGGCAACTACGGTGTCAACGACTCCGCTCCCGATATCTTCTGGCGCTCCGAGTCTCCGGGCGCAGGCCAGGCGACAGCGAACAACACCGTCACCGTTGCCCAGGCCAGAAGCTCCGCCCTGCTCGCGCTCCCCGCCGGATCCACGGTCACTCATGCCTACCTGTACTGGGCCGCGACTCTCCAGAATGCCGGCTCCGACAACTCGATCACACTCGATCGCCCGGGGGGCTTCTCCCAGGCAATCACTGCCGTGACCACCTACCAGGCGCCCGGCAACTCCTACCTCGGTGTCGCCGACGTCACCTCTGTCGTGCTCGCGCAGGGCAGCGGTGTCTACCGCGTGTCCGATATCGACTCCGTCAACCTGGTGAACCTCAACAACGAGACCTCCTTCGCGGCCTGGTGGATGGTGGTCCTCTACGGCCTGCCCACGGATCCTCCGCGCAACCTCGCGGTGTTCGACGGCCTCGACCGCGTGAGCAACGGCAACAACCAGAACGTCACCCTCACCGGGTTCCTGGTTCCCGCGGCCTTCGGGACCGCCCGGCTCGGCGTCGTGTCCCTCGAGGGTGACGCCAACATCCAGGGCGATCAGTTCTTCTTCAACGGTGGTCCGGCTCTCACCGATGACGCTAACCCGGCCAACAACTTCTTCAACGGGACGCGAGGCAACGTCGGAAACCCCGTCAGCGTCGCCGGCGATCTGCCCCAGCTCACCGGCACAGCAGGAAGCATGTCCGGCGTCGACATCGACATCGTCGATATCACCGGCAAGCTCACCGCCGGCATGACCTCCGCCCCCATCTCCGCCACCTCCACGCAGGACGCCTACCTGCTCGCGTCCTTCGTCACGTCCATCCCCGCCTTCAAGCCCGACTTCGGCGCGTCGGGCAAGACCGCCGTGGACCTCAACGGAGGCTCCCTCGTCCCGGGCGACGTCGTCGAGTACACGATCGACGCTACCAACCTCGGCAACGACACTGCGGTCAACACGATCCTGCAGGACACGATCCCCGCCGGGGTCACCTTCGCGCCCGGAAGCATCGAGATCGTTTCCGGCCCCAACGCTGGCACCAAGACGGATGCTTCGGGTGACGATCAGTGCGAGTTTGCCTCCGGCAAGGTCGTCTGCCGCCTCGGAGCCAACGCCGACGCGATCACCGGCGGAACCCTTGCCGCCAATGAGGCCACAGTCGTCAAGTTCCGCGTCACCGTCGATGCCGGCGCCTCCGGCACCATCAACAACCAGGCTGTCATCACCGCCGCAGGCCTGCTCGGCGCTCCCGCCGTCGACACCCCCACCGACGGCAACGGCGTCGCAGGCGGGAATCCTCCGACGCCCATCGAGATCGACGCCTGTCTCGACGACACCTACTGCACCAACGCGGCGGCTCCTCACTGCGACACTTCTGCGGATCCCAACGTGTGCGTGCAGTGCCTGACCGATGCTCATTGCACCGTGCTGACACCCACGTGTGCCCCGGCGACCCACACCTGCGTGTGCATCGCGACCGGCGCCGAGGTGTGCGACGGCAAGGACAACGACTGCAACGGAACGATCGATGACGGGCTGAACCTGGGCGGCGCATGCACCAGTGGGCTCGGCGAGTGCGTGGCGTCCGGCACCTTCGTTTGCGATGGTCAGGGCGCGGTTGTGTGCAGCGCCACCCCCGGGACGCCTCAGGCGGAGGCCTGCGACGGCAAGGACAACGATTGCGATGGGACCATCGACAACGGCTGCGCCGACACGGACTCCGACGGCCTCGCCGATGTCGTCGAAACCGCGCTCGGCCTGGACCCGGCCGATGCCGACAGCGATGACGACGGCGTGATCGACGGTCAGGAGCCGCTGTTTGGGACCGACTCCGACAGCGATGGGCTCATCAACGCGCTCGACCCGGACAGCGACAACGACGGGCTGTACGACGGCACCGAGCTGGGGCTTGGCTGCGGAAATGCGCAGACGGACCCGTCGAAGGCCAACTGCATCCCGGACGCGGATCTCGGCACCACGAAGACCAATCCGCTGCTGGCCGACACCGATGGCGGCACGGTAGTCGATGGGGCTGAGGACGTGAACCACAACGGCACGGTGGACTCGGGCGAGACCGATCCGAACGTGACGGGAGACGACAAGTCCAAGCAGGACGACGACGGCGACGGGCTTACCAACGACTACGAGACCGCGATCGGGACGTCCATCAACGACGCCGACAGCGACGACGATGGCGTGCCGGATGGGCTCGAAGCGAACCCGACCGACGACACGGACGGCGATGGGATCATCAATGCGCTCGATCCGGACAGTGACGGGGACGGGCTGCAGGACGGGACGGAGATGGGCCGGGATTGCCTGAGCTCGGCGATCGACCCGTCCAAGGGGAACTGCGTTCCGGACGCCGACCCGGCGACGACGACCTCGATGGTCCATCCGGACACGGACAAGGGCGGCGTGAATGACGGAGTCGAGGACGCGAACCACAACGGCATGGTGGACACGGGCGAGAAGAACCCGCTGGACCCGACGGACGACGATGACCAGTGCAAGTCCGACGTTGAGTGCGGCATCGTGACGAGCGGCAAGGTTTGCGACGCGAGCTTCCATTGTATCGACGGGTGCCGCGGGGCGCTCGGCAACGGATGCGGGCCGGGCTTCGTGTGCACATCGACGGACCACACGATCGGGGCGTGCGTGGAAGCAGAGGCTGGTGCAGGCGGTGCAGCAGGATCCGGCGGCAGCGCAGGCACGGGCGGCGCTGCAGGTTCCGGCGGAGCCGCGGGCAAGGGTGGCGCCGCGGGCCAGGCAGGCCAGGCGGGGGCCGACGGCGGCGTCGAGGCCGGCAAGGGAGGCAGCGCGGGCAAGGGAGGCAGCTCCGGCAAGGGCGGCGCTGCTGGTGCCGGTGGCGCTGCGGGCACCGGTGGCTCCGCGGAGCCCGAGTCGATCGGCAGCCTCGAGGGGGGTGGATGCGCCTGCTCGACCGCGGCCTCTCACGATCCTTCGGGCTTCGCTGCCCTGCTCGCCCTTTTCGGGCTCTCCCTCGCCTCGATTCGCCGGCGCCGTTCGCGCTGACGACTATCCCTGCACGGATACATCTGGACTGAGCCTGAGGACTTCGTCGTCACTACTTCTGACGACGGAGTTCATCGGGTTCGATGTGCAGCTATCCCGATATGTAGGGCAGGGTGGTCTCAGGGGCAGGTCTGGGAGCAACCGTTCTTCGACGGGCAGCAGACCTCGTTGGGCATGCAAGGCGGCTTGCCCATGCATGAGCAGCCGGAGCTTCCGCCTATCTTGACACAGGTTTCATTGGCCTTGCACTGCTTGCCGCTGCAGGAGCAAATCCCGGTGTTGCACGACGCATTGGGCACGTTTGAAGCCTCCTTGCAGGACTCGTTGCTTCCGCAACCGCAGGTCCCGCTGACGCACGCAAACCCGGGGGTGCCTCCGATGACGGTGCAGTCGTTTCCACACGCACCGCAGTTCGTCGCGGAGGACTGGAGGCTCGTCTCGCAGCCATCGTCGTTCTGCGTGGGCTGTTCGCAGTCTGCCCACCCCGTCTCGCACACCGGCGCGCACTTGCCTTGCACGCACGTCGGGGCCGCGGTCGTGTGCTGCTGCGAACAGGCGAAGCCGCATGTCCCGCAGTTCGCCGCACTGCTCCGCAGATCGGTTTCGCAGCCGTCCGCGGCGCCTCCCGAGCAGTTGTCCCAACCCTGCTCACACGTGCTCACCGCGCAGGCATCCACCTGACACACCGGCGTTCCGTGGGCGACCACGCACGCATCGCACGTGGAATCAACACAACCGTAATGCCAGTCGTTCTTCTTCACGCACGCGTTGTTGCACAGCTTCTCATCGGGAGGACACGTCGTGCCGCCGCCCTGGCCCGCGGTGCCGCCGCCCTGGCCCGCGCTGCCGCCGCCCTGGCC
>CAYMUE010000030.1:0-2762 GCA_964393505.1 uncultured Polyangiaceae bacterium
TTGATGTCCGCGGGGGTCCAGCTCGCGCCCCAGGTGTCGCCCTCTCCGCCGTACTCCTTCCAGCCGAGTCCGCTCGATGCCAGAGGCCAGATCTTGCCCGTGTCGGCCTTGTTCGATGCGACCGCGCTGCCGGCCTTCATGAGCTTCACGCTGAGATCCCGGTTGGTGACGGTGCCGCTGGTCGCGCGAAGCACGCGGACCGCGATGCCCGTGATGGTCGCTTGCGCCGGAATCGCGAATCCGTAGCCGGTGGTCTGCAGCGCCTTCGAGTCCTTGCTGGCGAACACGTCGCTGACCGCGCGTGCATCATCCTGGGCGCCGAGCGCCGCCACGACGCTCGCCGCGGAGCCGGAAGGGTAGACATACCAGCTCGAGGAGGCGCCGGTGTTGCCCGACACCACGACGGATGCGGCCTTGCCCGGCACCTTCCACCCCTGCACCTTGCCGCATTGGACCGCAGGCACCGAGCACTGGTTCGGCACCGAGCCCGCTCCGCACTCGGTCCCCGCCGGGCAGGTGCCGCACTCGAGGGGCGATTGGCACCCGTTGTCGATCGTGCCGCACGACGCTTCGAGCTGACCGCAGGTCCTGGCCAGGCAGCCGCACTGGTTGACCACGCCCGAGCCTCCGCAGACCATCGCCGCACTGCACTCCCCGCAATCGATCACCTTGCCGCACCCGTCGGACACCAGCCCGCAGCTCGCTCCGAGCTGTGCGCAGCTCCGCGGAGAACAGTCGCCGTCCGCGCAACGGTTGCCCGCGCCGCACGACTGCCCCTGCGAACACGCCCCGCATTCGACCGTGCCCTCACAACCGTCGGGCACCGTGCCGCAGGTCGCCTCCAGCTCGCCACAGGTCTTCGCGTGACACCCGCACTGATGAGCGATCCCGCCTCCTCCGCAGGTTCGTGGCGCAGGGCAGTGGCCGCAGTCGAGCGCGACGCCGCACGCGTCCGACACGTACCCGCACGACGCTCCGAGCTGGATGCAGGTCTTGGGCGTGCACGCATTCGTTCCGCACACGTTCAGGCCGCCCCCGCCGCATAGCTGTCCCGCTTCGCAGCTTCCGCACTCCACCCTGCCGCCGCAACCGTCCGGTGCGCTTCCGCACGAGGCGCCTAGCTGCTCGCAGGTCTTCGGTTTGCACGGAGGTGCCGCCTCGGCCACGTTTTCGTCGACGTGCTCCGCGACTTCCGCATCCTGCGGAGCTCCCGAGTCCTTCCATGGTGGGCTGGCAAGCTCGGAACCGCCGCCGCACGCACCCGCAGCGATCGCCGCACCGAGCGTCATGATCACGAGGCGCCACGTGTCCCATGCACCAGCCCGACTCATTCGATCACTCCGTTCGCTCGAGCGCCCACGCGCTCTCCCTCCGACGGCTTCCGTCGGCGAGTCCATTCTACCACCGCACGATCCCACGCGACGCTGCAGGTTCCGGACCTTCGAGACGCACGTCCCATGGCCGCGCGCAATGAAGGGGACCCGAGCGTCCAGGTGTACGATCGCTGCGCACCGCCACTGTGCAAGGTTCGGAGCTGGACCACGTCGCGCCGCGTCGCGACCTCCTCCGATCTGTCGCTTCCCCCGCAGAACTCGCGTTGAACGGACGGTCCCGCCCCGCGTTCGCTGCTGGCATCGACCGTGCAGACCGGGGCGCGAGAACGGGAGCGATCCATGAGCGTGAGAGAACACCTTGCGAGCAACCTGATCCTGATCGCCTTCGCGTTGTGCGCCGGCTGCGGCGATGGAAGCGCTGATGCGCAAGCGTGTGGCGAGGAACCGTGCGCTGCCGAGCAGGGCGACAGCGAAGGCAACGAGGCCGCAGGTGGGACCTTGGGTGACGCGCAAACCCACGCCGACGGAAGCAGCTCGAAGGCGGACAGCGCGAGCGCGGAAGGTGGCCACGCAGGAGCGACGGAGAACGCAGCCGGTGCGGCCGGTGCATCCGGTGCTGCTGGTGCGGCTGGCGCGGATCCCGGCGACGCACCCGCGCCGGCGGTCTCCACCGTGCGCGTGATGACCTACAACATCCAGCACGGCGGCACGCTCGGCACGAAGCTCGACGAGGTCGCGCAGGTCATCAAGGCGCAGGCCCCCGACATCGTCGGGCTCAACGAGGTTCAGCACATGATGCCGGACTCGGGGTTCAAGAAGGAGGCCGAGGAGCTGGCGGCGACGACCGGGCTGACCGCGCAGTACTTCGGCTGCACGACCAACTGCGGCGACTGGAGTCCAGGGCGCTACGGCATCGCCATGCTGAGCCGCTTTCCGCTCTCGGAGCGCACGAAGGTCTTCTTGCCGAACCAGACCGACGGCTCGGTGAACATGGACAGCAGCATCGAGCCGCGTGTGTTGCTCTGCGGCACCGTGGACGCGCCGTCGCTGCCCGCGTTGCGCTTCTGCACCACGCACCTGACCAACGGAAGCAGCGCCGAGTCGGGTGCGATCCGCAAGCTCCAGGCGCAGGCCATCGTCCAGGAGCTGAGCAAGCAGGCGAAGACGTACGGAGGCCGCGTGCTGCTGACCGGGGACCTGAACACCAATCCCGGGACCGAGCCGATCAAGAGCCTGCAGACGATCCTCGCGGACTCGTGGCAGGAAGCCGGGTCGGGCGCGGGCGCGACGATCCCCGCTGATGCTCCCACCGTGCGATGGGACTACATCCTTCACGGGCCGGGGTTCGGCGCGGCGACGGCCGCCACGGTGCCGGACACGACGGCCTCGGATCATCGTCCGGTGGTCGTGACGCTTCCGGTGCTGCCG
>CAYMUE010000030.1:2862-51254 GCA_964393505.1 uncultured Polyangiaceae bacterium
GCTGCCGGGACAGCAGGGGCTGCCGGGACAGCGGGGGCTGCCGGGACAGCGGGGGCCGCGGGATCGGCCGGCAGCGCAGGAGCGTCCGGCGCCGCTCCGACCGAGGTCACCGTTCCGGACGACGGCGTCTGCTTCGATCTCGCCACCGGCAACACGGACACCTCGAACTCCTGCACGAGCGGGGATCTGTATCTGATGCAGGGCCTCAACGTGGACCTGTCCTCCGTGGATGTGCAGACTCCCGCGTACTGCGTGCTCACGGGGAGCCACACCGACCTGTCCACCATCCCGTCCGACTACTCCTCCTGCGATTGGGTCGAGTACGTCGAAGGCGCGGACGGGCTCGAGAACACGGGCTACGTGGTGCGCGACAAGACTGCAACCCATCACTACAAGTTCCAGATCGTGAGCAACACCCCGCCCAAGCTCGTGTTCCGGTACGCGGCGATCGACTGATCTCTCCCGGGGAATGCCCCTCGGTTCTCGCCCTGATCCCTCCGCGATTCGTTTGCCGCGTTGACGTGGATGCACTCCGCCCCGCGGTTGCCTCGAACGAGGTCGCCGCGGACAGGGGCACGGTCACCGGGGACAGGACCTGGGGTCACCGGGGACACCCGGACGGGGATTCGTCCACGGTTTCGGTGGCGGCGCGCGCTCCGTCACCGCGGCGCATCACGCAACGGCTGCGTGGAGCTTCGCATCCATTCCCTGCACGACGTCTCCAACCCCCGAACCCCGCAGCGGAGCGCAACCCGCTTCGCCCGGCCCGACACGGAGAACCCCCATGTCCCATCCCTCGCTCTTCGACCCGTTGACGTTGGGCCGGATGACCCTCTCGAATCGCACGGTGATGGCGCCGATGACCCGCAGCCGCGCGATCGGCAACGTGCCCAACGAGCTGATGGTCGAGTACTACACCCAGCGCGCGAGCGCGGGCCTGATCATCACTGAGGGCACGGCGCCGTCCCCCAACGGCCTCGGCTACGCCCGGATCCCGGGCCTCTTCAGCCAGGCGCAGGTCGACGGCTGGAGGAAGGTCACCGACGCGGTGCACGCGAAACGCGGACACATCTTCGCGCAGATCATGCACTGCGGGCGCGTCGGCCATCCGTTGAACCTGCCGGCCGGAGCCGAGCTGATCGCGCCCAGCGCCGTCGCCGCCCCGGGCCAGGTGTACACCGACCAGCAGGGTCTGCAGCCCCACCCGGTCCCGCGTGCGATGTCCGAGAGCGACCTGGTGAGCACCCGACAGGAGTTCGTGCAGGCCGCCCGCAACGCCATCGCTGCGGGCTTCGATGGAGTCGAGCTGCACGGCGCCAACGGCTACCTGCTCGAGCAGTTCCTCAGCCCGCACACCAATCGGCGCACCGATGGCTACGGCGGTTCCCTCAGGAACCGCATTCGATTCGTGGCCGAGGTGGCGAGGGCGGTCGCGGACGCGATCGGCGGGGACCGCGTCGGAATCCGTCTGTCGCCCAACGGAGTCAACGCGGGAATGCAGTCCTACGACGAGACCGAGGAGACGCACCTGGCGTTGGTGGAGGCGCTCGCGCCGACGGGGCTGCTGTACGTCCACGTCGTGGATCACTCGTCGATGGGCGCACCGCAGGTCCCGGAGTCGCTCAAGCTCGCGATGCGAAAGGCCTGGCCGCGGACGTTCATCACGTGCGGCGGCTTCGATCGCGCGGGAGCCGACGCGGTCCTGCGCGAGGGGCGCGCGGACCTGATCGCATTCGGCCGTCCGTTCCTCGCCAACCCGGATCTCGTCCGACGGATGCTGAGCGGGCTCGACCTCAACGCGCCCGACTTCGGCACGTTTTACACGCCCGGGCCGAAGGGCTACACCGACTATCCGACGTTGTCCTGAGCGGGTCAGACCGCGATTCGCGGCAGGGAGCGGGGCGTGCGGGCGCAACCACCTGACCTTCCCGACCCACCTGTCTCGAGCCCGCTCCCGCACTCGACCCGCGCTCACACGGCCGGAATCACGCCTCGCAAGCGCCCTTCAGACGCACCTCGGCGCGGTCGCCAGCATCGCAGCGGGACCGGTCTCGGCGGCCCGCGTTCACATCTCCGGAGCCGGAGGATCGACGAGCTCGCAGTCCGTCGGCAGCCCGCGCTCGTCGGGGTCGGGATCCGGGCCCAGGACCCACGAGGGGACCGGTTCCCCGGTCACGTCGACGTACAGCGCAGCCGACTCGTCACCCTCCACCGGTTCACGCGGCACCTTCACGTGCGTCAAGATCCGGTCGATCACCTAGCGCTTCGTGATCAGCGCCAGCAACCACCCCGTGGTGCCGCGTCAGCGGCAGACGCGGCGGCGCAACGATGGATGCCAGGCGCGCCATGAGCTCCATCGGGCTCATCACGCGGTGGCTGCTGCGCTTGTTCGCCCCTGCTCGTCGTCGGGGAAGAGCCTCTGCTGCGCTCTGCCCTGCTCGTCGGCTGAGGCGCTATGCTCCCAGCGACAAGCCCGAGGCCTTGGAGGATGACATCGAGCGCGCCCTGACGGCCTGAGCGGTTGCCCGGGAGGCTTGCGGGCATCCCGGGGGGCGGCGAGGATTCGACGGCGTGCGCGAGGCGCGGGGCGTCGTGGAGCGAGCCGGGTTCGACGGGAGCGTGCCTTGATCCCGATCTGGGCTGTCGATCCGCTGATCGTGTCGAGGAGATGGCCATGGCGGACAGGCTCCGATCCACGCATCGCCGCGCTTCGCGCAGAGTCCTGCTTGGGCCCTGCTCGGCGCTCTGCATTCTGCTGCCGGGCGCGGCTTTGCCTTTAATGGCCTTGCTGCCTTAAAACCATGGCACGCGAAGACCACATCGCGTGCGCGGAGTGCCTTGACCTTCAGCCAGCAGTCGCCACACGATGGGTCAGGCTTTCTGGAGAAGATCCAACATCTCCTTGGCGTCAATTTCACCGTTCCAATGTCGCAGCAGCACATCACGGTTCCGGTTTACGAAGTCCACGGCCTGCTTGCGAACCGCGCCGGGCAGCGAACCAAGGACTCTGGGCGGATCAGTGATGGTGACAGACACGGCATCACCCAGCTTCTCGGTCGTGATCCCATTTCCAAGAACAACCTTGATCCTGGGGCCGTGCCGAATATCGACTCCCGCGAACTCGCCCGCTGAGACCCAGATGACAGCACCCTCCACGCCCGTCGTGGTCGGCCGTAGATTGGACATGGCCTCGACCTGAAATCGGGCTACCACGCGGCCTGCGATTTTCGGTTTCTTGGTGCTCATGATGCCTCCCTGATCAATACACCGACCGACCCGTCTGCCCCCCGGTTCTTGCAATCGCGCTGTCGCGCTGCCTCAAGACTCGCCCGCCTGCCTCAGAACCCCCGGTGTAGGGGTGCAATTGAAGGCAAAGCCCTTCGTCGCGTGGGTCTACAACCAGTCGAGCTGGGACCTGCCCGCTCCCAATTCCTTGCCTCGCCACTGGATGCCCGTTCCCCCCGACTGGCGTCCCCGGCCCGGCGATCTGATCAAGTA
The DNA here is from genome assembly GCA_964393505.1 of uncultured Polyangiaceae bacterium. GTDB lineage: Bacteria > Myxococcota_A > Polyangia > Polyangiales > Polyangiaceae > JACRCQ01. Next base: position 6,361 of record CAYMUE010000030.1, read on the forward strand.
TCAGATTCAGCACTAAGGGATCGTCGTCCAAGTCGATCCCGACGACAGACTCTGCACCATCGAGGGCAATTCAAGCTACCGCGTGCGGGAAAACAAGACGTGGGTGGACTTCGCGGAAGAGTACTACGGCAGCCTCGAGGACGTTCTAACGCCCTAGGCCACCGCGCGTCGTCCCCCTGACCTCGGCCCCCCAGCCATGGAAAGACGGCGCACGCCCACGGGACGATCGCGCTGCACGACGCGTCGTTCACCTACCAATTCGTCGACGTGTTCAACGGCAAGACCTTCCTTGCGCGAGGGCGTACGTGCGGTGCCAGCCGAGCAACACCCGCATCACGATCCGAAGCACCGCGCCAAGCACCTCGGACCAGCTCGCCAGCAGCAGCCTCAGGTCGTACGGAGCAGGCAGCTTGTGCAGCACCAGGCTCTGAGGCTCGCGCGTCTTGTACTCGGAGCGCTGCTCCTCGGGTCTCGCGGCTGCAGCGGCGGACACAATCGCCTGCGAATGCCATCGGCGTGCCACCAGCGATCAGCGGCAATCTGCCGGAAATTCCCCACGTGAGGGTGGCGCCCGCCACTCTCGACCGATGAAGCGACCCCGCACCGGCGACCCCGGAGCTTGCGCCGTCGATCCATCGGTCGCTATTGTCGGTAAGTGAGCCGTTCATCGCACGCAGTGAAGGAGGGGCTGCCCTCAGCCCGCTATCTTCGCGCACCGCGGGCGTTGTCCTTTCCCGATGTGGCCGAGGTGCCCGAGACCAAACGCCACCTGAAGCTTCGCACTCTGCTGTACCGGATCCTCGAGCTCAGTCACGCAGATCGCGCGTGGATCGGATCCGATCAGTTCGTCTACTACGACGCTTCGGACCCTTCGCGCTGTCTGGCGCCGGACCTGTTTCTGCGGAGGGGCGGACCGGACGAGTCCTTCGGCTCCTGGAAGGTGTGGGAGCGAGGCACTCCGGAGTTGGCCGTGGAGATCGTGAGCGACAGCGACGCACCGCAGCTCGCGTGGGAGCAGAAGCTGTCCCGCTACCATGCGGTGGGCGTGCACGAAGTGGCTCGTTTCGATCCCGACGGGCCAAAGGGCAGCCGGCTGCGGGTCTGGGACCGCGTGGACAACGATCTGGTGGAGCGGATGGTCGAGAACGACCGCGCCCGCTGCCAGACGCTCCGGCTCTGGTGGACGGTATGCGCAGCCGCAGGCGAGCAGGTCGCCTTGAGGTTGGCTGCCGATCCCGAAGGCAACGACTTGCTGCCGACCCCGGAAGAGGCCGAGGCGAAGGCGCGCGAAGCTGAAGCGAAGGCTCGCGAAGCCGAGGCGAAGGCTCGCGAAGCTGAAGCGAAGGCTCGCGAAGCTGAGATGCGTTCGAGGCAGATTGCCGAGCAGCGCGTGGCAGAGCTCGAGGCCGAGCTGCGCAGGCTCAAGCAGGGCGGTTGACGGTGTGTCTTTCGCCCCGGCGCTGAGCTCCGTCCACCGCGCTGACCGCGCAGCCTTCGACGGTCTCGTGGACCCACAGCCCTCTCGCGCCGAGCCGTTCGACGCGATCGAGCGCAATCTTTCGGTGTTGTGGGCGAGGCAGGCATCTGGCACGAAGCCTGGATGCGCGTCTCCCTCCTCTTGGCCATCCCCGCACTCTGCATCGCGTGCAACACCTCGCAGTCCCCGCGCCCCGCGGCCAGCGCTCCGCCGCCGGGCTCGGTGTCTCTCGTCCCTCCCGGCAACAACGCGATCGCGCTTCCGGCTCCCAAGCTCGACGGGACCATGTCGGTGGAGAGAGCGCTGCACGATCGACGCTCCCTTCGCGCGCCCTCTGCGGATGCGCTGACGCTCGATCAGGTCGGCCAGCTCTGCTGGGCAGCGCAGGGCGTGACCGACGGCAAGGGTCATCGCACGGCGTCGTCGGCGCGCGCGAGCTACCCGCTCGAGCTGTATGTGCTCGCGGGTGCGGTCAACGGGCTGCAGCCCGGGATGTATCGCTACGAGCCCGCGAGCCACGCGCTGCAGATCGCAGGGGCCGTGGATCGCCGCGCCGAGCTCGTCGAAAAGAGCATCGGGCAAGCGTGGATCTCCACGGCGCCGGCGGTGTTCGTCATCACGGGGCGGGCCGACAAGATGGCGAAGATGAAGGACCGCGCCGCGGCGTTCATGAACGTGGAGGCGGGCCTGGCAACGCAGGGGTTCTTCCTGCAGGCGACCTCGCTCGGGCTGGGCAGCACGTTCGTGGGCGGCTTCGGCCCTCAAGAAGCGCGAGCCGTCCTGGGCCTCAGCGAAGCCGAGGAGATCCTCGCCGTGCTCCCCGTGGGACGAAGGCCCTGAGCGGCCGCGGGTAGACGGCCGAGGTTGTCACCGCCAAGAACGCCGCTGAGCTTGCTGAATAGCGCGGGCTCACCCATGCAGCCGTCGCGACACTGGCGCGCTCTTCGCGGACGCGCGTGACTGCGATCATGATCCGCCACACGAAAGACTCGAGACGCGACGGTTCGGAGGAGTCAGGTGGTTGCGCGCTACCGACTCACCGGCGGCCGGTCCGCTTCCGCGCAGTAGACGGCTGCGGCTGGGGGATCGAGGCGAACCAGTCGCTGCTCGTCCTCGCTGCCGAAGGCGAAGTACTCGTAGTCGGACTCGTACAGGTAGAACGTGCCGCACTGCGGGCAACGCTGTAGTTGCCGAGCCCGCTCGCTCCCCGGTTTGAAGTCGAAGACCAGCTCGAGAAGCCGAGCCGCTTCCGGCAGTGACGTGTCCGGGTAGTTGCTGCCACACTTCTGCGAGGCCGTCTCCACCTCCCGCAATCCCGAACAGACTGGGCATGACACGCAATCGGGCTCGTCGGCGGGGACCCGCTGCCCATGCATGGCCTCGATCAGCGCCAGGCTCCCCAGATCCTGGCCGTTGCGCACCAGATGGATCTCGTACTCCGTGTGCTCCTGCCAGGTCCCGGAGCCGGGATGCTTCGCCAACTCCAGTCTGGCCTCCCGCAGGGAGTCCGCCCAGGCGACTGGCACGGTCTCCATGACATCCTCCTTGGAGACCGTCAGTCGGACGATCGCATAGCGCAGCTCATCCATGGCTCGGGTCACCTCGGACGGGCCCCATTTGGGAGGCGGAGGTCAGCACCGGAGCGGTGAGCGAGGGGTCAGGTCTCGACATCGGATGCTCGATAGCATGTTCCGAACTGCACCCGCAGCAAGTCACGCTCGTTGCCAATGGTTCGAACAGCTGCTGAGCTTGCACACCAGTCGGCGCGCTGATGGTTGCAGCGGATCCGCCAGGCACCGCATCTGCAATGGGATCGAGACGGCGAAGGCGGGCGCGTCCACGCACCCAGGCAGAAGGGCTGCACCGGCTGCCCCGCTTTTCCCTGAGCAGGTCTCGCGGCTTGACCCGGCCCCGGTCCTCCGGTCTGCTCCGACGGCATGGCGCAGCCCATCGACGCGTTTCCTGATGACCTCGCGAAAGAGGCCAGGATCCGACTCCTCGATCCGTCGCGCCCGATGTTCCGAAGCGCTCTGGTCCTCGCGGGGATCGGGCTCCTGTTCGTGGCGGTCCCCGCCCTGTCCTCCAAGCCGATCCCTGGGCTCGTGAGCATCCTCGGTTGGGGACTCATCGCCTTCGGCTTCGTCGCGTCGCTGCTGGGCATCAAGCTCTTGCGCGCAGGTCCCTATGACCTGATCGTCGGCGTCCGGGCGCTCGAGCTCCCGTCGGTGACTGCCTGGAACCCGGGCGTTCGACGCATCGCCTGGTCCGAGATCTCCTCGATCGGACAGGCCCTCGTTCAGAACGCGCCGAACCTCGTGGTCTCCACGGAGTCGGGACCGCCCGTGTCGATTCCTCTGTCGCTGCTGCCGCGCTCGTTCTTCGAGCAACGCTGGCCGGAGCGCATCGCCGTGCGAATGCGTTGGGCTTGCCAGAAGGGTTCGCGAGCTGAACTGGCGGGGCTGGAGGCGTTGGCGCTGTCGAGCGATCCGTTGGCTGCGGTCGTGGTGGAGGGGGCGCGGAAGCCGGTGGTGAAGCTGGCCGTGCGCAGCCTCGACGTGTACGCCAGGATGCTGCCCGAGCTGCCCGAAGGGCACGTGCTCGTGACGGGCCGCCCCGATCCGGCCACTGCCACGGGGCTCGAGCCTGCGCGGTTGGCGCAGATGCTCGACGTCCTCGAAGAGGAGTTCCGGCGCGAAGGGATCGACGGACGGTTGGATCGTCGCAACCTGGCTCTCTTCGCTTCCGAAGGCAGTTTCGAGCTATTTTCGCTATGCCGTGTCTGCGCGAAGCAGGCGTCGGAGCGATGGATCGAAACGGTGCGAGAGCACGTGCGGCAACTGCGCCGTGCCACCGGGCTTGCGGCCGCGGCGCTCGCCGAGGCTTCCGACCTCGATGCCGTGCGGTCGCGTCTGCGCGTCGTGATCCACGCCGCGGACCGGGCGCCGAATCCACAAGGTTCCGTGGTCCGCGCGCTCGACCCGGGAATGGTCTGCGTGCTCGTGATCGCGCACGACGAGGGGAACGTGACGGTGCCGCGCGAGTTGCTGGACCGATGGGGGATCTCACGCGACGCGTTGTTCGAGCTTGCGATGGAGAACGTGTCGAGGCTTCCACCGCCCGAGCGCACGGAGGCGACAGGGGTTTGTGCCGCCGTCTACGCGGGCGACGAGTACACCGCTTCGAGGCTGCTGGCGTTGGACCGGCTGCTGGGCAGCGAGGACCAGGGAGAGGGGTTCGTCGTTGCCGTGCCGAGCCAGCGCTGCCTGATCGTCTCCCCGGGCGTGGTCGATCTGATCGCGAAGGGCGCTGCGCTCAGCGCGGCGGTGTCGGCCTTGCACGCGGAGGATCCGCGTCCGCTGAGCCCTGCGCTGTTCTGCTGGCATCGGGGACGGCTGGAGGCGATTCCGCGGCGCGTCGACGGGGGCGGAGCGCTGGTGTTCGAGCTGCCCGCGACGTACACGGGGCGGATGACGGGGCGGGCTTGAATCGTGCACGAAATGGCCGCTGTCCGAGCGTTGGCTCTGGCCGGCATCGACGGCATGCTGTGAAGTGGTTGAGCCGCTCTACTGGATCCCGTGCTTGCGCAGGCGACGGTAGAACGTGCGCCGCGGGATGCCGCACATCTCCGCCGCTTTCACCCGGTTCCAGTTCGCCGCTGTCAGCGCGGCGAGGATGCGCTCCTTCTCGCCCGCCTCGTGGTCCGACAGGCTGACCTCGATGGGACGACCCGCAGGCGGCGCGCTCGACGAGCTGACACCGGTCGTGGCGCGGCGCAGGCCCGCGAGCTCGAAGTCCTCCTCGACCAGCTCGGGCCGATCGCTCATGACCCACGCGTTCAGCAGCGTGTTCTCGAGCTGGCGGACGTTGCCCGGCCAGGGGCACTCGCACAGGAACCGCAGCGCGTCGCGGGTGATCGTCTTGCGCTCGCGCCGGTAGCGCGCCGCGAAGATCTGCAGGAAGTGATCGATGAGGACTGGGATGTCCTCCGTGCGCTCGCGCAGCGCCGGGATGTTCACCTCCACCACGTGGAGCCGGTAGTACAGGTCCTCGCGGAAGGCGCCCTCGCCGACCATCCTGAGCAGGTCGCGGTTGGTGGCGGCGATCACGCGGACCTCGACGCGCTCCTCGCGCGTGCCGCCCACGGGGCGGACCAGCTTCTCCTGAAGCACGCGCAGCAGCCCGGCCTGCATCTTGGCCGGCATCTCGCCGATCTCGTCGAGCAGGATCGTGCCCCCCTCGGTCTCCCGGAACAGCCCCTTGCGATCCCGGTCGGCGCCCGTGAAGGCGCCGCGCACGTGGCCGAACAGCTCGCTCTCGAGCAGGTGCTCCGGGATCGCGCCGCAGTTCAACCCCGTGAAGGGCTTCTTCGCCCGCGCGCCCGAGCCGTGGATCGCCCGGGCAACCACCTCCTTGCCCGTCCCGCTCTCCCCGGTGATCAGCACCGGCACGTCCATGTCCTTGATGCGATCGATCAGCGCATAGACCCGGCGCATCTTCGCGCTCGTCCCCACGAGCCCGTGGTAGCCGAAGTGGCTGCGCAGCACGGCGCGGGTCGAAGCGAGATCGCGCCGGGTGGACTCGAGCTGCGCGGTGCGGTGTCCCAGCAGCTCCTCGAGGCGCGCGTGCGCCTTGGTCAGCTCCGCGTTCGCCTTCGCCAGCTCGTCGGCGCGCTTCGCATTCTCCGTCACCAGGTGCGCGTTCTCGATCGCGATCGCTGCCTGATCCGCGAACGCCATCAGCGTCGGGAGCTCCGCGTGGAACAACGCCCCGGGGCGCATGCGGGTCTCCAGATACAGCGCTCCCGCCGCGTGCCCCTCCGGCGTCCGGATCGGCACGCACGCGACCGATTGCACGTTGAGCTGGTGCACCGACAGGTAGTTCGCCATCCGCTCGTCGTCGCCCGCGCTCAGCGTCACCATCGGCTCGCCGGTCGCCACCACCTTCTCCGCGATGCTGCGGGAGAACTTCGCGCTCGGATCCTCTCCCTTGCGATCGCGCGAGGTGTGCACCACGAGGTCGCCGTCGCGCACCATGATCACGAACCCGCGCTCGGCGTTGAGCAGCGTGATCGCGTGATCGGTCACGCGCTCGAGCAGGCGCTCGAGGCTGTGCTCGCGAGCGAGCTCGCGGTTGATCTCGAGCAGGCGCGCGAGGCGCTCCTCGACCGGCAGGGAAGGGATGGTGGCGGAGAACCCGGTGCGGGTTCCGGCGCGCGCGATGAGCGGGTTGGAGGGGACGACCGACGGGGCCATGGGCACGGACTGGGCCTTGGCCGACGCGACCGTGCCGAGGTGCGAGGCGCGAACGGCGCGCCTGCGCGGATCGTCCCAGAAGACCTCGCGCAGATCGCGCGGGAGCCGCGAGGCGATCTCCTCGAGCACCGACAGGGCCTCCTCGCTGTCGCGACGCGCGGCGAGCCCCTGACCCATCTCGTAGAGCAACCGCGAGCGCGCCTGCAGCGTCTTCCAGATCCACTCGCGCTGGCCCGCCTGCCGCGCCGCCTCGAGCGCTCCGTCGTACGCCGCCTTCGCCCCGTCCTCGTCGTTCTGCAACGCCAGCACCGTGCCGCGCGCGAGCGCCAGCCTCGCGCGATGCGCGCTCGAATCCCCCAGCCCCGGTGCGGCCAGGTCGATGACCCGCGCGAGCGCAGGCGCATCGGGTGACGGCCCACGCGCCGCCGCGAGCACCCCCTCGAGTCGCGCCTCCGCCGCCTCCAGGTTGCGACCCAACTCGTCGTATGCCTTCGCACACTGCTCGTACAAGTCCGCCGCCGCGGTGAGCTCGCCCGTGCACGACGCGAGCTCCGCCTCGAGACCCACGAGCTGCGCGCGATGGATCGCAGTGAGCTCGTCACGCTGCTCGGCCAGCGTGGCCAGCGCCGAGCGCGCACGCGCGTAGCGTCCGAGGTAGTTGTCGAGGTTCGCCAGGTTCAGCAGCGCCTGACGCACCGTCGAGCCCCGCCCCGCGCGACGCCCCATGTCGATCGCCGCCTCGAGGTGCTTGATCGCCCCCGCCAGATCGCCCGTGAGCTGCGTCACACCGGCCAGGTTCAGCCGCGTGTTCGCCACCGCTCCCGCGTCGCCCGCAGCCTCGGCTGCCTCCAGCGACTCCTCGTAGGCGCGCACCGCCTCGGGCAGGTTGCCTGCCCGCTGAAGCGCCACCGCGAGCGCACCGACGGCCACCGCGCGCACGCGCCGCTCGGGGCACGCCGTCGCTCGGAGCGAGGCCGTCCGCAGGGTTCTCGCTGCCTCTTCGTGATCTCCCTGGTAGCTCTGCAGAAGCCCCAGCGTCGCCTCCGCCTCGATGGCCACCGGATCGCACGGCTCGCCCGCGCCCATGGCCTCGCGCGCGAGCTGCATCGCCTCTGCGTACTTGCCCGTTCGCAGCATCGCCCTGGCCGCCAGCAGCGCCCATTGCCGACGCACCCACCCCCCCTGCGACGCCGACGCGTCCCGGATCGTCTCGAGTTGCTCCAGCGCGTCCTTCGCTACTCCGCGCCCCAACGCCAGACGCGCCCGCGCCAGCGTCATGGCCACCGGCTCTCCCCCTTGCACCCGCGCTAGCGCCTCGGCTGCCTCGTCGAATCGGCCTTGCTCGAGCAGCAGCTCGATCTGCTGCACCCCCGAAGGAGGCGTGATCGAGCCCCGCTTTCCCCCTGCATCCTGATCGAGCAGCCGATCGACGTCGGCCGGCGACACGACGGCCTTCTGGCCGATGGCACGCACGATGGCCCGCAGACGACCGGGCCTGCCCGCGCCGCGCGCGATCACGTGATCGAGCAGCGCGTCGGACAGCGACGGGATCGCGCTGCGCACCAGGCCTGCGGCTGCCGCGCGATCGAGCGGCGGAACCTGCAGGACCTCCACCGGACCGCCGAGCTTCTCCGCGGCCGCGGCGCTCGCCACCATCACGATCCTTGCCCCCGCCTCCCGCGCTCGCGACAGACGCTCCACCGCCACCGGCGGCAAGTGCTCCGCGTCGTCGATCAGCATCACCGACCCCGCGTCGGACTCCAACGACCCCAGCTCCAGCTCGAGCGCGTCCATCACCGGAAGCGTCCCCTGCTGCTCGATCCACGCCACTTCGCGTCCCTCGACACCCAGCGTCCACGCTGCGCGACGCACCAGCACCGTGCGCCCGGAGCCGTGCTTGCCCTCGAGCGCCAGGACCGCTCCCGCCGGCAACGACGCGAGCTTCGACAGCATGAGGTTCGCAGGACCGTCGAGCCCCACCACCGCCCACGCAGCGTCCGCTGCGAAGCCCTCGTCGGGCATGCGCACCCGCGCCGCCTGACGCAACGCGCTCGCCAGCTCGTCGGCGCTCGGATACCGGCTCGAAGGGTCTTCGTGCGTCGCGCGCGACGCGATCGCCCGCAGCTCCTCGGACGTGTGCGGCTCGAGCTGGGCCGCGCAGCGATCCAACACCTCCGCGAGGGTGGCCCCGAGCGCGTAGATCTCCGCGCGCACCGTGAGCGGCAGCCCCGCGAACAGCTCGGGCGCCGCATACTGCGGAGTCAGCCCCTCGGGTCGCGTGCCCCCCTCCCGCCACGGCGCCGCAAGTCCCAGATCGACCAGCGTCGCGCCGCCGTCTCCCTCCACGATGATGTTCGCCGGCTTGACGTCGCCGTGCAGCAACCCCGCGCGGTGCAGCCCCGTGAGCTGATCGGCCGCGCGCGCCACGGCTCCGAGACTCACGCGCGGATCGGGGGAGACGCGCTCGAGCAGCGCCGCCAGGCTCTCGCCCTGCACCAGCTCGCGGACCATGTAGGCCCTGCGCGTTTCGGGGAGACGACCGAAGCGCAACACGCGCGGAAAGCCGAGCCCCTCCAGTCCGCTCAAGGCGACCGCCTCGCGCACCAGGGCATCGACCTCTCGCTCCGAGGCCCCCTCGGCCAACGCCTTGAGCGCGACCGTCTTGTTCGTGAGCCGATCGCGCACGGCCCACACCTGGCCGCCTCCGCCGTGCCCCAGCACCGCGAGCCTCGCATACCGTCCGGGAAGCCTGGTTTCCATCGCTCAGAAAAGCCCGTGTTGTGCCGCGATCCCAAAGAAGAAGGGTCCGGGAAATGCCACGCCCGCGTCGAGGCGCAGCACGATCTTCGGCGACGGCGTCCACCGGAGCCCCAACTGGATCGGCGCGATCCAGGGGAAGAGAATCGGCTTCTGCCCCCCACCGATCCAGCTCGCCTCCTTGTACCCGGGGTAGTGATCGTTGTCGTTGCCGCAGTACGCGCCGTTCGGATTGCCCACCCCCTTGCACGGCAGGTAGCCCTCCGCATCCGACTTCACCCCCGACGCAGGATAGGACTGGGTCCGGTACAGGTCCCCGAACACCACCCCGATCCCCGCACCGCCGCCGTACACGAACGACAGCTTCCGGTGCATCTTCGCCGACCACAGGAAGTCCGCTCCAATGCTCACCGTCTTGATCTCGGAACGGATAATCTCGTACGACGTGTCCGGATCGTCCTTCGCCTTGAAGGGCGCGTCCGACATCCCGTAGCTCGAGTACGTCAACCACAAGTCGTACTCGAAGCCGTTGCGCCGCACCGCCAGCTCCGGCCCCACTTGCGGCGACAACACGGTCTTGCCCCCGTTCGCGCCGAACAGCCCGAACATGAACTGCGGTATCACCGCCATCCGGAAGCGCGCGCCCAACGAGTGATACGTCTTGCCCGGCACCTGCTCGTATTCGCCGTCCCCCGTCGGCTCCGCTGCCGGTGTTTCCTTCGCCGTCGCACCTCCGTGCACCTTCGGCTCCCCCTCCTCGCCCTTCTCCTCCTGGGCCTTTCCCTCCTCCCCTTTCCCCTCATCGCTCTTCCCCTCCTTCGAATCGGGCGATGCCACGAGAGCGGCCGAAGCGAGCGTCGCATCCCGCTCACCCTGGGCCATTGCGCCGGTCTTCTCGGCCGTCTGCTGTGCCTCGGCACGTGCCGTCCACCCTCCAACGGCGAGGCATGTGAGCAATAGCGTCGATGCAACGGGAAGACGACGTGCCATGGCAGCAGGCTCCTGTCACGCAATGTGCCAGCGGGGTTCGGGTGTGTGCCAGCCTACACCAAACGGCAGCCGAAGGTCAGCCCGACGTTTCGATACGGAGAGTGCCCGGACGGGCCAGGGGAGGGGACCGGGGAGGTCAGGAGGCGGGCTTGTCGCGCTGCTGCTTCTGGAGCTCGGCGATCTGCTCTTCCAGAGAGCGGACCGTCCGGCGCAGGTCCTTGACCTCCTGCTCGGTCGCGAGGTCCATGGCGCGCGCGAAGCGGACCGATTGGTCCTGCGTGAAAGTGATCACACGACCGGGGACGCTCATGACTCCCATCACCGCGCTCATGACGCGGTCGTCCTGGGCGAGCTTCATCACGCGCGGGTCGCTCATCAGCGCCATCCCATGCTTCAACAGCGTCTTCTTGATGCTCATCGGACTCCCCTCGGAGTGGGTCGGAGGCGGCTCGCCGCTCCCGTTATGGGGGCAGGCGGGGCGCATATAGCACGCCTCGGCGACGCTGCGCCGTTGCGAAGTCTTGTCAGGTCGTCTCGGATCGTGGAAAGGTGCGCCGCATGAACACCACCCTCCTCCAGGAACAGCTGCAGCGCGCAGCCGATAGCTTTGCCGACTCCCTCGTCGATCTCTTCACCGGCATCTTGAACGATGTTGCCTCCCAGGTCGCCGTCGACAAGCTCTCCGTCGCGCGCGCTCCAAGCGCCCCCCGTCCGGCCGCGAAGCCCGCTGCCAAGGCCGCGAAGCCCGTTGCCAGACCTGCCGCGAAACCTGCCGCCAAGCCCGCTGGCAAGCTCGTCCGTCGCTCCGTCGCGCAGCTCGAGGAGACCGGGAAGCGCGTCCTGGACCTGCTCCGTCAGCGCCCCGCAGGCCTGCGCATCGAGCAGATCAACAAGGAGCTCGGCACCTCGACCCGCGATCTGATGCGTCCGATCAAGCTCATGCTCGACGATCGGCGCATGAGGAAGACCGGCGATCGTCGCGCAACCGTGTACTTCGCCTCCTGATTCGAACGCTGCGGCTCGCGTCTGCGCGCCGTCTCTCCACGCGGTCCGATCGCTCAACGCAACGGGCTCGCCGCCACCGGAAACTCCTCGACCACCCGGCCGGACAGATGCCAATGTCCGGGGTTGTACATCAGCATCAGCGTGTACCCGAGAAGCTGCCCGCCTTGTCCCGGCTTCGGCGTCTCGTACTGCGCCGTGGGGATCCCTTTGAGCACCGGGCGCGCGTAGTAGGCGCCCGGCGGCGGGAGCTGCCACGACCCCTCCTTCCACACCCACCGCTTCCCCTTCCAGTCCCAGGAGCCGTCGATCCACACGGCCCTCGGATCCGGCGAAGCGGGGATCTCCTCCACCTGAGCAGGCTCGGGCGGCGCTTCGTGCACGTACACCCAGGTGTCGAGGTCGTTGTGCGGACCGAGAGGAGGTTGCGGCAGCGCCGTCGCGCACGCGGAAGCGTACGCGCTCGCGAGCGCCACGGACGCGACGGCGAGGGGGCGGGTCAACCGGGCACGAGCCATTGCAGCGTTCCTTCGAGCAGCAGCTTGCCGAACAGCAGGTACTCGATCGTGGCGAGCGCGAGGAAGGGTCCGAAGGCGATGCGGGTCTGTCCCACGCCTTCGGTGGGCTCGAAGATCGGATCCCGCGCGGCTTCCTCCTCGGCTGCTTCGCGCTCCTGCGGATCCTCGATGGCGGCGATGCGCGCGAGGGTCTCCTCCCGCTCGCGGCGGACCGCTTCCGGCTCTTCGATGCGGCCCCGTACTAGCAGCATGATCGCTGCGACGATCGTTCCCTGGACGGCGCCCGCGAGCAGTACGAACACGATGCCGCTCCAGCCGAACCACGCGCCCGCCACCATCAGCAGTTTGGCGTCGCCGAGACCCATGCCGGTGCGGCCGCGAAGCACGCGATAGAGCAACCCGAACACGAGCCACACGAGCAGGAAGGCAGCAGCACCCGCACCGAGCGCATCGAGCCACGAGAGCGGGGGTCGCAGCGGGACGGTGAGGATGCCGAGCACCGCGGCGCCGTACGAGATCGAGTCGGGGATGTACATGTGCTCGAGGTCGATGAACGACGCAGCGATGAGGCCGAGGGCGAGGGCGAAGTCGGCAACGAAGACGGCGCCGGCGAGGGCGATCGGGGTATCGGGGGGGAGCTGCAGGACGACGGCCTCGACGATGGCGAGGGCGATCATGCCGCCGAGCAGCTCGACGAAGAAGTAGCGCGGCGAGATGCGTACGCCGCAGCAGCGGGCGCGTCCGCGTAGCACCAGCCAGCTCAACAGCGGCACGTTGTCCCACGCCCGGATGGGCTTGCCGCACTCGGGGCAGTGCGAGGCCGGGCGCACCACCGACTCACCGCGCGGCACGCGGTAGATGACGACGTTGAGGAAGCTGCCCCAGGCCAACCCGAACATCACGGCAAAAAGCCGCGCAAGCAGGGGAGGGAACTCGGACAGGGTGGGCACGAAGTACTCTCAGCGCATCGTCGGAACGGCAGGAAGAACGCAGCCTACCATGCGGACGCGCCCCGACGACAAGGCGCCGTCCCGAACTGCCCCTGGCAGCACTCGGCCACCGCCGCTAAGGTTGGATCCGCAGCACACCATGAGCTCCGACGTCCGCAAACCCCCGGCCTCCGCGGGCCTGCCCGCCTCCGATCGCAAGGAGGCCCCCTCGTCCCGCATCGGACGTATCGCCCTCCTCGGCGCCCTGGTACCCAAGGCCCTGCCCGTCGCGGTCGAGGGCGCCCGTCGCGCTCTGGGCGTGAAGCGAACGGAGGACGAGGAGCGGCGTGCCGGTCAGGTGGCGTACGAAGAGGCGAAGAAGACGGGCAAGGCGCTGCTCAAGACGCTGGGCGAGATGAAGGGTCTTCCGCTCAAGATCGGGCAGATGTTCAGCTACATCGACGGCCTCGCGCCCCCCGGCTACGAAGACAAGGTCCAGCGGTTGCTGCGCCAGCTCCAGGACAAGGCTCCGCCTCTCAGCCCCGAGGCCGCCGAGCACATCGTGCTGCAGGACTTCGGCACGCCGCCCGAACAGCTCTTCTTTTCCTGGGAACGACAGCCCTTCGCCGCCGCCAGCCTCGGTCAGGTCCACCGCGCCGTCACCCGCACCGGTGACCATGTCGCCGTCAAGGTCCAGTACCCCGGCATCGACAAGGCCCTGCAGAATGACCTCAAAAGCCTCTCGGTCCTCGAGTCGTTCGTCTCCCCCCTGTCCAGGCAGTACCAGTCCAAGCAGACCCTCGAGGAGATCAAGCGCGTCTTCCTCGACGAGCTCGACTACGGCCTCGAAGCGGAGAACGCCGATCTGTTCCGCAGGATCACCTCCGATCTTCCGGACGTCGTGATCCCGCGCGTGCACCATTCCCTGTCGTCGCGCCGCGTGCTCACCGCGCAGCTCCTCGACGGTGTGGGCTACGAGCCGTTCTGCAGGGAAGCGAGCCAGCAGGAGCGCGACGCTGCGGGGGTCACGATCTGGACGTTCATGTTCCGATCGCTGCTGCGCTATGGCGTCATGTACGCCGATCCCCATCCAGGCAACTACCGTTTCCTGGGCGACGGAAAGGTGGGCTTCCTCGACTTCGGGTGCGTGAAGGTCCTGCCGCCGGAGATGATCGCAGGCATGAAGCGCTACATCCGTGCGGCGATGGACGGCGACTGGGTGGAGTTCGATCGCGCCTGCGTGGAGTTCCTCGGGTTCGATCCCGACGACAAGGCCTCCTGGGACCTGTACCGCAGCTACACGCTGGAGCTGCTGATGCCCATCACCGTGTCGGGCACCTACCGGTACACGCCCGAGAGCGCGCGCGAAGCCGTGCAGTTCCTGGTGCGCGGTCATCGCAAGATGCTCAAGGAGCCCGACGGCTCCCTCCACCTCCCCGCGCCGATCCGCATGCCCTTCGACCTGACCTTCGTCAACCGCCTGCAGTGGGGCCTGGCCTCCATCCTCGGCGGCCTGCGCACCGAAGGCAGATTCCGCGAGCTCGTCGAACCCTGGGTCCGGGAAGATCTATGGTCCGTCGGCGGCTGACCTTCGCCCCCCTCGCGGGCCTCGCGATCGCCCTCGCCGCCGCGTCCGGCTGCACGCGCCTTGCCGATCAGGTCGATGCTTCCGCGCCCCCTCTCGCGACCGCTTCCGCGTCGGCGTCCGCATCGAGTCCGGCCACGGTCGCAGCCTCTGCCTCGCCGCCCGCACCCGCGCGTGCCTGGGCCGAGGCCGTGCGAGTGGGCCGGTGGAAGGACGCCGCTGCGGGGATCGACGTCCTCGACGAAGCGGCGCGATCGACTCCCGATCTGCGGTACGTTCGCGCGCGGGCCGCCCTCGCGCTCGGGGATCACGCGCGCGCCGCGCGGCTGCTCGACGGGCTCGAGCGCGCGCTCCCGGAGCTGTCCGAGGACATCGCGTTCCACCGTGCGGAAGCGTGGATCCACGCCGGGCCGGTCGAGGACGCGGCCAGATACTTCGGTTCACGAACGAACGTCGATTCCCTGGTCAAGGCCGCGTGCGCCTGGGAGAAGGCCGGTCGCACACGCGAGGCGCGGGACGCTGCCGATCGCGCCGTGCGCACCGCCGGGCGCTCCACCGGACCCGCCGCCGTCGAGGCCCGCTCCGTGCGCGCAAGGATCGCCCGCGCCGCAGGCGACCGAGCCACCGCGGCCGCGGACCTCAAGTTCGTGACACGAAACGATCCCGGACGCGCGGACGCCGAAGGTCTCGACGACGAGATCGCGCGGCTCGATCCGAACCAGGCGGCGACGGCGTCGGAGCACATCGATCGGGCGCACCGCCTGGCGCGCGACGGCAACTCGCTCGCGGCCATGGAGGCGATGCAGCGCGCGGCGACCGCGCCCGGGCGTCCGTCTCCCGGGGCGCTCGCCTTCGCCAAGGCCATGTCCCTCTACCTCGATCGCGCGCACTACGCGGAGGCGGCGGACGCCTTCGAGCAGGTGCCGAGGCTGGATCGGAAGCTGGCGCCCGAGGCCGGTTACTACGCGGCCAAGGCCCTGGCCCGTGCGGATCAGAACCCGCGGGCCGCCGTCCGCTACGCACAAGTCGCGCGCTCCTTCCCGCGTACGAAGTGGGGCGAGCGCGCAGCCTACCAGACCGCGCGCCTGCACCTGCTCGAGGCCTCGTGGTCCGACGCCACCCGCGCCTATGGATCGTACCTCGCCGCCTACCCCAAGGGAGAAAGCCTCGAGACCGCGCGCTACGAGCTCGCCGTCTCCACGCTGCTCGCTGGCAAGCACGAGCGCGCCCGCAAGCTCCTGGGCGAGCTCGCCAACCGCACGCGCGAACCCCTCGCCAAGGCCTCCCTCCGCCACCTCGAGGCCGTCGCAGCCTTGCAGAGCGGAGACCGCGCCGCCGCCCTCGCCACCTGGACCTCCAACATCCGCGATCTCCCCCTGTCGTGGCCTGCGCTGATCGCCGCCGCCCGCCTCGCTGCCGCAGGACACCCGGCTCCCTCGCCGATCCCCCCCTCGCCAGCCGCCGCCCCGGAGCCCGCCGACTTCAAGCTCCCGCCGACCGCCGCGCTGTTGCAGCGACTCGGGCTCGACGACGAGGCCGAGGACTGGCTTCGCGAACACGAGACGGAGGTCTCCCGGCCGTGGGGTCCACGAGCCGGAGAGGCGATGTGCTCGCTGTTCGGTCAGCTCGCGCCCGGATACCGCCGCCATCAGCAGTCGTTGCGCGCCGTGCCCGCAGCGCTCCTGTCCGCGGCCCCGTCCCCCGCCTCGCGTTGGGCCTGGGAGTGCCGCTATCCGCGCCCCTACTCGCGCCTCGTCCAGGAGCTCCAGTCGCGAGACTCCCTCCCTGTGGGCCTCATCTACGCCATCATGCGCCAGGAGAGCTCCTTTCGCCCCGAGGCGCGTTCCCCGGTCGGCGCCCTCGGCCTCATGCAGTTGATGCCGACCACGGCTCGCAAGATCGCCGAGGAGACCTCCACTCCCTACGACCCCGCGCTGCTGCGCAATCCCTCTGACAACCTCGACCTGAGCGCCCGCTACCTCGCCCGTCTCCTGCGCGATCTCGACGGCCACGTCCCCCTGGTCGTCGCCGCGTACAACGCGGGTCCGAAGGCGGTCGGACGCTGGCTCGAGCGGGCCGGCGATCTGCCCCTCGACCTGTGGGTCGCGCGCATTCCGTTCGGCGAGACGCGACGCTACGTCGCACACGTGATGGGCAATCTGGCCCGCTATCGCTACATGGATCAAGGCGAGCCGGGACTGCCCACCCTCGTTCTCACGCTGCCCAAGGGAATCGAGATCCCCGCGGACTCGTACTGAAGCCCCGGATTGGAATCCGGAGCCGACCCCTCCATGGGGCGAAGATCCGGTCCGAATCCCCCTGTGGGGCCTCCAAACAACGAATCCCTCCCCGAGCCCGAGCCCGTGGGCCAATCCGGCTATTGGAGGCCCCTAAGGACATGCCGATTCGCAAGGAACATGCTTGAATTCGAAGCTCACGTTCAGTCCGCTGGTTGCAGGTTGCGCCGCATGGTCCGCCCAGAAGTTGCCCACGAGCCAGGCAACTCCTCCAGGCTCTTTCTCGTATTCCACCACAGAAGCCTTCACATTGGTCCAACTCTCGTCCACCACGACCGTCGTCGGCGCACCCGTCCACGAAGCCACGAACGTCAAGGAAAGACTCACCCGTGCAAGGGCCTCCGCGCCGTCGAATATCCCCTTCTCCGCCTTGATGACCGTCAGGTCCGCCGTAACGTCGTCCTGCACATCCTTGCAGGTTGCACCAGGATTGGCCGGGTACTCGTCATACGCGAGGCTCCCCTGGCACACTATCTGCGTTGGCTTGCCGTCCACCGTGCCGTAGACAGCGAACAAGTAATGGGTTTCCACAGGCTCGTCCGCGACGTCGGTCTGCACGTCTATCCCTCCGTCCGAGCCGTCGACCGTCGCGTCCCCACCCTCCACACCGGCCTCCACAGGGACCTCCCCCTCGGGCAGGACTCCACCGTCCGATGCCAGATACACCTCGCTGCACTCCGCCGCCGCATTCGCCATCCAACGGTCGTAGTCGTCGCCGTAGGCGGCCACCTGGTCGCACGTCAGCAGGAGTATCTTCTGCGAACACTTGAACTGCGTCGCCGATGGCGTTCCCTCCTCCTTCAGCAGACAGGTGTGCCCGTCCATGAAACGCTCGTAGGCGTCATTCGCCTTGTCCACCTCTCCCGTGCACTCGAACACCTTGTTGGCGATGGAGTAGCCCACGTCGCGACAGGCCTCGTCGCCCGGCAGTTGGGAGTCGCAGCCGTGCAGCGCAAGGAACGCGACGCCCCCCGTCAGCAGCGTCGCCGCCATGGAGATCCCACCCATCCTCCGGAGTCGATTGGGATGCTTCATTTCATCATTCCTGCGAGCATCAGCAGCGGATTGACCAGCAAGCTCACCGTCCAGGCATCGTACGCATATGGAAACGCGGTCAGGATCTCCGGCTCGTTTCGATACGTCGCGAACCGGACTACGTGCTTGATCTTGACCTCTGCACGGAACGCCAGATGCATCCCTGGCTGCTGGGCCAGCATGTACAGTGCAGGAAGCTGCACGGCCCCCAGCGACAACATCACCCCTGTCCCCGTCGTGTGGTATTCCTTGTTGTGAAGGGAGATCCGCGCCTCGTGCAGCATCAGCGACGGTTTCAACCCGGCCGCCACACCGACATCGACTATCCCCTTCGCCAGCCCCGTCCTCTCGACGTGTGTGGACCAGAACGGCAGTGAGCCGAAGTCGTGGGTCACGTCCGCTGCCCCGGGACGCGGAATCAGGAACTGCACCCTTCGCCCGTAGAACGACGTCGTTCCCCCCTCGAGCTTGTCGGAGCGGCGATCGCGCTCCCGCCGCTCCGCTGCGTCGTCCTCGAACACCTTGTCGAGATTGCTCCAGACCGAGTCGGGTACGTGATCAAATCCGAGCTTGAACAGCGGCACATCCTTGAACTCATCCATCAACGCTGCGCTCAGGAAAGCCCGCAACCGCGTCTGCGTCAGATTGGTATACAGACCCGCCCCGCGGCTGCTCCCAATCATCCCCAGCCGAAGGCTCTGCCCCGCATACGCGAAGCTCACCCCCGCAACGTACGAAACCATCTGCGCCAGACCGTCGTCTCCACTGCGGATGGGCCCGGTCGCGAAGGGCGCAGCCAGCAGCGCAACATGCGAGAACGGCAGCCCCATCATGCCGGCCAGCGGCCAGCCCGCCCTGGCCGCGAACGTCTCGGTGCTGTCCGCCACGCGCGTGTAGGTCGCCGAAGCCACCGCAAACGCTCCAATATACTCGCGCTGGAATCCCGCTCCCACGGACCACGCGTACGTGTCCGCCGGAAGCAGTCGGTACTCCGAACGGGAATCGCCAACGTCTCCGCACACCGCGCAGTATCCGGGGACCCGCACCCCGCCCATCATCATCGTGAAGCCCGAGATCGCCGACGCTCCGTACCGATCCACCTCCGGCAGGATCTCCCGCTCCAGCATCCCCACTGCGCCGTAGAGCTGGGCCCCCGTCCTCGCCTGGTTGTCAAGAAGCTGCTCCCGCACCGTCCCGGGAAATGGTTCCGCATACCCGAACGACTTGCCCTCCTGGGCGACAGCCTCCGTAGGTGACCCCGTCACGACGACCGCCGCCACCGCCGCGCCGACCAGCAATGCCCTCCAACGCGCAGATCGTCGACAGCTCCCAGTACGTTCAATGCGCCGGGTACGCATGCGGTGCAGTTTCCTCCTGGCTTCGCAGAACGAGATGGTTCACGACACGAACGAATCACGGTATCACGGCGGAACGGTGCGGCTCAACCGGTTGTTGCCCGGTCTCCCCCCCCCCCTCCGCCCGCGTCCGCCTGGGGTTCAGGGCTTCGAGCTCGGTGCGCAGGTCGAGACGCCCGCCCCGACGATCCGATACCCCGTGTCGGCCTGCACCACCTCCGACGAGTCGTCCTTCAACGAGTAGCGTGTGAGCTGCTTGTCGCAGAACACCCAGAAGTCCCCCCAGTACTGCGCCACCGCCCACGACTGGCACTTGGGCAAACCCTTCACCATCCGATCCTGCGAGATCGCCCCGGTTGCCGTTTCGAACTCCACGATCCGCGCCGGAGGCTCCGGATCGAACCCGAACACCTTCCCGTCCCCGCGCCCCGTCAGCTCGAAACTCCCCCCCTTGCCCTTCACCGCGAGCGGCGCCTGCATCTTCATCGACTGCACGTCGATCTTCGCAAGACGCCACGGCTCCTCGAAGCCCGCTACCCACAAGGACTCGCTCGCGCTCTCGGGACCATCGGACACGAAGGCCATGCCGAACAGCTTCATCCCGTGCTGACCCTCGGCAAACGCGGTCTTCACGCACATGGCGTCGCGCGTGGACACCTTGAACAGCTCCCCGCTGTTGTAGAGCACGTACGCCACGCCATTCCGGTCCACCGCCATCGAGTACGGTGTCGCGCGCCCCGAGGCGAGACAGCCCACTCGCCCGATGGGATGGAACAGACGCTTCACCGGCAGGAAGCGGACGAGTCGGAAGTCGTCTGTGACGACGTAGATCTGCTTGTTGTCCTCGTCGCAGCCCCCGAACCGCGGTGGCTCCAGAGCCTCCGCCGGCCGTGAGGCGCCCGAGCCGGCGTCTTCCGCGATCTCGCTCGCCGGCGGCTCGGGGTCCGGGATGGGAGCCGAACGTCTGCCGCAGCACCCGGCCATCGCGACGATCAGCAGGGAAGCCGCTCCGCAGGCGATCCAAGGGCACTCGCTCATCACGCCCCCATCATGCCAGAGCTCGCCCCGAGCCGTCACCTCGCGCGACGTGACCCCGGAGGTAAGCTCGAGATTCCCGCGCGACTCGAGCGGGTCAGAATCCGGGGTCCGCCAGCGGCGGGACCCAGCCGCCCTTGGTGCCGCCGCCCTTGGTGGCGGGGCCCTTGGCCTTGGTCGAGCCCGGGATCGGAACCACCGGCGCCGCAGTCTGGACCGGAGCCGCGGAGGGTTCAGGTGCCGAACTGGATATGGCGGGGGGGACCGCGGCGACGGAAGACTCCGCGCCGGTCGCAGACGCCGATGGCGCCGAGTTCACGGGTGCCGAAGCGGCTGCAGTGGCCACGGCGGAAGCCTCGGCCGGCCTCGCTGGCTGCTGGGTCGGCTCCGTCGGAGGATTCGCCGACGGACGCAACAGTGCCAGGCCGACCAACGGGATGCAGATCGCGGCCACGATGCCGATGACGATGGCTCCGCCAACCATGCGCCGCCGCGTCGCAGGCGGCGGCTCGGTCGACAGGCTCGATCCGGTCGTGGACAGCGCACCGGCGATCGACACCGACGAGTGCGTGGCTTCGACCCCGGTCGGCGTTTCACCAGCCTTGATGATGTGCGATCCGGACGCAGGGGTATGCTGCACCGGGTCGGCCGCGGTGGCGAGCATGGCCGCGGTGCTGTTTTGACGACCGTCGGCGTCGTGCAAGGCCTTCTTGAGCATCCCGCGGCGTTCTTCGCCGATGGATCCGGTGGACGCCCGGATGAACTCGGCGACCTGCAGCGTCGTGGTCCGGGTTCCGCCGACCCGCGCGAGCTCCTCGAGTTCGTTGGCCATCTCCGCGGCGGTCTGGAAACGCTTCTCCCGATCGCGCTGCAGCGCCTTCATCACGATCTGGTGCAGGCGCGGCGGACAGTTGGAAACGAAGTGGCGCGGCGAGGGGACGTCGCGCCGCAGCACGTTGTGAAGCGTGGCGGCATCGACCTCGCCGCGGAACGGGTGCCTGCCCGTCGTGATCTGGTAGAGCACGATCCCGCAGGCGAACACGTCGGTTCGTCGATCGACCTTCTCTCCCAGGACCTGCTCGGGAGCCATGTAGGCGATCTTGCCTTTGACGTGACCGGCGGCGGTCTCGACGGTGCTGTTGCCCGCGGCCTTGGCGACCCCGAAGTCGAGCAGCTTCACAATGCCGTCGTAGCTGACCATGATGTTCTGCGGCGAGATGTCCCGGTGGACCAGTCCGACCACCTTCCCGTCGTCATCGCGCAGCTCGTGCGCCGCATGCAGCCCCGCACACGCGTCCGCCATGATCCGCGCGCTGATCCCCATCGGCAGTTGCCCGTCGTCGCCGGCCTTGCGCATCAGCGTGCTCAACGGCTCGCCGTCGATCCACTCCATGACGATGTAGAGCAACGAATCCTGCTCGCCGAGGTCCACGATCTCCACGACGTTGGGGTGCCGGATGCGCGAGGCGATCCGCGCCTCGTCCAGGAACATCGTCTCGAAGTGCGGATCGGCGCTGAGCGTCGGCAGCATCGTCTTGATCGCCACCGTGCGCTGGAACCCCCGCGCCCCTCGCGCCCTCGCCGCCCACACCGCCGCCATCCCGCCTCGCGCGATCGGCAGGAGGAACTCGTACCGGCCGAGAGCCAGCCCCGGCTTGACTTCGTCGAGAGTGAGCACGCTGTCCGCCGCAGTCTGGCAGAGCGCACGCGGCGGCACAAGCCGGACCACGGAACCTCAGGGACAGCGCCGACGAACCCGCGGCCCTTCCGCTCGATCCTCCACCGTCCACCCCAGCTGCGCGATCCGATCCCGCAACCGATCCGCATCCTCGAACGCCCGCTGGCGCCGGGCCTCCTCCCGCTCCCGAACCAGCTCGTTCACTTCCGACGGCACCTCCAACGGTGTCTCCTCGGCCTCCAGCAGGCCGATCACCCGGTCCACATCCCGGATCGCCCCCAACACGTCCTTCGCGCAGTCCGCGCAGAGACTGCGCCGGGCCATCAGGTGATTGGCCTGACGCACCAGACGGAACACCGCCGCCAGCGCCGCGGGCATGTTGACGTCATCGTAGAGCGCCGCGCGGAACGCCTCCTTCATCTCGACGATCCACCCCTGCACCTCCGGCACGTGCGGCCCCGAGGCTGCAACCTCCCGCAGCTTCTGCACGCACTCGTCGACCCGACGAAGGCTCGCCCGCGTCTCCTCCAGCGCCCTGTCCGTCAGCTGCACCGGCTGCCGGTAGTGCGTGCGCAGCAGCAGCAGCCGCACCTCCCGCGCCGTGTACCCACGCTCCATCAGATCCGGCAGCGTCACATACGTCTCGTCGTCGTACGAAACCTTCTTGCCCGACTGCAGCACCAGCTCGCTGTGAAGCCAGAATCGCGCCTGCGATTCCCCCGTCAACGCACGACTCTGCGCCAGCTCGTTCTCGTTGTGCGGGAAGATCAGATCCACCGACGCCATGTGGATGTCGAACCGCTCCCCCAGCGTCGCACGCGCCATCGCCGAACACTGCACGTGCCAGCTCGGTCGCACCATGCCCCAGTCCGTCTTGCAGCTCAGGCACCTGCGCATCTCCGCCAACGTCGCCCGGCGCAACAGCGTGAAGTCCCGCGGATCGTCCTTGTCGTACCGATCCAGATCCACCGTCGCCCCTACCTTCACCTTGCCGATGTCGTTGGCGCTCAGCTCCCCGTAGGTGCTCACACGGCCGATGTTGAAGTACACGCTGCGCAGCTTCTCGTACGCATATCCAGCCTGCAGCAGCGAGCGCGTCAGCTCCACCATCGCTCCCGTGGACTCCGAAGCCCGCACGTACTGCGTCGCCGACAGCATCGACAGCATGCGCAGATCCTCGAGGAACTCCCCCTCGTGGCGCACGCACAGCTCCTTCATCGCCTCGCCCGTCCGCTCCGACTCTTGCAGCGTGTTGTCGTCGAAGTCCGTGATGCTCACCACATGGTGCACATCGTATCCGCTGTACTCCAGCGTCCGCCGAACCAGATCGTCGGCCATCATCCGACGCAACAACCCCAGGTGCGGCCGCCGATGCACCGTCGGCCCGCACGAGTACATCGTCACCGACTTGCCTCGCGACAACGGCTCGAACGGTTCGTCCCGGCGCGTCAGGCTGTTGAAGAAGTGCAGCCGCAAAGGCACAGCGTCCGGCTGCTCCGCCACGTCGAACAGCGACGTGCTCAGGTACCGATCGCCGCCGTCGGGCAGGATCACCACGATCACCCCCGACTCGATCTGCCTGGCGATCTCCACCGCCACGTGCACCGCCGCCCCCGAGCTCATGCCGACCAGCAGCCCCTCCTCGCGCGCCAGCCGTCGCGCCATCTCGAACGCCGCGTCGTCGTCGATGTTCACCTTCTCGTCGAGCGCAGATGCTTTGTAGATCCCCGGAAGATAGGCCTCCTTGAGATTCTTCAACCCCTGGATCTTGTGCCCCAGGTACGGCTCCACTCCGATGATCCTCACCCGCGGATCGAGCTCCCGCAGACGCTTCGAGCAGCCCATCACCGTGCCTGTCGTCCCCATCGCGGCCACGAAGTGCGTCAGCCTCCCCTCGGTCTGCCGCCAGATCTCCGGCGCCGTCCCCTCGTAGTGCGCCAGGATGTTCGCCTCGTTGTTGTACTGGTCCGCGAGGAAGTACCGATCCGGCTCCTCCGTCACCATCTCGTACACCTTCTCGATCGCCCCGTCGGTGCCCCGATCCGCCGGCGTCAGCACGAACTTCGCCCCGAACGCCGCCAGGATCTTGCGACGCTCCACCGACACTCCCTCGCTCATCGCCAGCAGTAGCGGATACCCTTTCACCGACGCGACCATCGCCAGCCCGATGCCCGTGTTGCCGCTCGTCGCCTCCAGGATCGTCTGCCCGGGCCTCAGCTCCCCCTTGCGCTCCGCATGCTCGATCATCGACAGCGCAATGCGATCCTTGATCGACCCGCCTGGGTTGTTGCGCTCGAGCTTGCCGTACAGCTCGACCCCGGGGTTCGGATTCACGCAACGCAGCGGGACGATCGGGGTGTTGCCGATGAGGGCGAGGACGCCGGTACGCTCGGTCATGATCGCGCGTTCTACCACGCCCGCAGGCTGCGCGCGCCGGTCCAGCCGCCTGCCGTCAGAGTCTCAGCCCCACGATCTCATCGGGAGGGCGTCGCGTCGTGACGAACACTCCTGGCTCGCCCTTCAGTCCCGATGCTTCTCCGAGCACGTACGGAGAGCCCGTCGCCAGCTTGCGAGCCCAGCCGTCGGCCGGACGGATCAACACCTGGGTGTCGTCCCGCCCGACGATCATCACGAACCAGTCCCCAGCCCTGCGCCCTGCGCTCTCACCCAATCGGTGCTCCCACTTCGTCGCGCCGTCTCGCCCCACCCCCATCACCGACTGGAACCCCGCCGGCTCCACGACCACCACCTCGCCCATCGGGAATACACCGTTCACGTCCTCCGGCAGCGTCGCGCTCCCCGCTGCCTCCCCTTCCACCGTGAACCACCGGATCGCCGGCGCCACGTCGAGGAATCGCAGCTCGCCGTCGTCGGCGTGATCCGGCGTGACCCCCACGATCACCGGCGAGGCTCCAGCCGTCGGCCGCGACCACAGAACCTTGCCCGTCGCCGTGTCCCAGAGCGAGGCCGACGCGCACGAGCTCACCAGCAGCCTCGATGCCTTCCCTCCCCATCCCGGACCGCTCCGAATCATCGGGTACAGACCGCGATCCGCGCACGATGCGCCGTCGGGCATCGGACGCTTCCACACGATCCGCCCCGTGCGCATCTCCACCCGCAGCACGTGCGCAGCAGCGCCTTGCACGAAGAGCGCGTGGCCGCCTTCGAAGTGCAAGCCGTGCGGTCGCTCTTCGCCGATCGGCAGCTTCCAGCGACTCCTACCCCCGGTGTCGATGCCTTCCAGGATCCACCGTCGCGGAGCCGGCTCGTGTGCGACGACACCGATGTCGTCCACCATACCGAACAGCGTGACGACGTGATCGCACCGATGGCCGGGCCTCATGTTGCCGTGGCCGAACATCTCGATGTCACGGCCGCGCATCGGCGCACCGAAGCTCCTGCCCGTGGACGGATCGAGCAGGCGCGACTGGCACCGCCCTGACGCGAACACCTCGATTCCGCTCCCCGCGCTCCCGATCGACGGCTCGCCTTCGGGATCGTAGCGGGTCCACGCGATCGCGCCGGTCGCGGGCTCCAGACGTGACAGCGCTCCTCCCTGCGGTTGACGATACCCATCGACGAGCCACAGCGTTCCCGCCACGATCACCTTCGTCCATTCCACGTCCTTCGGCGCCGTTGCCGTCCAGCGCACCGCGCCGGTGCGGGCGTCGAGCAACACCGCGGCGTGACCGCCCGGTTCGACCGTGAGCACGGCGCGACCCGTGGGCGTGTCCACGATTGCGGGCTCGTGGCCTCCCCAGCGGTGGGACCAGACTACGGGGAGGGACGCGAGGGCGGGCGCAACGGGAGCGGGAGCAGCAGAAGGCGCGGGCGAGGACGAGGACGAGGACGAGGACGAGGACGCAGGCGGCAGGGGGACGACGGGCTGCGGGATCGGTAGCGGGGGAGCAGGGGCGGGGTGACAAGCGACGAGCAGGAGGAGGGTCAGGAGGGGATGGAGCCGCATGACGTGAGGAGTGTAGCGGAGAAAGGATGCGCGGTGGACCGCGCGGAAACGCGCATCGTCGCCATGCAGCCCCGCGGCGTGTCACACTGTCCTTCATGAGACGATTCTGCGTTCTGGGGGCTGCCGTCTTCGCGCTTGCGGTGTCCTGCGGCGGAACGGTGAGCGAGAGCGGCGATCAGGCCAACGCCGGGGGCTCGGCGGGCACGGGCGGAACGGCGGGCACGGCGGGCACGGCCGGTGTCGCCGGGACCGGTGGAACCGTCGATCCCTGCGCCGTCCCAGCGGTCGGAACCGGTCCCTGGCAGACCGTGTTTCTCTTCCGCAACTCTTCGAGCAAGTCCTCGTACCTGTACGAGAACTGCGAGATCCAAATGGAGGTCACGGCATGCGCGAGCGGCTACGCGACACCGATCGCGCGCTCGGGCGCGTGCTCCAGCGAGTGCTCCGACGTCGCCGACGGGGGCGGGTGCATGGTGTGCGGTCAGTGCATGGTGGAGTACGTGGAGGTCAAGCCGGGCGAGACACATGCGGTGACCTGGGCTGGCTATCGCTACACCTTCGACCAGGTGCAGGGCTGTCCGTGTCACGTCACGCACATCTCCGAATCGGGACGCCATCGGGTCAGTGTCCCGGTCTGGAGCTCGGCAACCGATCCGTGGTCCATGCCGCCGCCGAGCGCCACGATCGTCAAGGATTTCGCCCACGGCGTCGACTCTACCGTCACCGTCGAGATCGGGCTGTAATTCCTCCCCCGCCCGTCTATGATCCGCGGCTCGCAGCCCCCAGGGCTCGAGGTGCCCTACCGGTGAACGGACTCAAGTTCCACATCCGCTATCCCGACGGGAAGATCGAGGAGTTGGTCATCGACTCCGACCGGGTTCTCGTCGGCAGCGGAGCGCACTGCGAGATTCGCTTGCCGCCCGAGGAGGCCGCCGTGGAGCACGTGGCCATTCACGTGACGGCGGAGGGGCTCCAAGCGCAGGCGCGCGCAGCGCAGCCCTATCCCACGCTCAACGGCATGCCCTTCGCGCAGACCGCCCTGCCCGCCGGAGCGGTCCTCGGCGTGGGGCGTGTGCAGATCGCCCTGACGATGATCGAGGTGACCGACGCAGCGGCGATGATCACGCGCCGCAAGCAGCGCACCAGTCCGATCACCTACGTCCTGGCGTTGCTCGCGCTGCCTTTGGCCGGCTATCTGCTGCTCGTCGAAGACGAGGAAGCGGTCGCGCCCAAGCCTCCCGATGAGTTCCCCGCGCTGTGGGACGCGCCGATCACGAGCTGCACGCAGCAGACGGCGGATCAGGCCTCTGCGCTCGCGGCGGAGAAGCTCGCGTTGGCCTCGGCGCGGCGCGAGCGACGTCCGTTTCGTGTGCAGGACGGCGTGGCGGCCGTGCCCCTGTACGAGACCGCGGCGGCCTGCTTCCGCGCTGCGGAAAACTCCGAGCAGGCCCGCGAGGCCGCCGAGGCTGCCTCCCACCTCCGCAAGGAGATGGACTCCGACTACCGCACCCACCGCGTCCGCCTCGAGCACGCCCTGTCCGTCAGCGATCTGCAAACCGCCCACCGCGAGGCGCGCGTGCTCATCGCGCTCACCGAAGGCAGGCAGGGCGAGTACATCACGTGGCTGTCGAACCTCGACCGCAAGCTGCAGCTCAAGTTCGGCCGGAAGGGCCCATGACTCGGGCGCCATCGGCCGCGCTCACCGCGGTCCTGCTCGCAACGGCGGCCTGCGCGCCCCGTCCGCAGCAGGACACGCAGGTCAAGGCGGACCTCAAGAAGCTCGACAACGAGCAGAGCCCCGACAAGCTGCTCGCACGCGGCAGGATGTTCGCCTCCATGGGCGACCTCACCCGCGCCGAACAGTACATGGCCTCCGCGCTCGAACGCGGAGGCGACCCCAAGACCGTCCTCCCCTTGCTGCTGCGCGTGTGCGTCGAGGCCCGCCGCTACCGCGCGGCCATCGACTACGCCGAGGACGAGCTCAAGAAGCACCCGCAGGATGCACGCTTGCGGTTCCTCGTCGCGAGCCTGTACGTCGCAATCGACGAGCCCAAGCTCGCCCGCCAGCACATCGAGACCGTGCTCGCGGCCCACCCCGGCGACGCCGAAGCCCACTACGTGCTCGCCGTCCTGCTGCGCGACCAGAACGACCTGGTCGGCGCCGACCACCACTTCCGCGAGTACCTGCGTTTCGACCCCCATGGCTCGCACGCCGACGAGGCGCGCGGGTCCCTGCTCAAGAGCGTGCCGTGATCCCTCGCGAGGTCTACGAACAAACCCTCCTGCAGTTCCTGGCCCCCGTGCGCCCCTACCTCGATGACCCCTCGGTCAGCGAGATCATGATCAATGGGCCCGGCATCGTGTTCATCGAGCGCCGCGGCAAGATCGAACCGACCGATGCGCGCTTCGAAACGCAGGAAGCCCTGATGACCGCCCTGCGCAACATCGCCCAGTTCGTCGGCAAGCACGTCGACGAGTTCCGCCCGATCCTCGAGGCCCGCCTCCCCGATGGTTCGCGCGTCGAAGCAGTCCTGCCCCCCGCCGCCCCCGATGGCCCCTTCGTCTCCATCCGACGCTTCTTCCGCGAAACCCTCACCGTCCAGCGCCTCGTCGACTTCGGCGCCATGACCCCCGAGGCTGCTGAGGCTCTGCGCGCCTTCGTCGTCGCCAAGTTCAACATCATCATCGCCGGCGGCACGGGCAGCGGCAAGACCTCCATGCTCAACGCCTTGTCGTCCTTCATCCCGGAAGACGAGCGCGTCGTCGTCATCGAGGACTCCAAGGAGGTCCAGCTCCAACGCGCTCACGTCGTGCAAATGGAAGCCCGCCCGCCCGACCCCAAAGGCCGCGGCGCCGTCGGCATCCGCGACCTGTTCAAGGCCAGCCTCCGCATGCGCCCAGACCGCGTCGTCGTCGGCGAAATCCGCGGCGGCGAGGCCCTCGATATCGTGCAGGCCATGACCAGCGGCCACGGCGGCTGCATGGCTACCCTCCACTCCACCTACCCGCGCGATACCCTCACACGCCTCGAAACCATGTCGATGATGAGCGACATCGACATGCCCCTGCTCCCCATGCGCATCCAGATCGCCTCGGGTGTGAACCTCATTTGCCAGGTCGCCCGATTGCAGGACGGCAGCCGCAAGATCACCCACATCACCGAGGTGCTCGGCTTCGACGCCGAATCCGGTCAGTACCGCACACAGGACATCTTCGTTCGCAAGTTCCATGGTGTGAGCGAAGACGGCAAGGTGATCAGCGAGATCCATCCCACCGGCATCCTCCCCACCCTGATGCCGCAGTTGGTCGAACACGGCGTGGACTTGCCGGCCGCCGTGTACCATGCTGCTGAGCGAAGACGTCTGGTTGGCGACGACGATGGCCAGTGACGACCTGCGGCTCGAGCTCGTGTCCGGTTCCTCGGACAACACCGTGGTGCGCTTCCGCCCCGGCGAGCCCATGGATCCCCTCAGCCTCGGCAGGCTTGGCTTCTGGCGCATCGTCGGCCGTGGCGTCGCCGACGTCCACGCCTTCGTCTACTTCGACGGCGAGGGGGTCTTCGTAGCGAGCGCCGATCCCGGCCAACCGGCCTACGCCAACCGCTCTCCCCTCGGACGCGAGTGGACCGAGATCGTCCCCCCTACCGAGCTGCGCTTCGGCGATGCTGTCCTCGCCTTGCGCGGCCCCGCGCCCTCCCAGCTCGCCGCCGCCAGCTCCGCCTACGGAGCCTCCGCGGGCGGCAACTGGCAGGCCTCCGCCGAGATGGACTTCGACGACGTCGTCACCTCCACGTCGAAGTCGCGACAGCGGCTGCAGAAGCCCCAAATCGACATCGCCGAAGACGACGAGGAGCCAACGCGAGTCGCGCCGGACGACGTGCAGCCCGCTCCGCGCAAGCGGCGTCGCAAGCCCAAGATCCGAATCCCCACCGCCGAGGAAGCGACCCTGCTGCGTCCTCTCGACGAGGCCGGCCTCGGACGCCGCGAATCGGCCCCGCAGGCGCAGGCGCAGCCGCAGCCGCAGCCGTGGGCGCAGGCCATGCCGGCGCCTCCACCCGGCGTGCAAGCGCAGCCTCCTGCGAACATGCACCTCGCCCCTCCTCCCGGTGTCGCCGGCTACGCCGGCCCGGTACCCGTCGCTCCACTTCCCGCACAGCCCATCGCGCCACCGGTAGCACCAGGATTCCTGCCGCCCGGCGTCGCTCCCCAACCCGGATGGACCCCTGCCGCTGCGCCTCCCACTCCATCCAGCGCGCAGGAAACCCAGCTCGTCAACATCAAGAAGCCCCTCGTCCCGCGCGCCCTCGCTCCCTACGTCGCCAAGGCCCTCGAGGCGTGGAAGGGATCCAGCATCCCCCAGAAGGCCATCCTCTGCCTGCTGCCCCTCGCGTTCGCCGCCGTCTTCTTCGTCTTCAACGACGAAGACTCCGCCAAGCCGGCCGCCGTCAAGCCCAAACCGTCCGCGAGCGCTCTCGCCGTGGCGTCTGCGCCAACCCTCGATACCACCGGGAGCGTTCCCGCTGCGACAGCTCCACCGCCTGCCGAAACCTCCACCGCTCCCGCTCCCGTTGCCACTCCCTCCAAGCCGTCTTCTCCAGCGGGCAAGGCGCCCGCGAAGACGATCGAGCGGCAGGCCGCCGACGCGGTCATCGCTGGTTCGTATGCCGAAGCAGTTGGCCTCTACGAGCAACTCGCCGCCCAGCATCCGGATCAGCCCGTCTATCGCGAATCGATCCGCATCCTACGCGCGAAGCTCTCCGAGACCCGATAGACCCGACCACCTGACGTGGTCGCCGTACCCTCGTGATGATACCTTTCAACTCCATGGTGCGCCCCGCTCTCCTCGCTCTGCTGCTCGCCGTCGGCACAGTCGCCCCGGCCTGCAAGGAGCAGGCTGCGCCCCCCTTCGAGGTGCTGATCAAGTTCTCCAGCGCCAAGGACAAACCCCTCAAGAACGCCCTCGTGCTCCACGAGGGAAGGAAGATCGGCGTCAGCGGCGACGACGGCGCGGCGCTGCTGCGCCTGCGCGGTGCCGAGGGCGAAACCTTCCTCTTCTCCGTCCAGTGCCCCGCCGAGTTCGAATCCCCCAAGGCCCCCGTCACCGTCGTGCTCCGACGCGTGATCGACTCCACTCGACGCTCCGAGTACTTCGTGTCCTGCCCGCCCCTCACCCGCACCGTCGTCGTCGCCATTCGCGCCGAGAATGGACCGAACCTCCCCGTGATCCACCTCGGTCGCGAGGTCGCTCGCACCGATGAGTCTGGCGCAGCCCACGTCATGCTGCAGCTGCGCCCCAACGAGTCGTTCGAGCTGCGCCTCGACACCAACGACAAGTCCGCCGAGCGGCTCCGCCCCCAGAACCCCGTGGCGACCTTCGTGGTCAAGCAGCAGGACGATATCTTCGCCTTCGACCAGAAGTTCTCGTTGGAAAAGAAGAGGATCAGGTATGGGGGGCCGGTCGGCCCCACCAAGCTCACGCACTGATCACTGGCAGGTCTTGCCGCAGTACTGCTCAACCGAGATCGTGCAGCTCCCGCCCCACTCGACGTCGCAGCAGTACGAGTCGTGATCGCACACTGCCTTCGTGCAGGAGTTGCACGTCGGGCTCAGCGCCTCTCCCGTCGTGCACTCGTCGTGCGTGCACCCCGCGCACTGCCCCGTCGCACAGTCGTGCTCGTCGATCGCTCCGCAGTTGCAGTCGCAGTTGCAGTCCCCCCACTTCGCCTCCTCGCACGTCCACCCCGCCGGGAGCGTCACCCCCGAGTCCGCAGGAAGCGGCACGCACGCGTCGGCTGCTTCCGCGTCGCCCGCGTCGGCAACATCGCCGCCCGAGCCGCCCGTGCCGAACCCTCCCATGCCGCCCGACCCACCGGTGCCTTCGTTCCCGAAGCACTTCTGCGGATCCGGCTTCTCACGCTCGGCGAGCGCAGGAGGCGACGAGCACGTGCCGTTCTTCCCGCCCGGCAGCGTGAAGGTGCCCGAAGCCGTGGCGTGCGTCGATTCGACGTCGAACAGCGAGCACTCCTTCTTCCACTTGTACAGACCGAACACGTTGACGTCGGCGTAGACTCCCGCGCTCGCCCCCGCCCAGGCTTCCCCGGTGACCGTGCCCGCAAGCTGATCGTTGGAGCACTGCACCTTCGCGTCGAGCACCCCGTACGCATCGGCCCAGATCCCGGCCGATGCCACGCCGAAGAACTTCAGATCGAAGTGCGGCTTCAAGTCGCAGCGCACTTTGACCGAACCGTCGAGCGTCCACGCCGGCCCCGTCGGCACCAGCGACGCCCCCGAATCCCACACCGGGCTGATGTCGCCGTTCTCGTACTTGATGCCCGCCGTGATGAACGCTTCGCCCTTCGCCCCCACCACCACCTTCGCGCCGCCCGACCAGATGAGCTCGCACTCGAGATCGAGCTTGAAGTCCGCCGACGCCGGCAGCGGGATCGGACCGATCTGCAGGGAGCCGAGATCCATCGGATACTCGAACAGCGTCTTGCTCGGCTTCTTCGTGATCGCCTGCGCGATCAGCAGCGCCAGCTTGTCACCGTCCAGCGAGGTCGTCAGCTCCAGCCCCGCGTCCAGCTCCACTTCCGACGTCAGCTTGCCCGTCCCGATCGCGTGGAACTCCTTGAGCGAAAACCCGTCCAGATCCGCTCCCACATCGAACTTCGGCTTGAAGTCCACCGTGCCCTTCGTCGTCTTCGCCCACAGGTGGAAACCGATGTCGTCCGCTCCCACCTTCACCGTCTCGTTCAGATCGAGCAGCTGGATCCCCTCGAACTTCAGCAGATTCGTCATCTTCGAAAGGTTCTGCTGATCGAGCCCCGGCGCAGCCCCCGCGGGCACCGGCCCCGTCGGCCCGAGCTCGGGAATCTGCAGCGTGCCCGTGAAAGACCCCGACTTGAGCGCCTCGGTCAGCAACGCCGGCTGCGTCGTCACCACGATCGCGTCGCCCTCCTGCGTGACCGACACCACCTTGCGCAGGAAGCCTTGCGGATTCTTCCCGCCAGCCTTCGACTGCCGATCGCCCACCAGGATGTCCCCCGCCTTGCGCGTCAAGAGGCTCTCGAAGCCCGCCTTCGGAAACACCAGCCGCCCTTCCTGCGTCGTGTCCACCTTGTCGACCGAGCCCTTGTCAACCACCGTGGTCTTCTCGCCGACCACCACCGGACGAACCCCGGGCTTGGTGCCGCTCTGCGTCGAGTCGCCGTCGGAGCACGAGACTGCGATGAAGGAAGACACGAGGGCGACGGTTCCAAATGCGCGCTTCATGGGTCAACCCTTTCGATGCATTGCGATGCGGGACATGGACGCAGCCGCACCGCGGTACCGCGGAAACGGGGCTTCGCCGCACACTGCCTAGTTGCCG
The DNA here is from genome assembly GCA_964393505.1 of uncultured Polyangiaceae bacterium. Classification (GTDB taxonomy): domain Bacteria; phylum Myxococcota_A; class Polyangia; order Polyangiales; family Polyangiaceae; genus JACRCQ01. The sequence goes on from CAYMUE010000030.1 coordinate 39,606, forward strand.
ATCTGTTCGACCTGGTTGCCTTGATGGTCGATCTTCTGACGGACCTTCGAGCCGAAGAACTTGAAGCCCGCCAGGGCGATCAGGGCGATCACGCCTACCAGGATGATGTACTCGACCAGATTGGCGCCTCTGCGGTCGCGGATGAGTCGGGTCAGCATCGCCATCTCAGTATCCCTGGATTGGGAGGTCACGACAAGCGAGCTAGCAAGATCCGATCCGCGGTGTGGGTGCAGGTGCTCGCTTTGTGACCCCGGCAACGACCTCCCCAATGGACTCCGCAAAAAACCCATCTTCCCCCGCCAATTGCCGTTCCATCTCTTGAGACCGTCGCGCTGCCGTCCGCGATGCCTCGACCTTCGATGGCTCGAAGGTGCCAGGTGTGGATCCTCGTCGATCCACCGCCGCGACCCACGCACCCCGCACATCACCCCGCTAGCCCCTTGGAACTCCTGCCCCCGTGCGCTATTGCCTCGACGAGGATCGTGGCGCTGTCATCGGGCGACATCCTTTCGGACCGTTACCGCCTGCTCGAGAGACTGGGTCGCGGAGGTATGGCGGACGTTTGGTCTGCATCCGACCTGTCCAACGGCACCGAGGTGGCCGTCAAGGTCATGCAGCCCCGCGCTGCCCGCGATCCCGAGCTGGTGGAGCGTATGCACCGCGAGGCGCGCACCGCCGGTGCGATCCACAGCCCCTTCGTCTGCGAACTGCTCGGCAGCGGCGCGGTCGGCGGTCGCCCCTTCCTCGTCTTCGAACGCCTGCGCGGCGAGTCCCTCGCTGCGCTCCTCGCCCGCGAAACCAGCCTCCCCTTCTCCGAGGTCGGAGGGGTCATCGACAACGTCCTCGAAGGTCTCTCCGCCGCCCATGGAGCGGGCGTGATCCACCGCGACCTGAGCCTCGCCAACGTGTTCCTCGAGGACATCGGTGGGCGACGTCGCCGCGCCCGCATCATCGACTTCGGCGTCTCGAAGGACACCGGCGAGAGCACCCTGACCCGCGCCAACGCCCTCATCGGCACCTACCACTTCATGGCCCCCGAGCAGGCCAAGGGAGCTCGCGACGTCGACGAGCGCGCCGACATCTACGCGGTCGGCGTGATCGCGTTTCGTGCCCTGGCCGGAAGGCTCCCCTTCGAATCGACCAACCCGACCGCCGTCCTGGCGCTGAAGGCGAACAGGGAGCCGCCCACTCTGGGCGAGGTGACCCACGAGGTCTGGCCGGCGGACCTCGAGCGCTTCCTGCAAACCATGCTCGCGCGACGTCGCGAGCAACGCTTCCCCTCCGCTTTCAGCGCCCTGCTCGCCTGGCGCGTCATCGTCAACAAGACCACCCTCGCCCGCGAACGAGGCGCCAGGGCAAGCCAGTCGCCCGAGTCGCCCTCCAAGCAAGAGGACACCCGCACCGAGACCATGACCGTCGCCGGCCCGCCCCGTCCTCCTCGCCCCACCACGAGTCGTCGCAAATGACCAACGTCACCATCGCCTCTGCAGGCGGATTGCCGACCCGGGGGGGAAGGCTCACGGTGCGATCGGGAGCCGCCCGCGGCACCACCGTGGACATCGGCATCGAGCCGGTCATGACCGGCCGCAACGCCTCCTGCCGCCTCGTCCTCGCGGACAACAAGGTCAGCTCGCTGCACGGCGAGTTCGTGGCCACCGAGCGCGGCGTGCGCGTGCGTGACCTGGGCAGCCGCAATGGCACCTGGGTCGGCGGCGTGCGGATCGTCGAGGCTTTCCTCGCCGAGAAAACCTCCCTGTGGGTCGGCGAAACCGAGCTGCTATTCGAACCCTCTCGCCCCACCCACTTGCCGTTGCCCACCTCCGACACCCACGGCCCTCTGTACGGCGCGAGCGCGCGCATGCGGGCCGTCTTCGATCGCATCGGCAAGGTCGGGGGAACCGACCTGACGGTACTGATCCAGGGGGAGACGGGCACCGGAAAAGAGCTCGTCGCTGCGGCGATCCACCAGGCCAGCCGGCGCAGTCGCGCCCCCTTCGTCGTCATCGACTGCGGCGCCATCGTGCAGAGCCTCGCCGAATCCGCCCTGTTCGGCCACGAGCGCGGCGCCTTCACCGGCGCCGTCTCCGCGCGAACCTCCCCCTTCGTCGAGGCCGAAGGCGGCACCATCTTCCTCGACGAGCTCGGGGAGCTGCCCCTCGACGTTCAGCCCAAGCTCCTGCGCGCCCTCGCAGAACGTCGCATCAAACCCGTCGGCAGTACGCGCTATGTTCCCATCGACGTCCGCGTGCTCGCTGCCACGCGGCGCGACCTCGCAGTGTCGGTCAACGAGGGAGCGTTCCGCAGCGACCTGTACTTCCGCGTCGCTCAGGTGACGATCACGCTCCCCCCGCTGCGTGAGCGCAATGAGGACATCCCCGGACTCGTCCGCCACATGCTCGGCGACATGGGCTCTCCTCAGGCCTTCCGTCGCGTCCCCCACGAGTCCCTCGAGCGCCTCATGCGCTACGACTGGCCCGGCAACGTGCGCGAGCTGCGCAACGCCGTGGCCGTAGCCCTCGCCCTCGCCGAGGACGGCGGCCCCGTCGATGTCGCCGCCCAGGTGGGCGGCCCCTCCCGCGCCGCGAGCTCCTCCGGCGGCCCAGGCGGCCCGAGCTATCACGACGCCCGTCGCGACGCCCTCGAGCGCTTCGAGCACGAGTACTTCGAGCGTCTCAGCAGGGAGGCCTCCGGCAACATCTCCGAGATGGCGCGACGCTCCGGCCTCGAGCGCGTCCACGTGCGTCGCCACCTGCGCAAGCTCGGCCTCGCCCCCTCGCGTTGAACGCGCCGCCCACGACCCCGCTGACGCAGATGGATCGCAAGGATCCCACACATGGATCTCTATCGATCCAGATCGGCATGGCTTCCCCCACGATCCCACCGCGGCAGGGCGCCGGAAGCAGGCGGTTTCCGCGCGGCCTGGTCGCCGTTGCCTGCGCTCCGGGCGCCTTCCCGGGGCTGGTGCGGAACTTGCGAGAGACCAGGGCATCGAGTCCGCCTCATGCTACACTGGAGCGGATTTGGACCCCCGACTGGTGAGAATCCGATGAGCGCGATGCGATGGATGAGCAGGCAGACCGACGGGCTCCGCGAGGGGCTGGCGTGGGTGGCCCGCGAGCTTCGCGCGCTCGACGCGGATCGGTCGGGGGCGGTGATGAGCGAGTATGTGGTGCTGGTCGGGGTGGTGGGATTGGTGGTGGCGACGGCCATCGCCGGGATCGGTCCGCAACTGCTCTCGAGCTACGAACGTTCCCGTGGGATCGTGATGAGCCCGCTGCCATGACGGCACGTGGGACCTGACCGCCGAGGAGACAGAGCCATGATGATCAAGCTCAACAAGTTCTTCAGGGACAATCGCGGCGCCAACCTGGTCGAGTACATCATCCTGGTGGGTGTGGTCGCTCTGATCGCGCTGGCGGGATTCAAGTTCTTCGGCAAGGCCGTGGACAAGAAGATCAACGACCAGGCCGGCACGGTCGAATCGATCGGCAACTGAGCCCAGGCTGGCCGGGCGGAGCAGCTTCCCGGCGGTGGCCTGCGCCGCTGCCGGATGGAGCATGGGTGAGGTCATGGAGCGAGCTGGCTTCCTGATCGCGGCCCTGGTGGTCACGGCCATCGCGGCGTGGTTCGACTGGCGCAAGGGCGAGATCCCCAACTGGATCACGCTCGGCAGCCTCGGTGCGGGCCTCGCCGCGCACGCCGTCCTCGGCGCCGTGGCCGGCGGCGCGAAAGCCGCCGGTCTCGAGCTGCTGTGGTCCCTCGTCGGAGCGATCGCCTGCGGCCTCGTCCCCTTGCTGCTCTACCGCCTCGGCGCCCTCGGCGGCGGCGACCTCAAGCTCCTGCTCGGTCTCGGCGCCATCCTCGGCGTGCGCCTCGGCGTCGAGGCCGAGCTCTACGGCTTCGTCGCCGCCGCCCTCTACGCCCCCGCTCGTCTCGCCTACGAGGGCAAGCTCATGCGCACCCTGGGCAACACCGCCGCACTCGCCGCTAACCCCGTGCTGCCCAAGGCCAAGCGACGCGAGATCTCCCCCGAAATGATGACCTGGCTGCGCTTCGGCCCCCCCCTGTTCGTCGGCACGTGCATCACGGCTCTGCTCAACTGGAGGGCCCCATGACGCGTCTGGTGCGCGACCGCTCCGGTGCCGTCTACGTCGAGTTCCTCATCGCGTTCCTCCCCCTCTTCATCTTCTTCATGTGCCTCGTGCAGATGGCCGGCCTGCACACCGGACGTCTCACCACCCTGCACGCGGCCGAGATCGGGGTGCGAGCGGCGATCGTGGTCTTGCCCGACGACCCTGCCAAGTACGGCGACACCGCGGTGAACGCCATCCAGGGCCCGCGTCGCGACGCGGTCTTCAAGGCCGTCTCCCTCGCGGTCTCGCCCGTGCGCAGCATCGTCGGCATCAAGGTGACCTTCCCGAGCAGCGCGGGCGGCAACGACGACCTGGGTGAGGTGGGGCGCGACGACCTCGTGCGGGTGAAGGTGGAGGCGCTCTACAAGTGCAGCATCCCTCTCGCCAGGCATCTGGTCTGCAGCCCCGGCTCCTCCACGCGCACGCTCAAGGCGGAGGCGGCTCTCCCCAACCAGGGAGCCGACTACAGCTATGAATGACCCTCGCTCCACCTCCGGTTCGCTCCTCGACGACCGCCGCGGTGCGGTGATGGTCGTCGGCGTCTTCATGGCGGCGTTCCTGGTGGGCGCCCTCTGGTACATCATCGGCTTCGGCGACGCGGTCCTGTACCGCCAGCGCATGCAGGATGGAGCCGACGCGGTGGCGTACGCGGCGGCGGTCTACCACGCGCGTGGGATGAACATCATCGCCATGATCAACATCATCATGGCGGCGATCCTCGCGGTCCTCGTGGCCCTGAAGATCTGCCAGATGCTGCTCATCATCACCAACGTCATCTCCTGCGCCATCTGCGCCCTGCCCTTCGGCGCCGGCGCCTGGGCCTGCCCCATCTGCACCGCCGCCTCCAACGCGCAGCAACCCCTCCAGAAGGTCATCGACGCCGTCCAGAAGTTCGTCGATGCGTCCCTCCCTGTCCTCAGCAAGACCCAGCACGCCGTGGCTGTCGGCATGCCCTGGATCGCTCAGGCCCGCGCCGTCGCTACCTCCAAGGACTACTCCAAACCCGTCGAGGCCGGCGTCATCATCTCTTCCTCCCTCGTCCCCTCCGGCGATCGCCTCGGCCTCCCCGTCCAGGAAGACGAGTACAAGGAGCTCTGCCGCAGGGCCGGCATGGTCGTCGGTGAGCTCGCCCTCAAGCCCTTCAGCATCTTCGGCGTCTCCATGCAATGGGCCTCCGGCCTGCTCGGGGACTTCGTCTCCACCTTCCCCGGCTACTTCTGCGGGGACTCCGGTGGCGGCTCGGGCGGCGGCTCGGGCGGCGGCTACGGAGGTATGGGCGATCAGTCGGAGAAGACCGCCAAGACCATCTGCGACGCCAAGAAGGACGCCTTCAAGAAGAAGAAGAAGAAGTTCGATTACGACGACTGCATGAAGGAGGAGACCAAGAAGGCCAAGGAGAAGTACAGCCAGGTCAAGCCCGGGCAGTCGTCATCGTCGTCCGGCACCAAGACGCCCAAGCGGGTCTTCGACGAGGCCAAGAACGGCAACGACTACTTCCAGATCTGGTCGGTGGTGTGGGGCGATCAGAAGGGCACGAAGGCCGAGCAGGGCGTGAAGATCGCCGCGTGGAACAAGGCCAAGCCCAAGCCTCCCGAGCCCTGGACCAAGATGGGCTTCGCGCAGGCGGAGTTCTACTACGATGGCTCCGGTTCCTGGAACGACCTCAAGGAAGACGCCATGTGGAACATGCGCTGGCGTGCACGTCTCCGGCGCGTGCGTCCTCCCTCGCAACTGCAGGGCGCACTCGATCTGGTCGGCGCCATTGCCGGCGCCGCGGGCTCCCTCGGCATGGGCGACCCGAGCTCGATCCTCAACGGCTCGCTGCTCGGCGGCGGCGGCTGGGGCGACATGATGAACGGCGGCTCCTGGAACGACTTCCTGCAGCAGAAGCTCGGCTCCCAGCAACCCCTCGACCCCGGCGGCCTCCCCGCGGGCTACCAGCCCGTCGGTGGCTTCCAGAGCGTGGAGATCATCCACTGAGGCGCACCATGGGCAACCTCGCACGCACCATCGCACGCAGACGACGTCGCAGAGCGGCGGCCATGGTCGAGGCCCTGGTGGTCATCCCCTTCTTCATCGTGATCTTCGCCTCGATGATGTACGTGGGCGGCCTGTACGGCGAGAAGCAGCGCACCTTGCGCTCGGCCAAGCAGGCGGCCTGGACGTACGCCATGGGCAACTGCTCCGGCTCGACCAGCGAGATCTCCAAGGAGAGCAGCGGCAACCCCCAGGACCTCGGGCTCAACGGCACCGAGCAGTTCAAGGGGCAAGGGGGCGACGTGTCGATGACGAAGGACTTCGGTGTGTCGGTGTCCACGGTGAAGGGCAAGGTCACCGCAAGCAAGATCATCGGCGGTGCCACCAACAACCTGTCCACCACCACCCGCGTGCAGTGCAACGAGACACCCATCAACGGCGACCTGTCGGGCGTCTTCAAGTTCGGCTGGAAGCTGCTGACCAACTGGTGATCCCATGATGGCGACCTCGACTCCCGCCCGTCCCTCGCGCGCCGCTCGCCTTCGGCGCTGGTGGCGCGGCGTCCGGTTGATCGGATTGGTTCGGGTCACGACCTATGTCGTCGTCGTCAGCCTCGCCGTCGGCGCCCTCGCCGCTCGCTCCGCTTGGGGCGACCTCAAGGAGTCCAGCCTCCTGCTCGGACGCGAGCTCTCGCAGTTCGCCGACGTCCTCGGCCGATCTAACCGCGTCCGCATCAACGGCGAGACCGTCTTCGTCTCCAGCGCCCTGTCCGATCAGTCCGTCGCCACCCTCCTCGACAGGTTCGAACGCGCCTGCCGCGAGCACTCCGGTGGCCTCGCCGAGGAGTTCGCTCGCCTGCCCGAGGCGGTGCAGCACGACGCGCTCTCCGAGCTTCCGGGCGGCAGCGCCGCCGGCGTGATGCGGCACGGCGACGAGCGCGAAGGGGTGGTCGCGTGCCTCGCCCAGCAAGGCAACGAAGGCTCCCAGGGCCTGCACCGCAAGCTCGAGCTCTTCGCCTCCTCCGGCGACCTCGGCGTCGTCGGCAACCTGCGCTACGTCTACGCCAAGCGCACCGACGCCGGTCGAACGCACGTGCTCGCGGCCTGGACCGACGGCTCCCTTCGCGTGTTCAACATCGTCCCCATGGACGGCGCGGAGCCGCCCGGCACCGATCCCCCCGAGGTGCCCCGCCCCCAGGGCGCCGCCCGTCTGTTGAGCGCCGAGGTCGAAGGCGCCGCCCACGGCCTGCACATCTACGACGTCGCGCGTCGCTCCGATCTGGTGCTGCGCGGCTACGATGATGAGATGCCGAAACGCGGCTGGGAGCCCATCCCCGTGGTCGCCCACCGCGAGCCCACCATGCGTGCCTATCGTCGCGCGGGTGTCGACCTCATGGTCATCGCGAGCCCCGAAGGCGACCGCACCTTCGTGTCGCTGATCGAATCGATCGCACGCTGACGCTGACCCCGTCGCGGTCCCCGGAACGGCTCCGGTGCATTGTCCCGGCAAGGTCGAGACCGCTGTTGCGCAGGAGGCTGCGGAGTCGCGGTCCCCGGAACGGCTCCGGTGCATTGTCCCTTCTTGCCTGAAAACCGGGGCAATAACGCAGCGTCGCCCCCGCGCAGGGGTTGGCGTGCATCCCTCTCCGTGCTTCGATGACTTGGGATTGCGAGCCCACGAGGCGCAGATGCCGCTGCGGTACACGATCGAAATCGAAGGCAGGATGGCGGTGGTGGGATCGCGCGAGCTGGTGATCGGCCGCAGCCTCTCGTGCGGCCTGGCGATCGACAACGGCTCCGTCTCCCGAATCCACGCGTCGGTCCGCATGGTCGGCGAGGCATGCGAAATCGCGGACCTCGGCAGTTCCAACGGCACCTATGTCAACGGCCGTCGCCTCCGCGGGACTCCCGTGGCGATCACGCCCGCCGACAGCGTGCGGCTGGGCCGGGCGGTGTTGCGCGTGATGGTGAGCCAGGCCGACGCGGTGGAAGCGACGTGGAATCGTTCTCTGGAGGAGCCGCAGGACGAGGATCCGACGGATGTTTTCGCGCTGACGGGGCAGGACGACGACTACTGATCTGCGGATCGGCCGTTCAGTGAAGTGCGGGGGCAAGAATTTGGGAGCGGATGTGGCTTGACATGGCTCCCCTGACGGCTATCCTCCGCTACCCCTTTTTCCGACGCCGTGTATTTGCGGGTCGGGATACGACAGCAGGGACGACCCGATGCCCACCATCAGCCAGTTGATTCAGCAAGGCCGCAGCGCTCCGGGCTACAAGACCAGCTCGCCGGCGCTCAAGGCATGTCCGCAGCGCCGGGGCGTTTGCGTGCGTGTCTACACCACGACTCCGAAGAAGCCCAACTCGGCGCTCCGAAAGGTGTGCCGCGTGCGACTCACCAATCAGATCGAGGTGACGAGCTACATCCCCGGAGAGGGCCACAACCTGCAGGAGCACTCCGTCGTGCTCATCCGCGGTGGCCGTGTGAAGGACCTCCCGGGCGTGCGCTACCACGTGGTGCGCGGCACCCTCGACGCCTCCGGCGCCATCGGTCCCTCGAACACCAACAAGGCGAACCGCAACCGCAAGCGTTCCAAGTACGGCGTCAAGCGCCCCAAGGCCTAAGGAGTAGTCGTCATGCCGCGTCGACGTGAGGTGCCCAAGCGCCGCATCATCCCGGACCCGAAGTTCAAGGACAAGCTCGTAGCGAAGTTCATGAACGCCATCATGCTCGAGGGCAAGAAGGCGGTTGCCGAAAGCATCGTCTACGGTGCGTTCGACATCATCCGCGACCGCCACAAGGAAGAGCCCCTCGAGCTGTTCCGCAAGGCGATTGACAACGTCAAGCCCAAGATCGAAGTCAAGAGCCGGCGCGTCGGCGGCGCGACCTACCAGGTCCCCGTCGAGGTCCGCCCCGAGCGACGTGTCGCCCTCGCCATGCGCTGGATGACCATGTACTCCCGCTCCCGCGGCGAGAAGACCATGCGCGAGCGCCTCGCCGCCGAGCTCGTCGACGCCGCCGCCGGTCGCGGCAACGCCGTCAAGAAGCGCGACGACACGCACAAGATGGCCGAAGCCAACAAGGCCTTCGCCCATTACCGTTGGTAACGTCCGGCGGGGACGCGGCTCGCCGCGTCCCCTCGTTCGCTTGACAGGGACCGAGCTGGAAGGATGACGACGCTCACATAGGATCGGGTCACGACAGCCCACAAGTCGTCGCAATGCGACGCGCTGATTGTTCCCCGATACCCTCTCCGGAACCAAGCGGCCTCCCACAAAGCGGGGGGCGACGGGCCGGAGGGGGTTTTTTGCGCAAGGAGACCGCCCCCGTGGCCCGCGAGTACAGTCTTGAGAGAACCCGCAACATCGGCATCATGGCCCACATCGATGCGGGGAAGACTACGACCACCGAGCGGGTCCTGTACTACACGGGCATCAACTACAAGATCGGCGAGGTCGACGACGGTGCCGCGACGATGGATTGGATGCCGCAAGAGCAGGAGCGCGGCATCACCATCACCTCCGCCGCGACCAACTGCTTCTGGCAGCCCGCCGACGGTCCCTACGCAGGTGTGCGTCACCGCATCAACATCATCGACACGCCGGGACACGTCGACTTCACCATCGAGGTGGAGCGGAGCCTGCGGGTGCTCGATGGTGCGATCGCGTTGCTCGACGGGGCCAACGGTGTGGAGCCCCAGACCGAGACGGTGTGGCGCCAGGCCGACAACTACGAGGTCCCGCGCATCATCTTCCTCAACAAGCTCGACAAGATCGGCGCTGACTTCGACATGTGCATCGCCTCGATCCGCGAGCGGCTCGGCGCGGTGCCCGCCCCGATCCAGTACCCTCTCGGCATCGAGGACCAGCTGCGCGGAATCATCGATGTCATCCAGATGCGCGCTGCGGTGTTCGACGACGCCTCCAAGGGGCAGGTGTTCCAGTGGACGCCGATCCCCGAGGCGTATCTGCAGCGTAGCCGCGAGCTGCACGACGAACTCATCGAGCTTTGCGCGGACTTCGACGAAGGTATCATGGCGAAGTACCTCGACGGCCACCTCGATCAGGTGACCCCCGAGGAGCTCCACGCGGCCCTGCGTCGCGGCACTCTCGCCAACAAGATCGTCCCCGTCCTGTGCGGATCGTCGTTCCGCAACAAGGGCGTCCAGATGCTCCTCGACGCCGTCGTCGCCTACCTGCCTTCTCCCGTCGACATCCCCCCGGTCGAAGGACTGTCTCCCGACGGCAAGAAGAAGCTCGTGCGCAAAGCCTCCGACTCCGAGCCCTTCGCTGCCCTGGCCTTCAAGCTCGCGACCGACCCGCACGTGGGAAGCCTGACCTACTTCCGGGTGTACTCCGGGAAGGCGACTGCAGGCACCACCGTCTTCAACGCGGCCCGCGGCAAACGCGAGCGGCTCGTGCGCATCCTGCGCATGCACGCCAACAAGCGCGAAGAGCTGCGCGAGTGCGAGTCCGGCAACATCTACGCCGCCGTCGGCTTACGCGAAACCCGCACCGGCGACACCCTCTGCGAAGAGAAGAACGCCGTCGTCCTCGAGCGCATGGAGTTCCCCGACCCGGTCATCCAGATCGCTGTCGAGGCCCGCACCAAGGCCGACCTCGACAAGCTCGGCGCCGCCCTGCAGCGCCTCTCCAGCGAGGACCCCACCTTCCGCTCCGAGATCAACGAAGAGACCGGTCAGACCATCCTCGCCGGCATGGGCGAGCTCCACCTCGAAATCATCGTCGACCGCCTCAAGCGCGAGTTCGGCGTCGAGGCCAACGTGGGACGCCCCCAGGTCTCCTACCGCGAGACCATCCTGCGCAAGGCCTCTGCCGAGGGCAAGTTCATCCGCCAGGTCGGCAACCACGGCGTCTACGGACACGTGTTCGTCGAGATCGAGCCCCTCGAGCGCGGCGCAGGCTTCAAGTTCGAGAACGCGCTGCCCCTCGAGACGATGCCCAAGGACTTCGTGCCGTTCATCGAGAAGGGCGTGCACGACGCTCTCGGACGCGGGGTGCTCGCGGGCTTCCCTGTGATCGACGTCAAGGCGCGTGCGTACGACGGCTCGTACAGCGACACGGATTCGAACGGCCCGGCCTTCGAGGTCGCCGCGGCGATCGGCTTCGAGGAAGCCGCCAAGAAGGCCGGTGTCGCGATCCTCGAGCCCGTCATGAAGGTCGAAGTGATCACGCCCGACACGTACATGGGCGACGTCATCGGCGACCTCAACGCCCGTCGCGGCAGCGTGACCGGCATGAACCAGCGTCGTAACTTGCAGGTGATCGACTGCGAGGTTCCACTGGCGACGATGTTCAACTATACGACCGATCTGCGATCGAAGACCCAGGGGCGCGCGACCCACACCATGCACTTCTCGCACTACGCGCCCGTTCCCCAGAACATTCAGGACGAGATCATCCGTCGAGTCAGAGGTGAGTAGGACTCGCGGTCAAGGAGAGAGAGAGCGTCATGGCTAAGGAAAAGTTCCAGAGGACGAAGCCGCACGTCAACGTGGGCACCATCGGCCACATCGACC
>CAYMUE010000031.1:0-39818 GCA_964393505.1 uncultured Polyangiaceae bacterium
GCTCCCGACCGTCTCCGCCGATTCCATCCCAGTCCCGGCCACGAGCCTGATCCCGGTGGGCCTCTATGACATCGCGCAGACCGGATTGAGCCTTCGCCAGGTCACGCAGGTCTCCCCCAACGCGCTGTTCCGGCAGGCCGGGTTGAGCTACGTGTTCCGATACGAACAGATGTTTCGGGCTGCCGCGCGCGCCGACCTCTTCAAGCGAGGCGACGGGTTCACCGGCAGCTTTGAGGCCTATGGGGCGTTTGCTCCCACAGACAAGTTCTCTGCCTGGGTGACGGTCTCGTACAGCTACAATACCCCGGACGCGGCGACCTTCCTTCCGATTCCCAACGCGCACGTACTGGGCATTCAGTGGGTGTTCGGCCCTCCCGAGATGGCCAGACCGCTGGTACCTCTCATGATTCGGAACGACGACAAGAACAAGGGAGGCAAGTGATGAAGCTCCGGCGTTTCTGCCTCTTGGTCGCCTCACTCGTGGCTATGGCCGCCCCCTCCTGCAGCTCCAGGATCGAGGGCACGGCTGACCTCGAGGGCGCCCTCGTCGACCGCATTCAGAAGGCGCTCGAGCCCGGAGCCTCGTGGGTCATTCCGGTCGGCCCCATGGAGGGCGCGAACCTGCTGCGCGCTCAGCGGATCGATCTCCCGGACGGCGGTGCCGTGGTGGTGCTGTATTCTTACGAGGGCAGGCCCTTCGATCAGCCCCTTCGCAGCGGCGCGACGGTATTCGCCCATGTCGACCCCACCGGCAAGGTCACCCCGATTCCCGCGAGCCCCGAGACCATCGGCTTCGCCTCGGTCTTCAAGGTGCCCCCCGCAGGGATCTCCTGCGGAGGCGACGCGATCGTCTTGTTCTGCGGAGCCGCCGATCAGGCGAGGACGGTGCGCGTCTCGCCTTCCTCTGGAACCGTTTCGGTCATCTCCTTGAACGCCGGAGCCCTCTGCCCCTCGTCCAATGGCTGGCCCAAGGGCGCTCTGGGCCCGGCCACCGGGGACCAGTTCGTCCTCGCGAAGAGCGATCCTGCCAAGGTCACGCTGCACTCCTGCGACGGCACGGTGGTGGGACAGCCCTCGATGAAAGAGACGACCATCCAATCAGAAGTCGCCTGGGCGGCGGAGATCGGCGGAGGCGTCTTCGCCTGGGCCAGAGCCGGCTACGACTACTCCCTCGGCAACATGATCTGGACCTACTTCCAGAGCGATCGCAACGACGTGCTCACAACGACCGGGACCGAGCTTCCCCTGGCCGCGGCCGAGTACACTGCAGACACCCGCAACTTCGGTGTGCCCTTGTTCGTGCGCGAGATATCGGGAGCGCTGCTCCTCGCGCAGCCGTCCGGCTTGCGTCGCTGGCACGTCGAATCCGACGGACACGTCGAGCTCCTCGCAACCAGACCACCCGCGCCCTACGGCGAGTGGGAGCAGTTTGCTTTTGGCGCCTGGCTCGCGACGGACATGCGGGACAGTCCCTACGCCGCCGGACGCCAGACCCCGTTTGGCTCGTCGGTTCTCACGCTGCAAGGCGACGGCTTTGCGACCCAATCCATCCGAAGGAGTCCGTGTGCGGACCAGGACAAGTGCAGGCGTCTGGGCGAGAGCTTCACCCTCGCGGTCGGGGGCACCGGCCCATCCGCAGCCGTAATCCAGGCGTTCTGGCCCTGGGAGTTGCTCGGCACGCACGCGAACGCAGGAGCCGTGGTGGCGGTGAACAACGGTGAGGTCGAGCCCCTGCCCGACGCTGGAACGGATTCGTCGCTGGATGGCGGCGAAGATGTCGTCACGGACGCGAGCGATTCATCTCAGGATGTGATTGCGGACGCATCGGACGGCGCTCAGGAGGACGCGTCAGTCGAATGCTCGCCGGCGTGCGGGACGCTCGGGTGCGACCCGCTGGGTGGCTGCAACCCGGAAGTCCTCGTAAGCGAGAGTGCCACGGCGGCCGTCGGGTCCGACCTGGGCGTGTTCTGGCTGGCGCAGCCGGGTTCGGGGGGTGGATACGCGCGCTGGAAGCGGGGCTCCGATCCGGTCGACACTCTGGGCTCCGCCGAATTTCTATGGACGGAACGGTCCCTCATGGGTCCGGACTCGGACTTCGCCTGGTCGAGCATCTGGGGAGTGCACTACTACTCCGCGCACGAACCCCAGCCTGCCACCACCCTCGTGCTCAGCCCGAGCGCGCACCACTCGGCCCGACCGGTCGGGATCACGTCGACGCACGTGGTGGCGATTGCGCAGGACCAGGGAACACCGCCGCTCGATCGCGTGCACCGCTACGCCAAGACCTCGCTGATGACCGACGAGGTGTTCGCATGCGCAGAAGGCGTGACCGACGCCGCGCTCGATCCTGCGGGACGTCTTCTCATGACCGTGCAGGGACAGCTGCAGCTCTTCGCGACGCCGCAGGGGGGCATCGACTGTACCGAACCCACGACGCCGGTGGTGCTGGCGGATGCGACTCAACTGAGCCAGGCCAGCCGCGTGGTGGCCGGGTCGAGCTGGGACTACGTGGCCGGCACGGGCTCGCCCGAATGCCCGGTCTATGCCCTCGGCAGCAACGGGCAGCCTGCCCCGGCGGAGATTGCCAAGGCTTCCGAGTTCACGTTCCAGGGTGTCGCATTCCAACCCCTGGCCGTGCACGTGGACAGCAATACCGTGTACTTCGTGGATGCGAAGCCCGCGGAAGCCGGCCCCTCGGCGAAGTATCGCATCGTCTCGATCGCAGACCCGGCCCACCCCGTTCCGACTACGGTGGCGATTGCGCACGGGTATGTCTCGAGTCTCGAGGTCAGTGCGCAGCACGTCTACTGGACCGATTCGAGGGGAGTGCTCCGCGCTCCCAGGTAGGCTGTCGCTGGCTCCCGCCTGGACCTTGGGAGGGTGATCCGCTGTCTGGTGCCGTGCGCCGGCGAATCCAACGCAGGCTCTGCCCGGGACTGAGCCTCTGAACCAGGGGACGACGACTCCATCTACTCGTACATTCGAATCGTCCCGGCGCGGCAGGCCACCAGGAACCGCTTCGGCCCCGCCGGCACGATGCCCATCGGATCGTAACAGGCCATCCCCTGCGCAGCGCTGATCGCGCCGTCCGGCGCCACCACTCCCACCTTGCCGTCGGCGCGCACGAACGCCACGCGCCCCGCCCGATCCACGATCACCGGCGGGCTCGATCGATACGACACCACGCCGGCGTCGTCGCCTGCCGCAGGCTGCGGGCTCAACGCCACGCGCAGGACCTCCGCGGCTGCCCCCATCCCCACCAGCACCCCGCCCATCGTGGCCACGAATGCCGTGCCCCCGCTGCCGACCGCGGGCGGCCCCTCCATTCCGGCCAGCACCTCGCGCGTGGTCAGCGCCCCGGTGCGCCGATCCATCGCCACCAGCCTGCGGCGATCCACCACCGCAATCAACGTGCGATCGTCGGCGAGCGCGATCCCCTCGCGGACCGATCCCTGGAACGAGCCGATCCGGCGCGGCGCGAGGGGCGGCGCCCACAACCACACGGCGCCGCTGTCCGACGTCGCCACGATCCCGTCGCGCGTGCCGATCAGCGCTCCCACGATCGCCTCGCCGATCTGCGCGTGATCCCGGACCTTGCCGTCGGAACCGATCACGATCAGTCGTCCCCACACTGCCGCGACCGCCGATCCGTCGTCGCGCGGCAACAGCGCCACCCGCGAGTCGCGCCCCGCGGCGCCGTGGCTCTCGCTGAATCTCTTCGCCCCCGAGGGGCTCACCCCCCACGCTTCGCCCATCGCGTTGAGGACCAGACGGGTGCCGTCGCTCAGGATCACGGGCGACACGGTCGCCGCCGACTTCTGTTGCCCCAGCCCGATGCGCCATTGCTCGGTGCCGTCGGGCCCGAGCTGCGCGAGCTCGCCGGTGGACGTCGCGAGGATCACGTTGCCGTGATCGTCAACCGCGGGCACCTGCTCGATCCCGCCGCGGACGCCGCGGTTCCAGATCTCGCGAGGCTGCGACGGCAGCTCGGCGGTGCGGGCGGTGCGCGCGGGGTCGGTGCGCGCCATGGGGTGCGCGCCGGGAGGCGGGCCCACCACGATGTGGACGGGGAGAGCGGAGTCGTGCTGCGCGGAAGCGGGGGCGGTCCACGCGACCAGGCCGAGGCCCGCGGCCGCGAGGCAGGCGCCGATCCAGGGCAAGGGGCTACGGTACGGGCTCGACACGGATCCACCAGTGCTCGCCGCTGACGGGCGGCGTCAAGGGGGCGTTGTCTCCGGCCCACGGGTCGAGGGTGAGCCGCAAGGTGATGCAGGCGGGATCCGAGCCTGCGTTCGGGTCGAAGGGCTCGGAGCGCCAGGGTCCCGCGACGTCGGTGGCGGTCGGCTTTCCGGTCTGACCTGTGCGGTGCACGCGGATCGCCACTCCGGGGCGCGGGCCGTTGGAGGGTGTGACCTGCAGCACGGCGCCGCGATCCCTGGGGCGATCGACGGCGTCGTCGACGATCCAGCGGACGCGGCCGGTGACGCTGGGGGCGACGCACGCGACGTCTTCGTCCTCGGTCCACGCGAGGGTGCCGCGCACGCCGTTGCCGGGCTCGATGGGGATGGCGACCTGACGGGCGTCGTTGGGCTCGAGCTCGAAGGCGGGATCGGGCGCGGCAGCGGCGACGCGAAGGGCATAGGAGTCGGAGACGTTTTCGAGGACGAAGGGCGGGGAGGGAGCGCCGTAGGGCTCGCGGTCCTGCATGACGGCGAAGAAGTAGGTATCGGGGTCGATGCGCAGGGCCGGGAGGCGCAAGGGCAGTGCGGGGCGGCCGGGGCAGAGGCGCGCGACCGGGTTGGGCTCGCCGCTGCGATACGCCCACACGCACAGTGCCATGTTGGGGAGGGGGCGCGCGTCGATGGAGATCGTGTTGGCGCCGGGAGGGATCACGACGCGGAAGAAGTCGCGATCGCCCTGCTCCGGGGAGATGCGCTTGCCGAGCTGTCCCTGAACCTCGACGCCGAAGGGGACGTCGGTGGCCTCGGTGGCCTGGTTGTCGGGCTCGAGCTCGAAGCCCTGGAAGCCGGGGCTCGCGGTGGCCCGCTGGTAGGCCCGCATGCCGCCGGCGGACGCGAGCAGGGCGAGGGAGACGGCGACGGCGGTGCCGTAGCGGCGTTGCCGGGCAAGCTTGCGCTTGAAGGCTTCGACCTCGTCGCGGGTGGCGATTTCGGCCTTGCGCATCATCGTGCGGCCCATGCCGGTGCGGCTGGCCTGCGGAGCGTCGTGGTGCGCGGCCGCGAGGGCCTCGGCCTGCATGGCCTGGAGCTGTGCGGAGTTCAGGAGCATCTCGACGCTGGACTGTCCGATGCCGCCGAGGATCTCGACGAGGGCGGCGCGCAGGTCCTCGATGCGCTGGAAGCGGTCGAGGGGGGACTTGGCCAGGGCGCGCATGACAACGTCGTCGACGGAGTCGGGGATCGAGATGCGAGGGTTGCGCTCGCGCATCGGGATCGGAGGCGAGTTCAGGTGCTGGGTGAACACGGCCATGGGAGAGGCGCCGTCGAACAGCGTCTCGCCGGTCAGCGCTTTGTACATCACCGCACCCAGCGCGTAGATGTCCGCCCGGCCGTCGATCGGCTTGCCCATGATCTGCTCGGGGGCCATGTAGAACGGCGTGCCGACGATGGTTCCGTGGCCGGTGACCTCGTTGAGCTCGGGGCTCTCGCGCAGCTTCGCGAGCCCGAAGTCGAGCACCTTCGCCAGGTCGGCTCCCTCCTTGGTGCGCGAGACCAGGATGTTCTCGGGCTTCAGATCCCGGTGCACGATCCCGATCCCGTGGGCCTCTGCCAGCGAGGAGCAGACCTGCAGCACGATGCGGCAGATCCGATCGAAGGGCATGGGCCCGCTGGATCGGATGATGCGTGCGAGGTCCTGGCCGGTGACCAGCTCCATAACGATGAACGTCAGGCCATCGGAGACACCGAAGTCGAACACCTGCACGCTGTTGGGGTGCGACAGTCGGGAGGCCAGCAGCGCCTCGCGCTTGAACCGTCGCACCACCTCGCGCTCCCTGCACAGCTCGCCCGCGAGCAGCTTGAGCGCGAGCAGCTTGCCGATCTCGGTGTGCTCGACCTTGTACACCACCCCCATGCCGCCGCGTCCGATGCACTCCAGGATGCGGTAGCGCCCGGCCACCACGTACCCGATCAGCGGATCCGGCCCCGAGGCGTGCCAGTCGTCTTCCTCCAGCGACGCCTCCTCGAACTTCAGCCCGAGCTCGTCCTGGGCCCGCTCCGCGCTCTGCTCCCCCGCGGCGGGCGCGTTCTCGATCACCACCGGCGACGGCGTCGTGCCCGGAGCGCTCCCGGGCAGGGTCGCGCGCTGCGCCGCTCCCGCGCCGTCGACGGGGCCGCCGCAACGACAGCAGGTGTCGCAGTCACCGCGCATCTGCTCGCCGCAGGTCGGGCACACGCTGAAGGTGACGGCGGAGGACTCCGTCATGTCACTTCCTCGCCGGCAGGGAGAACGCCATGTCCACCTCGGGCGCGGCGGCGGTTCCCTTGGCCTCGTAGACCCCGGCGACGTAGCCGAACACGCGGAGCTTCTGCCCCTTGGGCAGCGTTTCGGCTCCGGCGCGCACGACCCGCACCAGGCAGGGCGACTTGCGGCACCCCTCCCGCGCGTCGAACAGCACGATCGTCTCGTTGCCCTGCACCCGCGAGTCCAGCACCTCGCCCTGCAGGAACACCGCGCTGCCCGTGTGCTTGCGGGGATCGGCGAGCAGCGACTCCAGCTCCACCTTCGCCTGCGACGAGAACGCCTTGCCCGCGGCCTCCAGATCCGTCACGCGGTCCACCGTGAACGACACGATCCGCGGTGCCTGATCCTTGGCGACCGCGCGCACCTTCACCGTGGTCTCCCCCATCTGATCCACCTTCAGCGTGCGCGCGAAGGCCCCGTCCGCTCCCGTGGCGATCTGCGTGCCGCCGATGTCGATCACCGCGCCCTTCAACGTGCGTCCCGCGATCAGGAACGTGGCGGACTCGAGCACCGCCCGGGGACGCGGCGACTCCAGGACGAGCGGCGTCACGCCCAGCTTGACCGCCACCGTGCCCCGATCGGTCTGGCCCTTTCCGTGCGTGATCTCGTAGGGGATCTTCCGATCGATGAACCGCGTCTCCGCCGACGCTCCGGTGCACTCCGAGGCGACGTCGATCGCGTGCGAGCCCTTGCCGTCCGCGCCCAGCGCCACCGGCTTGCCGTCCACGGTCACCTTCGTGTCCCGCGTCGCCTCGACCACGATCTTCACCGACGGCTCGTTGCCGGCCAGATCCGACAGGTCGGGGCGGATCCGGTACGAGATCGGGACCACCAGCTTCACGTCCTCGTCACGCCCGGTCCCGGGACGATCGATTCGTATGACGAACTTGTTGTCGCCCACCAGCAGCGGCGACGCCAGCGTCACGTCGGCCACCCGATCCTTGACAACTCCGCTCGCCCCGGCGATCGCGAAGGTCGTTCCGTCGGGGCACGAGGCGCACGAAATCCGCAGCGCGTCGCCGCCCCGATCGTCGATCCTCGCCTCGGCCTTGATCGGCGGCGGGCTGGGCCAGAACAGGGCGACGCCGACGGCGATGATCGCGACCATCCCGCCCAGCAGCGCGATCACGAAGGCGGGGCGCCGGTAGATCGGGGCTTGACGGAGGAGCACCTTACGCTTGCGCTTGATCACCTCGCGCGCCGGAGGCTCTTCGGGCTGCGGAGGCCGCCACGCGGCATCCGGGGGCGGGGCCCCGGGAGCGATCGGCGCCACCCCCGGCACGGCCACCCCCAGCATCGTCGCGTGGGCGCTCGGAGGATTCGCTCGCATGGGCTGCGCCGGCGCGGGTGCCGGCGCGGGTGCCAGCGCAGGCGATGCGGGGGGACGATCGTGGGTCGGCGCGATCCCGGGGAGCGCGACTCCGAGCATGGTCTGCTTGGCGCTCGGTAGGGTGGGCCCCGACGCGGCGGGCGCAGTTGGGGCCGGAGCTGCGGGAGCGGGCACGCCGAGCATGGTCTGCTTGCCCATGAACGGGGGCTGCGGGGCCGGGGCGACGGACGCGGCCTGCAGCGGCATTCCGAGCATCGTCTGGTGCGGATTCACGGGCGCCGAGCCGGCCTGCGGTTGCGGCGGTTGCGGTTGCGCGGGCGCGTAGACCCGCGGTTGCGGCGGCTGCGGCTGCGCGGGCGCGTAGACCTGCGGCTGCGCGGGGGGGATGGGGATGCCCTGCCCTGCCATCCCGATCACCGTGCGCTTCGGGTCCGCAGGGCGGGCCTGGGGCTGCGGCTGCATCTGGGACCAGGGTTGTTGCAGCGGCTGCACCTGGGGCTGCGCCTGTGCAGGGAGCGGGGGCTGCTGCTGCGCAGCGGGTCCCCATGCGGACCCGGCCACCATCGTCTGCTTGAGCTTCGCCTTGTCCGCGACGGGCGCCAGGGGCTGGCCGCAGCCGGCGCAGAAGGGGGCCCTACCGTCGGAGGGCTTTCCGCATCGCGGGCAGGGCGTCATGGGCGCGCATTGTAACAGGGAAGGTCCGACCGATCAGGTAATCGGCCAAACGGGCGCGCGATGACCCCTTCGGTTCGGGCGCGGGCCGCAGCCGCGATCGCGCGTCGGGTCCGCGTTCCTGCTGAAAGCTTGTGCAGACGGACTGGCTGAAGCTATGGGTGGGAGCCGATGCTCGCCAAGCGCCTGGTCCCCTGCATGCCCGTCCCCGCGAGGCTCGGGGGATCGCTTGCGAGCGAGCTGTGCGAGCGCGCACAGAAGCTGGACGACGCGGGAGCGGACGAGCTGTTGATCGATCTGTCCGAGGCCCTCGACGGAGATCGGGAAGGTGCCCTCGAGGTGCTGGGCAGGCTCGCCGAGACGGTGTCCATCCCGGTGATCGCGCTCGAAGCGCGGGATCTGCGGACCGCGGAAGCTCTCATCGACGCTGGAGCCGATCGGATCGTGGTGCGGTGGGAGGCGGATCACCCTTGGATCCTCAGCGCGTCGGAGCGTTGGGGGACCACTTCCGTGGTGTCGCTGCTGGCGGCTCACGAGGCGTGCGTGGCGAACGCGCGGCAGTCCTGCGTCCTCGGCGCCGGCGAGCTCATGGTTCGCGTGGACCCGGCGCTTCCCTTCGATCCGCTAGCGCTGCGCGAGATCTCCGAATCGGTCTGCCTGCCGGTCATGGTGGCCGGCCCCTTCGGCGCTCCGGAACACGCGCGCCACGCGCTGCTCGAAGGACGCGCCGATGCGGTCGTGGTCCCGCTCGATCAGGTGGAGGCGTCGGGCGGGGTGATCGAGCTCGAGCGGTATCTTTCCGCAGCGGGGATCGTGGTGCGAGGGGCGAGTTGACGACGATGGACATCAGGCTCGAGCAGGTGCTCGCGGCAGCCCGCGCGAGGCGCGCCGCACTGACGGTGGAGACGGCCGGCTACATCGCCCTCGGAGTCGCGGACGCGCTCGCCGTCTCCCCGGGAGTCGTGCGCGAGACCGATGTGGTCCTCGATGCCGACGGCAACGTGACGGTGTCCGGCGCGGCGCGTTCGGAGGATGCCCATGCGGCCGAACGCAGCGTGCGCGGAATGCTGCAGAAGCTTCTGTCGGTCTGCGCCGGGGCATCCCCCGCGCTGTCCGCCTGCGCCCGTCGCACGGCTGGCGCGGGCATGCGCGCGCTGGTCGAGGAGCTCGAGGCGGCGCTGATCCCGGTCAACCGATCGGCCGCGCGCCGATCCATCGGACGCCTTGCGCGGGAAGCCTCCAAGGCCGGTCCCCTGCCCTCGGAACCTCCGCGCCCTTCGCCGCGTGCGCCGCATCGCGACGCTGCCCCTGTCCCCACGCCCCGCATTGAGCCCGAGCCCGCGGAATCGGCCGAACCCGTCGTCGAACGCGCCTCTGACGTCTTCGCCGCCGCGACCGAGCCCGAGTTCGCAGATCGACCCGCGCCAACCGTCGCGCCGGCCATCGCACCAGCCATCCAGATCCAGGACCAGATTGAGACCACCCCGACAGAGCTCACGTCGGCCGTCGAGGTGGAGGCCCAGGCGGATCAGACCGTTCCCCTCGAGATCGTGCCGGTCCCGCCGACTCCTCCGCCGGCGGACGCAGCGCTGTCGGAAGAAGCTCCCCCGGCAGTGCCCGATCTGGAGGTGGGCTCGGTGGTTCGCAGGCCAGCGGTGTCCTTCGAGTCACCCCTGCCGCCGACCCCTGCGCCCGGCCGCGCGATCCCCCCGGATCCGCACGCGCTGACCCCCCCGCTCTCGAGCTACGATCCGCGGACCTCGAAGCCGTCCGAACCGCAACCGGTGATCGTCTCCGCCGTGCCGCCTTCGAACGAAACCCCGGCGTGGGATGGTTCGTATAGCGAACGATCGAACCGCGCGGCTCGTCTGGCCTCTGCTGCCACACCGACCCATCACATCGCGACCGCCAAGCCGCCCGCCGTCGAGCTCCGCGCCCCGGAGCGCCCGAGCCCCATCTCCGTCGCCCCGGGCCCCTCCGCTCCCCCCGAGCCCGCTCCCGAGCCCGCTCCCGAGCCCGAGCCCGAGCCCGCGCCCGAGCCCGAGCCCGCTCCCGAGCCCAAGCCCGAGCCCGCTCCCGAGCCCGCTCCCGAGCCCAAGCCCGAGCCCGAGCCCGAGCCCAAGCCCGACGCGGACTCTGTCGCCGGCGTGAAGGTCGCCGGGGTCGATGACCTGCTCGCGAGCTTCGGCGCGACCGAAAAGCGCTCTCCCCGCGAGGTGGCCGTCGAGTTGAAGAAGATGGTCGGGTTGGAGCCGACGCCGCCGCCTCCCGAGGTGGAGCTGACCGGACGCTCTTCGCTGTCGAAGGCAGCGGATGAAGTGGACGCGGGCGAGGCTGCGCCTGTCCTGGTGGATTCGGAGTACCGCACGCCTCGCGCGCCGCGCACGGCGCGGGCCATCTCGGTGACCTTGCTGGTCTTGTTGCTCGGAGCGTTGGTCGCCTTGTACCTGTTCTACCCGCAACTGTTCACGGGGCGGTGAACCGGGGAACGCCCGGCTCTGGCATCACGGCCGTCGGGATCGACGGCGAGGTTCGGCGGGGGGTTGTCGTCGGGAAGGGCGCAGTTGACGACAGGGCGGGACTCGCCCAACATCCGGGGCATGCACGACGAGAACCTGGCGATCTTGAGGGGGCTGGTCCCGGTTGCGTGGGCCGATGGCAAGTTCGAGCAAGAGGAGAAGGAGGTCATCGAGGGGCTTCTGATGGCGTTCGAAGCGACGCCGGAAGAGGCCGCCGAGATGCGCGAGTGGGCGAGCGTCCCGCGCACCGTCGACGACATCCCCCTCACGGATCTGAGCTTCGACGATCGGCGGGTGCTGCTGCAGCACGCGGTGCTCTTGAGCCACGCGGACGGGGATCCTTCGAAGCCGGAGCAGGAGCTGATTGAAGCGATGACGAAGAAGCTTCGCATTCCGGACGACGAGGCGAAGTCCTTGCTTGCTACGGCGACGGAGCGAGCGAAGCGCTACATGAACCTGCTGTGAGGAGAGGCGTCGGGGCGATCAGGCTCCGCGCGACTTGAACTTCTCGATCTCCTTGAGCAGCGCGATCGGGCTGAACGGCTTGGTGTAGTAGGCCGTGGCGCCCGCGTCTGCGGCCCGCGCCTTGGAGTCGGCGTCGTCCATCGCGCTGATGATCACAATCGGGATCGACCGGGTCGCAGGATCGAGGCGCAGGCGTCTGCAGACCTCGAACCCGTCGTAGAGGCCGGGCAGGTTCAGGTCGAGCAGCACGATGTCCGGTATGTCGCCCATGCAGGCTTCGAGGGCCTTGGCGCCGTTGGCCACGCCGGTGACCTGATGGCCGCGGCCGGTCACCAGGGCTTCAATCATTCTGCGGATCGAGTCTTGATCCTCGACGACCAGGATCTTCATTGGGCCATGTTGTAGCGGAGAACGGCGCAGGAGGCGAGTATTCGAACGCTTGCGCGGCCGGGGGCTCAGAGCACGGGGAGGCGGACGCGGGTGCGATTGCCGCCGCCGGGGGCGTCGTCGAGATCCAGCCAGCCGTTGAGGTGCGAGGCGATCGCTCCAGCGAACAGCAACTCCGGGCCGACGGGGCGACCGACGCTGGCGGGGTCGATGCGGCGCCAGAGCAAGGCATCGCGGGCCCCGGAGGGCACCGAGGCTCCGGCGTCATCGATGGTCAAGACGACCTCGCGTTCGGAGGCCTCGAGGGCTGCGCAAATGCTGCCCCCGTTGGGGGTGGCGTCGGAGGCGTGGCGGAGCAGCGCGTATACCATGGTCTTGAACGCGCTCGGACGCATCACCGCGTCGGCCCGTTCGGGAGCCTCGATCGTGACCTTCTGGTCGCGTCGCTCGAACATCGCCTGGAACTCGGACTTCACGTCGATCAGCACCGACGACGCGTTGAGGTGGGCGGGGAGCTCGTCGGCGGAGACGCGACCGAAGAGCTGCAGCGCGGCGGACAGCTCCTGGAGGCGATCGGTGCGTCGGGACAGCTCACGCGCGAGCTGGGCGTGATCGACGCCGCGCTGACCGACCTGCTCGATCGAGGGGATCATGCGAGCGATCGAGGTCTTGAGCTCGGCGGAGATGGCAGCGGCGACGGCCATCAGCGGAGAGAGGGAGGAGGCGGAGGGGGGGACGGTGGAAGGGGCGACGGGAGTGGTTTCTCCGCCTGCGGCGAAGACGGCGGCGAGCTCGCGAGCATAGGCTTCGCCTTGGCGCTGGGCTTCTTCGAGCTCCTTGCGCAGCGCTTCGACTTCGCTCTTCTCGGTCGCGCCCTCTGCGGGGAACACGAGGGAGTCCTTGCCTCCCTCGAGCTCGAGACGTCCGCCGTAGCGCATGGCCATGCGATTGAGCCAGGCGTGCTCGGCGCCCGGAGTGCCGATCGTGTCGGGGCCGAGCGCGACCGAGACGCGGACCTCGTTGCCGGCGCGCTCGATGCTGACCTCGGGGTTCTCGGCGTGAGAAGACTGGACGCCCGACGATCGGGCGAGGAGGACCTGCATCATGCGTTTGAGCTCGGCCTCATCACCGAGCACTTCGGTGCCGCTGCCGGGCTCGATGTGGACGCGGGCCTGGGGGGCGAGCTCGCACAGCAGCGCCGCCAGGTCGATACGGCCGCGACGACCGCGGGCACCGGTGCCGCCGTAGAGCGACGCGAGCATCTTCATGGCGTCGTCGAGCGTGTCCAGGGAGGTCACGACGTCGGAGCCGGCAGGCGGAGCGGGGGGCAAAGGTGGGAGGACGACCTGCGTGGGGCTCTCGGCCACCGAGATCTCGGGCGGGTGGGCAAGCGAGGCCACCCCTTTGCGCAGCGTGCTGGCAGCGCTCCGGGCTTCCTGGGTGAGCAGCCAGGCCAACTCCTGGCGTGTGAGACGATCGCCCTCGGACACGGCACTCTCCTTCGCTAGCTGGGCGCATTGCCGGCCAGACGGACCGGCGACGCCAACCATGATGCCAGAGGTCGCTTCCGGCTGCTACGATGCTCCGTCGTGCGCTCCCGTCTGCTCGCCGCTGCCCTCTCCCTGCTCTCGGCCCAGTCCGGATGCGTGGAATTCGTCCCGAGCCCCTTCGAGCCCGATGCCTCGCCCCCCTCCGATGCAGGAGATGCGGCGGAGGAAGCGTCGTCGGACGGCGCCGTGGATCCCGACGGCGCGACCGGGAAGGTGTGCGTGTACGACGAGGACTGCGACGACGCGGTGTCGTGCACGTTCGATCGGTGCGATCCGGAGACGCGCCGGTGCACCAACACGGGCGACGACATGCCGTGCCAGGACGGTCGTTACTGCAACGGGGTGGAGCGTTGCGACCGGAAGCTGGGGTGCTCCGCGGGGGAACCGATCACCTGCTCGGACTCCGACGCGTGCACGATCGATCGCTGCATCGAGGACCAGCAGGGTTGCGAGCACGTGCCGCGGGATGTCGATGGGGACGGGGACGGGGACTACCACTGCGCGGGGGGCGCAGACTGCAACGATCTGGATCCGTTCGTGAACGGGAGCGCGCCGGAGGTGTGTGCGAACGGGCGCGACGACAACTGCGACGGCGTGATCGACGAAGCGGGCTGTTCGGTAGCGCAGTGGGACACGTGCTCGGATCCGCTGGTGCTCGAGAGCGGCAAGACGGAGTCGGTCACGACCACAGGGGCATCGCTCGATTATCCGTCGAGCTGCGTGCCGACGGGCGTGTCCACGCTCCATGACATCGTGGGAGCGATCGTGGTGCCCGACGGTCCTGCGCAGGACCTGGATGTGGTGGCGCGGGGCGCGTGGGGGCAGCTGTACGTGGCGACGGCGGGGCAGTGCGCGGATGCGAGCTCCGAGCTTGCGTGTCGTGCCGCGGCGCCGGGAGCGACGTCGGGGATCGTGACCCGGATGATCGCACGGGCGCTCGGGCCGGGCAGCTACCCGGTGTACGTGTACTCGGACAATGGGGAGCAGATCCTGCTGACGGCGACGCTTCGGGATGCTGCGCCGAAGCCTTCGAACGAGACGTGCGGCACGGCGATCCCGATCGATCCCGGGGTGCCGACGACGGCGGAGATCCTGGATGCGGCGCGGGATCTTGCGACTCTGTGCACGGCGGTTCCCGGGGAGCTGGTGTACACGTTCTCGCTCGACGAGCCGCAGGACGTGCACGTGTACGGGGGCTCGACGGACGGGGTTGGCAACCCGGTGCTCAGCCTGCGCGACGCGAGCTGCGTAGACGCATCGAGCGAGCTGGCCTGCCGCTCCGGCACCACGCCCGTGATCTTCGAGCGCGCCCTTCCCGCAGGCACCTACTACGTCGCCGTCAGCGCCACGGCGCCCAGCGTCGTCGGGGTCACCGTCGCGCTGTCGCCGGCCACCCAGGCGCCGGCCGACGAGACGTGCGTCGGCTCGCCGTCTCTCGCTCACGGAAAGACCGTGTCGGTACCGCTCGAGGATCACACCGACGACGTGACGAGCACGTGCATGGCGAACGCCGCGGACGCGGCGTACAAGCTGTCGTTGGGGGTGACCTCGGACGTGTTGCTGGTCGGGAGGATATCGCAGGGCGACGTAGGGGCGGTGTCGCTGATGGGGCAGTCGTGCGGCGCCGGGGATCAGATCGCGTGTGCGATGTCGTCGCCCTCGCCGGTGCGTGTGGCGAAGCATGCCCTGGCGGCGGGGACCTACAAGGCGGTGATCGAGGCGCAGAAGGCGGGGCCCACGCAGCTCACGGCGTTCGTACGCAAGGCGGAGCCGCCGGTGTACGTGCTGCTCGCGGACACGTGCGACGATGCGCAGCCGATCCCGCCGGAGGGGGGGTTCTTCCAGGGGAACACGTCGAACGCGACGGCGCAGTACGGGGCGGGCTGCGATCAGGCGGGAGGCCCCCCCGCGGGCGCTCCGGAGCAGATGCTCCGTCTCGAGTTGCAGCAGCCGCGCCGCGTCGTGTTCGACATGCGCGGCTCCGGCTACCGCACGCTGCTCAACGTCCGCAAGGGGCCGTCGTGTCCCGGCCAGGAGCTGGTCGCCTCGTGCGCGGTGGGCTATTACGAGCAGCGAAGCTATCTCGATCTCGACCTGGACCCCGGCACGTACTTCGTGCAGGTGGACGGATTCTACGGCGAGACGGGGCCGTGGTTCCTCGACGTGTACACCGCAGCTCCGTAGGGCCCTGCCGCGGATCGAGGCCGCTGTTCCCGTCACCCATTCCCCCACCCGAGCATCATGATCGACTCCAAGCTCCCCCACGTAGGCACCTCCATCTTCGCCGTGATGTCGGCGCTGGCCGCGGAGCACCGGGCCATCAACCTGTCCCAGGGGTTTCCCGACTTCGCCGTTCCCGACGAGCTGCTCGAAGGCGTGAGCCGTCACCTGCGCGAGGGGCGCAACCAGTACGCACCGATGGCCGGCGTGCTGGCCCTGCGAGAGGCGATCTGCGCGAAGCTCCTCGAATCGTACGGGAGACGAATCGATCCGGAACGCGAGGTCACCGTAACCTCGGGCGGCACCGAGGCGATCTTCGACGCCATCACCGCGATGGTGCGTCCGGGCGACGAGGTCGTGGTCTTCGATCCGAGCTACGACTCGTACGGGCCGGCCATCGAGCTCAACGGCGGGCGGGCCGTGCGTCTGCCGCTGCTGCCGCCGCGCTTCGAGGTGGACTGGGACCGGGTCGCCGCGGCGCTCACGGCGCGCACCCGGCTGGTCATCGTGAACTCGCCGCACAACCCGACGGGCGTGGTGTGGTCGCGGCGGGACTTCGACGCGCTTGCGCGGCTGGTGGAGGAGCGGGACCTGGTGGTGCTGTCCGACGAGGTCTACGAGCACATCGTGTTCGACGGGGTGCCGCACGTGAGCGTGCTCGATCACCCGGTGCTGGCATCGCGATCGTTCGCGGTGTTCTCGTTCGGCAAGACGTACCACGCGACGGGTTGGAAGATGGGCTACTGCGTGGCGCCACCGGAGCTGACGGCGGAGTTCCGCAAGGTGCACCAGTTCGTGACGTTCTGCTCGACCACGCCGATCCAGCATGCGCTGGCGGAGTTCATGGTGGCGCGGCCCGATCACTGGCGAGGCCTGCCGGCCTTCTACCAGGAGCGCCGCGACGCGTTCTGCAACGGCCTGCGCGGCTCGCGGCTGACCTTGGTGCCGTCGAGCGGGACCTACTTCCAGCTCGTGGACTACGGCGCGATCACCGACAAGCAGGATTCGCAGTACGCGCGCGAGCTGACGATGACGCGGGGGCTGGCGGCCATTCCGATCTCGGCGTTCTACGAGCGTCCGCCGCAGACCACGCTGCTGCGGTTCTGCTTCGCGAAGGACGCTGCGACGCTGGATCGTGCGACGGAGATCCTGCGGGGGTTGTAGGGAGGCGAGAGCGCCGTTCGGGGGGGGCCACGCAGGCCCCCTTCGCGTCGGGCCGCCCCAAGCCGGGGCCTACTTGTACGCGCTGACCAGCTTCGAGTAGACGAACCGCGCTCCTGCCGCTTCGCTGAGCCCCCACAGCTCTCCGGTGGCGACGTCGATGGTCAGGTCTTCGGGGGAGTCGCTCCACGCGTGGGTGGAGCTGAACCCGGCGGCGACGCGGTACAGGGCGCCGGCGCCTCCGGCGGGCGCGCTCGACGACAGCAGCCAGCGTCCGTAAGCGGGCACCGCCCCCTGGATGTTCTTCTGGCCCGAGTAGAAGGCCTCGGTGGGGACGAACAGGTCTCCTCCCGCGAGTCGTCCGGTGGCGGGATCCAACGCCCACCGGTACAGCCGCCCCTTGGGGTCCGCGTCGATGTACTCGCCCGACACGAGGCTGGGCGGAGTGGTGGCGCGGTCGAGCGCCGTGAAGGAGAATCGCGGCGCGCAGCTCGACACCTGCTTGTAGGCGCCGATCTGCGGAACGACGTACTTGTAGTTGTAGGCGCGGTACACCGATGCGGCGGAGTCCCACCCGAGGTCGTCGACCCCCGTGGTGACCTGCAGAATCCGCGACATGTCGAACACGCGGAATCCATTCGACGTGTCCGCCACGAAGAGCAGATCCTTGAACCAGGCGAGCCCTCCCGCGTGAATGGGAATCGCCTTGAAGTCGGGGCGCGCTCCGTTCATGTACGGATCCACCAGCAGGAGCAGGCGATAGGCCCTGCTCGCGGCGTCCATGATAGCGAGTCGAACCCCCTTGTTCGGCGACGTGTCATCGTAATACCAGCTCACCACCAGGACGTTCTTCCCGCCGATCGTCCCGGCGACCGCGTCGCCCGAGCCGGTGATCCCCTGGGGAATCCAATAGGAGACATCGACGTCGCCCTGCTCCCACTTGATCCCGCGGTGCACGCTCGACAGGCCAGGGACCGACGACACCGACGTTCCCTGGCGATTGAGGTCCCCGAGGACGTCGGACACGGTGCGGACCGGCAGTGCGGCCGCCAGCTGGGCAATCACCGCTGCGCGCGAGTCCCAGGTATTCGTGTCGCTCATCGGGAAGGCGCAGACGTCGATCGGCTTCAGACCGTCGCCCGTGCCGAACCCGGCTGGCGCCGAGGGACACGTGGTGACCTTGCAGTCCGCCGCGCACGCCGAGCAGGACTCCCCCGCCTCGCACTTGCCGTCCCCGCACACCGGCGGACAAGCCCCGCAGTCGCCGGGGCAGTCCCCGCAGGTCTCCGCGCCGTTGCAGTCCCCATCCCCGCACGCCGGCGCAGGTGTGTCGGGTACCGAAGCATCCACCGGCGGCCCCGCAGCGTCCTGGGTGGACTGATCGACCGTCTCCGCGTCTGCCAAGGCCCCGTCCACCCCCGGCGCGTCTCCCTTCACCCCAACGTCTTTCGCGTCGCCCGGCGCCCCCCCCTCCACCACAGCCCCGGCCGCGCCGCCGTCCGGATCGACGAACCCGACGTCGTCGTAGCTGAGGACGTCGGAGCAGGCGGACAGGAGCGTGATCAGGGCTGGCGCGAGGAAGCGCGCGCGAGAGCGACGGGCGCGATGGGGAGACATGGGTGCGGGGATTGTAGCACGCGGCTCAGCGCACCTCGGGCGGCTCGCTTCGCACGCCGAACCAGCGATTCCTGCGGTGGGCGGCAAGATTGCGCTCCATGCGTCCACGCACGTCCTCGGGCATCGGCTTCGGGTCCAGCTTCATCGGCGAGAGGCCGTCCGCCGACGCGATCACGACCTCATCCACGATCACCGTCTCGCCCTCCTCGAGGGAGGCGGTGACGTAGAGCCCCACACCGTCGTCCTTCTGCGGCAACACCACGGAGTACCGGCACCACCCGGTAGCGTCCGGGGCTTCGGTTTCGGCGAGGAGTTGAGGGGTGAACGTCGAGATCACGATCGACATGAGCGAGGTGACGTAGGCGCTCACGACGCCGCAATCGCTGCCGGGGACGCGGGCCCACATGGAGGCCTTGACGGCGGAATGGGAGGCGCGGGTTCCGTAGCCGTACAGGTCGTAGGAGCGGTCCAGTGCGACGCAGCGCAGGCCGCTCCGACACAGGCCGCCGGTCTCGAGCACGAGATCGACCTCCCCTTGGTTGGAGAAGCCGGCCCACATTCCGGAGCCCATGCCCGACCACTCGAAGTCGCCGTCGAACATCAGGTTGCTCGCGGCCTGCGGGTTGCCAAACGGATTGCGGTGCAGGACCTCGCGCTTGCGCGGTCCCGCCTCCGGGACCACGGAGGCCTCCGCGGCGACATCGGCGCCGGCGTCGGTCGGGGGAATCGACGCATCGGGAGGTGAGGAGCGCACGGGCGCGAGGTTCACGCGCGTCTCGTCGGAGCAGCCAGCGAGCAGCGCAAACGCGAGGAGGGTGGCGACACGGCGGCTCATGGCTTCATCTCCGATCGGACCCACGCCAGCGCGCGCTCGTAGACGGTGTCCCTGCCTCGTATCAGGTCCGACTGCTTCTGCGCGACGATCTCGTCGGGATCGACGCCGCGGCCGATCATGCCGATCCCGTCGGCGGAGATCGCCTCGCCGTGGGCGAGCTGCATGCTGAGCGATCCCCAGAACGACAGGCCCGCAAGCGTGGAGAAGGCGCCGGCCGTGGGGCCTTGCCCGAACAGCCTGACCTTGGGCGCGCCCTTCATCCCCCAGGGCATGTAGTCGCTCGCCGAGCCGTCGCGATGCAGCAGCAGCGCCACCGGCAGCTCCGTGTCCGCGTCGTCTCCCCCCACGTCGTACACAGCGTCGAGATCCTTCTGGTACTTCTCGTAGATCGCGATCCCTTCCTCGGGCGTTGCGGGGCCTTCGAACCCGGCCGACGGCCGGAAGTAGATGCCGAGGCCCATCTTGGAGAACTCGCGGACGAAGCGCGTCATCGCCTCCGGAGCGTCGAGCGTGCCACCCATGCCTGCGCGGTGGTCGAGCACGACGCCGCGCACGGCGTTGTCCTTGAACTTCTTGCCGAGCCCCAGGAACGTGGACTCGAAAGCCGGCCCCCAGAGCGTGTCCCAGGTCATGCCCCAGAGGTTCTCCCCTGGCTGCGAATCGGTGAGCGGGCCGATGAAGATGCTGTAGTTGACCGCGTGCGTCTCCGGATTCGGCACCTCGGTGTCGGTCAGGTGATAGGCGGGACGGTTGTCGCAGGTCACCAGCTCCCGCGCATCGGCGTCGTCCTCCGGCAGCGATGCGATCTGGATCGTCTCGGGCGTCGGCGCGCAGGTCAACGTCGCCTCGTCACAGTGCAGCACCGTGATCGACTCCGCGAACCTCGGTATCAGCCCGCGCAGACGCTCGGCGAACTCCGCGTTCGTGCGGTCGTCGTCGGCCTGCCACCACCCCCAGTCGATCGTGATCAGCGATCGCGCCCAGGCGATCGGGTGCATGCCGTCGATCGACACGAGGCGATCGCCGCGCTTCATCCCAGCGGTGCGGTCCTTTCCGGTGTAGGCGACCATCAGGTCGCGGTAGCGGGGATCCGACGGCCAAATCGCGTGGGAAAGGTCGGCGTCTCCCTCGATGAAGCAGAGGTTGAGGCTCGCGGGGGCGCGGATCGACGAGGCGAGGCTGGAGGCGGCGGTGTGCCAGTCGTGCAGCTTGCGGATGGCGGTACCGAAGCCGTTCCAGAACTCCCAGGCCGAGGTCGCATGGCGCATCCTGGCCAGCTCCTCGAGCGCGAGCGGGAGGTACTTCGTGCGGGTCTCGTGGCCGCCGAAGGCGAAGCGCAGACGCGACTCGATCCAGTCCACGACCTGATCGCGCTCGTGCGGCGGCGGGAGCCCCGGCACGAAGTGGGCGCCATCCCGACACCATCCCGCCGCGCAGAACCGCTCCGATCCGCACACCGGATCGAAGGCGCGCTTGCACGCCGTCGCCTCGTGGAACGCTCCGTCGGTCACGACCTCGAGCGCGTCGATCTCGCCGCTGCCGCGGATCGCCACGTACGCCGACGAGACGTCGCCGCCGTCGATCGACACCCGCGCGCTCTCGAGCTCCACCCAGCCGTCGCTGGTGCAGCGTCCGGTGGGGGTGAGCTCGGCGGTCTGGCGTTTCCCGGCCGACGACGCGTAGCGCACGACGAAGGTGGCATGGATCTCGTTGTGGCGCATCCACAGGCGTGCGCGGACGGACTGTTGGGCTGCGGACAGGGAGACGGGGAGGACGGCCTGATCCCAGTAGTGGGAGGTGGCGACCCTGGCGTAGCGCGAGCCTTCGAGGGCGTCGGCGGAGTCGACGGGCTCGAGCCACTCGATGCCGTTGGGGACTCCCGCATCGACGAAGGCGGGTTCGAAGCCGACGAGGGTTTCGAAGCCTTCGGAGACGAGGGCTTGGGGAGCGAAGAGGTAGTTGCCCTGGGGGTCGAACTCGCCGGCGAGGGCCGGGGACGCGGCGAGCAGGAGAGCGAGGGCACTGGTCGTGCAGAGGGAGAGGGTTCTCATCGGACCTTGCTCCGGAGCTCGACGGGCGGAGGGGATGTCCAGG
This sequence comes from uncultured Polyangiaceae bacterium, assembly GCA_964393505.1. GTDB lineage: Bacteria > Myxococcota_A > Polyangia > Polyangiales > Polyangiaceae > JACRCQ01. The sequence continues at coordinate 21,334 of CAYMUE010000031.1, forward strand.
CCGGGGGGCGTGGTTGGAAGAGCTCGCGGGCGCCCTTTCGGAGCTGCTCGACGGCTGCGAGGTGGCGCGGGCTGGGCAGGCGTCGCAGTCCCGAGCCGGCGTGCGAGGCGGGACGGAGCACGAAGTCGTCCACGATCACGCGCGCGTCGTCGGCGTCGGACTCGTTGCTCACGAACACGCAGGCGCGCGAGGTTCCGGCGGGCACGACGCCGTCGAAGCGGCACCAGCCGTCGGCATCGGGTGCGGACGAGACGGAGTCGATCGGGTGCACGGCGGACATGATGCCAGCGCACAGGCCGACGGAGACGGAGACGAGAGAGCAATCGGGCAGTGCGGGGTGGATCCAGGCGGAGAGCTGGAGTCCCGGCTCGCGGGTGCCGACGCCGGCGCCGGCGATGCTCTGGGAGGGACCGAGGACGGCGCACTTCATGCCGGTGTGGCACCGCGCTCCGACGAGCATGTCGGGAGCGGACCAACTGATGAGCATGGGGGACACCCACCAGGGGGTCTGCGACGACATCAGGCCGCCGGTCCATTCGAAGTCGCCGTCGATGAGCAGGTTGTCGCCCTCGCGGTAGTTGCCGAACGGATCGCGCTGCAGCACAGTGCGCTTGAGCTTGGTGGCGGAGTCGGTCGCCGCCTCGGGGGGTGTGGAGTCGGAGGAGGCGTCAACGGATGTTTCGGCACCCGAAGCATCCTGGGACCAGGAGGGTGCCGGGGAGGCGTAGCCCCCTTCGCCCCAGCAGCCTGCGAGGGACAGCGCGACGCACGGCAGGAGTCCGAACGCTGGGCGGATCATGGCGTCACCTCCGCGCGCAGCCAGGCGAGGGCTCGCTCGGCCAGAGTGTCCTTTCCGAGGATCAGGTCCGATTGCCTGGGCAGCACGATCTCGTCGGGCTCCACTCCGTGGGCGACCAGGACCGCGCCGTCGGGGGTGATCGCGTCCTGCATGGACAGGCGGTGCATGATGCCGGACCAGTAGTCGAGGCTCATGTAGCTGGAGAACGCGCCGGCGGTGGGATGGGGGCCGAAGATGCGCACGCGGGGCGCGCCCTTCATCGCCTGCGGGAAGTAGTCGCTGGCCGAGCCGCAGCGCGTGATGAGCAGCGCGACCGGCACGTCGGTCTTGGCGGAGCTGCTCCCGGCCGACCAGGCCCCGGCCTTGTTCGCCTCGTACAGCGCGATCCCTTCGGCCTGGTCCTTGGGGCCTTCCTCGTCGGAGAAGCTGCGCCACAGGTCCACGAGCACCTTGCCCGGGGGGCGGACGAACCCGATGATCGGCTCGGGTCCGGCGCTGGTGCCGCCGTTGCCGGTACGGTGATCGAGCAGCACACCCTTGGCCTCGGCCCACTTCGCCACCTCGGCCTTGATCGCCGTGTCGCTCGAGCCGCTGCCGTACAGCGTGTCCCAGACCATACCGTAGAGCTTCTCGTCGGCCTGGGTCCCCTTCACCAAGCCGCCGAACACCTTCTCACCCACGCCGTGGCTCTCGGGGACGCCATCGACGATGTGTGTCGGTCGGTTGTCGCAGCGCACGATCTTCGCGCCGTCCTCGGGATCGTCCTCGGGGATCGACGCGACCGCGATCTCCTCGGGTGCGGAGCACGCGCCGCCGGGGCAGCGAACCACGGTGACGGCGCGGGCGAAGCGCGGGATGGAGGAGCGCATCCGCTCGGCGAACTCCGCCCAGCCGGTGTGGTCGTTGGGGGAGAAGTAGTCCCAGTCGTAGGCGATCAGCGAGCGCATCCAGGCGATGGGATGCTGGCCGTCGATGGCAACGAGCCGATCGCCCTGGCTCAATCCCCACGTGCGTCCCGAGCCGGTGTAGGCCACGAGGATGTCAGGCAGGTCGGGGTCCTTCGCCGCGATGGCGTGGGAGAGGTCGGCGTCGCCTTCGAGGAAGCAGACGTTGAGGGATCTGCGGTTGTCCAGGGCCCAGGAGGCGATGGCGGAGGTGTCGGAGTGCCAGTCGTGAAGGCGGTGGATGGCGGTGGCGAAGCCGTTCCAGAAACGCCATCGACCGTTGCCCGACGCAGCGGACTGCATCTGGGCGAGGGCGGCGGGCAGGTCGAGGCGACGGTTCTCGTAGGGGCCGAAGAAGAAGCGTAGGCGGTTCTCGAGGGAGCGCGCGAGCAGAGCGCGTCGCGGCATCCCGAGGTCGGGGTCATCGCCTTCGGGCGCGGGGGGCACCCAAGCGGAGGCCTGACGGCACCATTGCGCGAAGCATTGGCCTTCGGGACCGCAGATCGGGTCGGCTGCGCCGGAGCATGCGCGCACGGGCATGAAGAGCTCGGAGGGATCGGCGACCAACTCGACGGCGTCGGCGTCGAAGGAGCCCATGAGGATGAGGACACCCGAGGCGCCGCGGGGGCCATCGACACTGAACGGCGCGGATTGCAGCTCGATCCAATCGTCGCTGGTCATCCTTCCGGTGGGGAAGAGCTGCACGAAGTCGCCGGCGGCGTCGTCGTCGTAACCGGTTCCGAGGGCGGCGATGGCTGTGCCGCGGACCCAGACGCTCGCGCGGTAGACGGCTTGTGCGGAGGGGAGGCGGAAGGGGATCTCGAGGGGCTGCCAGGAGGTGTCGACGCGCAGCAGGTGGGAGCCTTCGATGGAGGCGGCGTCCTCGACGACGTCGAGGGGGGGTCCGGACGCATCGGGGTCTGCGACCTGGGCTTCGAACCCGTTGGCGTAGGCGGCTTGGGGATCGAAGGTGAGGGAGCCGTCGGGAGTGAAGTTCCCGGCGGAGGCGGGTCGTGGGAAGGCTGCGCACACGGAGACGCAGGCCGCAGGGAAGAGGAGGCGCGGCGGGCGGAGGGGGAGGCGCATGGCGCGACTACCCTAGCGCAGGGGGCGCGCGGCGGTTCAACACATATTGAATGGCGAGGGGGGTGAGGGTGAGCCGATTTGGGGGGGTCGGGCGTCCATGCAAACGGAACGGTGGGCGACCCTGCCGAGGGTTCGGTCGCAGGAAAGTTAGTTGCCGGAAAACCGGATGATGTCGAGCCAGGGGAGCGGCCCCCTGGCAGTTGCCCTCGGCCCCAGATTTCGATAGCAATGCCGTGTTTGTTGAACTAGACAGGGGCCGGTCAGTAGCGCGCGGAACAGTCGATCGCGATTGGTCCCACCGCCCGCCGTGATGACGGGTCTCCCCTGTGGAAGCCATCGATGGAGAGTAGATGATGCGAAATCTTCGGACGCTTGGTGTGGCAGTGGTGTTGGTCTTGGGATGCACGGGTCTTGCGATGGGCACGACCGGGTGCGGGTCTGCGGAAGGCAACCTGCAGATCGGCACGCCGCCTCCTCCTCCGCCTCCCCCTCCTCCGCCGCCGCCGGCTGACAAGGACAGCGACGGCGTTCCGGACGCCGACGACAAGTGCCCCGATCAGGCTGGACCGGCGACGAACAACGGCTGCCCGGTGGATGACGATCCGGACAAGGACGGCGTGAAGGGCGACGCGGACAAGTGCCCCGACAAGGCGGGCGAGGCCGAGCTCGCTGGCTGCCCGAAGCCGCCGAAGGTTCAGGTTGTGGGGAGCAAGGTCCAGATCAACGACAAGATCATGTTCGAAGAGGGCAAGGCGGACATCAAGGCCGAGTCCAAGCCGCTCATCGAGAGCATCGCGAACGTGCTCAAGGAGCACACCGACATCGAGTTCGTCGAGATCGCCGGCCACGCCGACATCGACGGCACCGACGCCGTGAACAAGCCCCTGACGCAGAAGCGCGCCAAGGCGGTCATGGACGAGCTCGTCAAGCTCGGTATCGACGCCAAGCGCATGCGCGCCGAAGGCTACAGCTTCCACTGCCCGATCGGCGGCGACCCCAACAAGGACGGCACCGAGGAGCAGAAGTCCAAGCACCGCCGCGTCGAGATCGTCATCCTCAAGAAGGGTGGCGCCGCGACCGACCAGAAGTGGGGCGGCTGCGAAGCGGCCCAGAAGAAGGGCTGGAAGATCAAGGATCTCCCCAAGGACATCGCACCGAAGAGCAACAAGGCCGCGACCCCGGCCAAGAAGTAGGTAGCGAATCGTATTTCGCTCGACGGCAGTGGCCCCGCAAGGTGCCGCTGCCGTTCGCGTTTTGTCCCCTGTGACCTGGAGCGCGTCCACCGAGAGGAACGCACCCATGGGTCGATCTCGACACGCGTGGGACTCGCAGTGCTCGCGACACCCTGCGTCGCGACCGGTCCGACTGCGCGGGGGGCTTAGAAGCGGCCGTCGATCACTGCACCGGCCCACCCCACGGAGACCGCGGGGACGAACCGCAGACGCGAGACCTCCTGGTGCGCCGGAATGGGCTTCTCGGAGGGCTTCGATCCGCCGCTGGTCGCGAGCAGGATGATTCCGGTCGTGACGCCCACCAGGCCGATCGCGAGCCCGACGTTCCCGAGGGTCGTGGCAGACTTGCCGTCATCGAGGATCGACTGCGCCGACGAGGGGCACTGCTGCTTGTCCGCGCCGCACTGGGCGTCGAGATCGGAGATGGCGGAGGAGCGCTTGAGGTAGCCGTAGGTGGCGAGGGCGCCGCCGACGGCGCCGACTCCGAGGGCGATCCACCCGAAGGTCGATCCGGCTCCGGAGGAGGACACGTCGGTGGAAGGAGGCGCGGGTGGAATCGGTTCGGGTGCCGAATCAGTGGGTACCGGAGCGGCGGACTCGGAGGGCTTGGGGGCGGACGGCTCGGGGGGAGCGGTGGACGCGGAGGGGGGAGAGACGGCGGCGCGTTTCAAGACGATCTCGACGCTTGCCTTCTCGCTCTCGGCGAGGCGGACCTGCCGGCGGAACGTCTCGTAGCCGCCAGCGCTGGCCTCGATGGTGTGAGCCCCCGGGTCGAGCAGGATGGCGCTGCCGATCTGCGAGTCCACCAGGGCCTTGCCGTCCACGAGGATGGTGGCGGAGCTGCTGCCTTCGCCGCGCGAGAGCGTGAGGGTGGGGATGCGCGGCTCGAGGGCTGCGATGGCGCGGGTGGCTTCCTCGACAACCTTCCTGGCGTTCTTGTCCTGCTCGGCGTCGGCGAGGGCGATGCGGTATTCGCCGAGAGCGACGACGAAGCGGCCGAGCTTCTCCTGGCAGACGCCGATATTGAAGCGGACCTGGGGGGTGTCCTTGAAGGTGGCGACCTGCTGGAGCTTGGACAGCGCGGTGGCGTAGTCGCCCGCGGCGAGCAGCGCCAGGGCCTCGCGGAACAGCTCGCGTGCGCGGGCTGCGTCGATGGGCTGCTGCGCGCTGGCATCGCGCGAGGCGACCAGCGGCGGGACGGCAGCGAGCGAGAGCGCAGCGACGACGAGCCATGCACGGGAGCGAAGCACCATGGAGCGTAGGATACTCGGCCGACGGCATCATGGAAGCCCTGGGCGCAACGGACGTGCAGGTTGGCGTTGGGGGCCCGAGGCTGGTATTCCCTCGACGGCCCACTAGACTATCGATTCCCCATGAGGCTCTCCCCGGTGCTGCCGCCCGATGACCGATCGGCGCGAGGACGATCCGTCCCGCAGCGCAGGGGACCGTCCGAACCCCGGGTGTCGCAGCGTCTACCCGAGCGGCCGCGCTACAACGGCCCGGCGAGCGATCCCGTGCGCGCCGTCGCCGTGGCGCACGAACGCTGCAACGCGGTGGGCACCGTCGAGCTGGCGTGCGGCCCGCAGGGCCTGTGGGTCCGCTTCGTGCGCATCAGCGCCTTCACCGACGGCTACGTCCCTTACCCTTCCATCTCGGGCCACGCGATCACAGTGCCCTACGAGCAGGTGGTGCGGGTGGCCACGGATGCCGAAGGGCTCGTGCACCTCACGTTCGATCCGTCGTGCACGCCGTTCCACCGGCTCGTGCTCGCCGGGCTCGCCCGAGAAACCACCTTCGATCACCACTTCTCCTGGCTGCTGCGCGCGCGCTTCGAGCACGGCGTGATGCTCACGTCGATCGCCCTCTGGCTCCCCATGGCCGCGGCCCTCAAGGCGCTGGTGCCGTCGCTCTCGGAGCTGCTCGTGCTCGCCATCGCGGGCACGGTCTCGCTGCTGCTCAACGGCATGCGCCGCAACATCGCTTCGCGGCTCGTGCTGTTCGGCGCGCGTGCCGAGCGTGCCCGCTCCGAGCTGGTGGCAGATCTGTCGCTGCGCCTGGCCCCCGGGCGCGTGCAGGACCTGGCTGCGTCGTCGGCGGTCGAGGCGGCCGACGTGCCGGGGACTGCGCGCGTGACCGACCGCGAGGTAGCGGAGGCGACCGGTCTCGGCCCTCTGTTCGCCACGGCGGGGATTGTCGCGGCGGTGGCGCTGATCGCGATCCTGGTGGGACGCACGCTGTGGCTGCAGCCGCGGGAAGCCGAGGCCCCGCTCGCGGGAGAGCCCGCGGCCCTTGCGCACGCATCGTCGAGCGCCCTCACGGGCGCGCCTGCCGGCTCGATCGCCGCCGAGCCTCCGCGCGCAGCGCCGGTGCTGCCTCCCTGCTCCTGCGAGCGCACGGCATCGTCGCTGTGGGCCGACGGCGTGCCTCGCCTGTCGATCCTGTCCACGGCGCGTCCCGGCAAGACCAGCGCGCGCAAGCCGTCGGTCTACCCCGAGATCGCGGTGGTCAACAACGCCAACGAGGAGCTCAAGAGCGTGATGCTCACGGTGGACTTCTCGCTGTCGGCGCGGGAGGGGCGTCCGGCGCGACACACCGGAGAGCAGGGGCTTCTGTACGACGGCGTGCTCGGACCGGGGCAGGCGGTGAAGTGGCGGATCAAGGGGCGGGGAGACGACTTCTCGGTGACCTCGTCGATCACGGGGAGTGTGGGCGAGGACGGTGTGGAGCCTGCGCCTGCGGATGCGTTCCAGAAGCTACTGTCGGCGCGCACGCCGTCGGTGCGCCTGCACGGCGCGAAGATGCTCGCGTGGCTCGGGGATCCGCGCGCACGCGAGGCGATCGAAGCGCTCGAGAAGGAGCATCGGGAGGACATGGCGCAGACCCTCGCGAAGCTCGCCGACGCGGTGCGTCCGGTGCGGGTGTGCGCGCCGAAGCTGTCGCAGGGGCCTACGCCGACGAGCGTGCGGCTCGAGGCGTGCGTGTTCAACGCCTCGACGGAGCAGCACGACAGGCCGGCGCTGGTGGCGCGGACGTGGCAGGGGGAAGTGGCGCAGGAGACGCGGTGGATCGTGGAAGCGTCACTTCCTGCGGGGACGGGTGTGCGGACTTCGGGCACGGCGGAGGTAGGCGAAGGCGGGCTCGAGACGGCCGCGCAGTCGCTGCAGCTGCTGGCCGAGCCGTGACCCGCGCGGTGCGCAAGCCTTGACGCCGGGCGTCGGTGCGCCGAGATCGTAGAGCGAAATCATGCCCATCCGTCTTCATGTCAACATCGACCACGTCGCGACGCTCCGCAACGCGCGCGGCACCCGCTACCCCGATCCCGTCGAGGCCGCGTTCATCTGCGAGCGCGCCGGTGCCGACGGCATCACAGCGCACCTGCGCGAGGATCGTCGGCACATGACCGACCACGACATGGAGCGTCTGCGCGAGACGGTGATGACGCTGCTGAACATGGAGATGGCGGCGACCGACGAGATGATCGGGATTGTGGAGAAGCTTCGTCCCGACGTGATCACGCTGGTGCCGGAGCGCAGGGAGGAGCGCACCACGGAGGGAGGGCTCGACGTGGTGGCGGGCAAGGAGCGGATTGCGCCGGTCGTGGCGCGCGCCCACAAGGCCCACATCAAGGTGAGCCTGTTCATCGCGCCCGAGGAGGCTCAGGTGCAGGCTTCGCACGCCCTTGAGGTCGATCAGATCGAGCTGCACACCGGGGTCTACTGCCACGCCCGGGGACACGCCCTCGAGAAGGAGCTGTCGAAGCTGCAGCGGGCCGCGTCGCTCGCCGCGGATCTCGGCATGGCCGTCGCCGCAGGCCACGGCCTCACGCGGTTCAATACCCCGGCGATCGCAGCTATCCAGCAGATCGAGGAGCTCAACATCGGCCACGCCATCATCGCCGACGCCGTCTTCACCGGCCTCGCGCAGGCCGTCACCGACATGCGCGAAGCGGTCCTGCGCGGCGTCTCGCTGCGGCCATGATCGCCGGCCTCGGCCTCGACGTCGCCTCCATCGCGCGCATGAAGGCGGCCCTGGAGCGCCACGGGGAGCGCTTCGCGGATCGCATCCTGACCGCGCAGGAGCTCGCCCAGATCGCGGAACGGGCCGATCGGGCCCAGGCGATCGCGGGGCGGTTCGCCGCGAAAGAGGCGGCATTCAAGGCCCTCGGTGTCACCGGGGGCGGCATCGGCTGGCACGACATCCGCGTGCTTCGAGAGACCTGGGGCCCGCCTCGCATCGAGTGGGACGGCGCCGCGGCAGCTCGCATCGCCGAGCTCGGCGTCCAACGCACCTTCGTGTCCATCACCCACGACGCCGGCGTCGCTGCCGCAGTCGTGATCCTCGAGAGGTCTGCATGAACCGTGTGCTCTCCCGCGCCCAGATCCGCGAGCTCGACCGCATCGCCATCGAGAGCTTCCGGATCCCAGGCCTGCTGCTCATGGAAAACGCCGGCCGCGGCGCCGCTGAGCGCATCTTCGAGCTGCTCCCGGGCGGAGACCCCCTCGTCGTCATCGTGTGCGGCACCGGCAACAACGGCGGAGACGGCTTCGTCGTCGCGCGCCAGCTCCAAGCCTGGGGCGTCCAGGACGTCGCGGTATGGATCGTCGGCGATCCAGCTCGCGTGAAGGGCGACGCGCGCGTCAACCTCGACGCGTGGACCGCGCTGGGCGGAGAGGTGAGCGCGGCGTGGAGCGAGGACGAGCTGCGCCGCCTCGAGGGGGTGCTCGAAGCCGCCGACGTCGTGGTGGACGCGCTGTTCGGCACGGGACTGGACCGCGCGGTGGGAGAGCCGTTTGCCCGCGTGATCTCCGCGATCAACGCCTCCGCCGGGAGGTGCGTTGCGCTCGATCTCCCCAGCGGTCTCGATGCCGACACCGGAGCGGCGCTGGGGACCGCCGTGCGCGCCGACACGACCATGACCTTCGGGGCGCTCAAGCTCGGCCTGGTGACCCCCAACGGCGCCGATCATGCCGGAGAGGTCCACGTCGCCAGCCTCGGCATCCCCGAGCGCATCGTCGAACGCTCGGGCTGGAGCGCCGAGATCATCCGCAGCAGCGACGTGTTCGAGGCGATCGCTCCGCGGAGCGCCTCGGCCCACAAGCACTCCGCGGGCGACGTCCTCGTGATCGCGGGGAGACCCGGGAAGATCGGAGCGTCGCTGCTCGCGGCTCGCGGGGCGCTGCGCGCGGGCGCCGGGCTTGCGACGATCGCCACGTGGCCCGACGCGGTGGGCACGCTGCAGGGTTTGATCCCGGAGGTGATGACCGCGCCGATCTCGCCGGCCGACGTCGCCGGGTCGCTCGATGAGTTGCTGCGGGGGAGAGACGCGGTGGCGGTGGGGCCGGGGTTCGGGCTCGACGAGCTGGCGCGCAGCGCGGTGGAGCGTGTGGTGCTGGGGTGGGACGGCGTGAAGGTGGTGGATGCCGACGGGCTCACGGTGTTCGCGGGGCGGGCGTCGGAGCTCTCGAATGCGCCGGGCAAGCTGATCCTCACACCGCATCCCGGGGAGATGGGGAGGCTGCTCGGGCGCAGCGGGGCCGAGGTCGAGAGGGATCGCTTCGGAGCGGTGCGTGAGGCGGCGGAGCGCACGGGCTCCGTGGTGGTGCTCAAGGGCGCGCGCACGCTCGTGGCGTGGCCGGGCGGCATCGTGCAGGTCAACGAGGCGGGATCGCGCGTGCTGGCGACCGCGGGCTCGGGCGACGTGCTGTGCGGAGTGATCGCGGCGCTGGCGTGCACGCTGCCTGCGGAGCGCGCGGCGGTCGCGGGCGTGCACCTGCACGCGCTCGCCGGAGAAGCTTGGGAACGCGATCACAGGTGCGATCGCGGCATGCTCGCGAGCGAAATCGCGGAGGGGCTCCCGTCGGTCATGGCGGCGGACGTGGTCGATCGCGACGTGTGACAGGCGAGCTCACGGGATCGCGGGGCCGCTGCCTGGGCGGTGTGGTCCGTCGCCCATGCCTCGGTTGCCGTCCAGCCACGCGCCGGAGTCGCAACCGTCGATTGGGCCGGGAAATCGCCGTGCTCCGCGTGGTCTGACGGGTGGCACCCGGGTTGCTGATGAGGCGGGCGAGGACACACGATGAACGCCCAGCCCCATGCCGCCGCTTCCCTTGCCGTCTCTTCCATCCCCTCCGAGCGCCCGATGCACGAGAGCCTTGTGGCCATGCGCCGCGAGCTCTTCTCCCACGCGTACCGGCTCACCCGCAGCCTCTCCGCGTCGGAGGATCTGGTGCAGGATACGATCGAGCGCGCGCTGCGGTTCGAATCCTACTACCAGAAGGGCACGAACCTGCGCGGCTGGGTTCACCAGATCCTGTCCAACCTGTTCTGCTCGCGCTGCCGCTCGATCCGTCGCGAGGCCAAGGCGCTGAGCGCCCTGCACGACGATCCCTGCGCGTGGACACGTGGGGTCGTGGAGGCTCCGATGGCGCAGCTCTCGCGCGCGACGCGGCGTGCGATCGACACCCTTCCGGAGCAGTTCCAGTCCACGGTGGTGATGGTGGACCTGATGGATCTGTCCTATCGCGACGCGGCGGATCGGCTGGGGGTCCCGGTGGGCACGGTGATGTCGCGGCTGCATCGGGGCCGGCGGCTGCTGGCCGACGCGCTTCGCGAAGCGGCGTGAGCGCCTATCGTCGTGGGCCGGAGCGCCAGGGCGTGTCGGGGACCGACTCGAGGTGATTGGCGCGCCGCGCGAGCGTGAAGAGAAGATCGCTGAGGCGGTTGAGGTACACGATGAGCTCGCCGCGGATCGGGGCGTGACGCGAGGAGCGCAGGACTGCACGCTCGGCGCGTCGGGCCACGGTGCGGGCTACGTGCAGCGAGGCGGCCGCGCGGGTTCCTCCCGGAAGGATGAACGAACGCAGGGGAGCGATCCCCTCTTCGGCCGCGTCGATCCACCTCTCGAGCCGCTCGGCTGAACTCTCGTCGACGAGCTCGAGGCCGAGCCGCTCTTCCGCCCCCGAAGTGCACGCGAGCTCGGCGCCGATCACGAACAGGTCCCCCTGGATCTGCTCCAGCCAGCCGTCCATCCCTTCGGGCGCCGGCAGCGATCGCACCTCGCCGATCCAGGCGTTGAGCTCGTCGACGGTACCGTACGCCTCGACGCGGAGGTCGTCTTTGCCGAGACGGCTCCCCCCATACAACCCGGTGCTGCCGTCGTCCCCCGTGCGTGTGTAGATCTTCATGGCGTCCCGGCCCCTTCCATAGCGCAGCCCGCGTGCTCCGGAACCACTCACTGCATGATCTCGTCGATGCGCGCGCTGACCGCGGCACGAAGTCCCTCGAGGAAACGGTGGGGATCGACTTCGACGGTGACGGACACGGCATCGGCGGCGTGGGTGGGGAGCGGGTCGCGCAGGGGACGGTCGAGGCCGGTGAGGCGCCCGAAGCCGCTGTTGGCGAGATCGCCCCAACTGGTGGCGAGGCGGCCGGAAGCCTCCTCAGCGCGGGCTCCCCACTCGCCGCCGAGGGCGAAGGAGCCCTGCAGGGAGTCCACGGGAGTGATGCGGACGGCGGCGGCAGCGGCCGTGGCGGAGCCGAGCAGGTCGTGCAGTCCGTGCTCCCATTCGCCCACGAAGGGGCCGGGTGCGAAGCCGCGCAGCGGGGCGCTTCCGACACGCTCCACCAGACCGGGCAGCCCCGGGGCGCGCAGCGCGGACGGCGACCGCTCGAGCTTGCCCATGGCGCGAAGCCATGCGGCCTTCGCGTACCGGGTGCCACCACTCTCGATCACCACCACGTCGGGAGCGAGCGAGACCAGGGCGCGCGGCGCACCGCTCGCCAGACGCCCCGTCACCAGCACGGCGTCGTCGCGATGCTCGGCGCGGGTGAGGTCGCGCATCAGCCTCGCGCGAAACCGGCGCTCGGCCTCGGCGGGGTCGCGCACGCCTGCGAGGACGAACAGGGTCGAGCCGGGGTAGGAGGCGATCGCGACACGGCGGAGCTTGCGCAGATCGATTGCGGTGGAGCGTTCGAGCAGATCGAGGCGGAAGTCGGGGAAGAGCCTGGCGAGCTCGGGCTGCAGTGCGCAGGAGGCGAGCAGGGGTTGGGGCTCGACGATGACGATCCACTCGAGGCCGGCGGCGGGGGCGAGGTGTTCGGCGGGCTCGAGCAGGAGGGGCGGATGCGGGGTGACGACCTGCACAACGGGCTGGGGCGCAGACGCTGCGCAGGCAGGAAGCCACGCGCTCGCCGCCAGTGCCGTCAACACGACCCGCGCGTGCCTGCGTAGGCGATCCAACCGCTACTCTTCCTTGTCGTCCTCTGCCTCGACAGCACCGAGCGTGCGACTCGCGTTCACGAGCTCCTTGAGCTCCTTGCCGACCTTGAAGAACGGCAGCCGCTTCGGGGGGACCGACACCGAGCGTCCGGTGCGCGGGTTGCGCCCCTGATAGGGCTTGTGCTCCCGGACCTTCAGGCTGCCGAACCCCCTGATCTCCACCCCGTGATCGTTGCGCAACGCCTCGGTCATCGCATCGAACACGCAGTTGACCACCATCTCCGCACGCGCCTTGCTCAGGTCGGCACGCGCAGCGATCGCTTCGACAAGCTCGCTCTTCGTCATGGCCCGAACGCCCTCTCCAGAACCGGTCTCCAAGGCTCGCACGGTGAGCGGAAAAGTCAACGCTGTTGTGGGGTTGGGCGCCGCACCTCGATCGCGTCGAGGGCGCTCCACGCCTCCTCCGAGCACACCGTCAGCCTCCCCGGTTCCCCCGCGCTTCGTGCGCGGATCGACGGCAAGCGCACGCATCGACGCCCGTCCGGCGCGCGCTCCGGCGCTGGTGCCTCCCCTCGCGACTCCACCCATCGCGCGTCGCTCTGCAGCCGGGCCCGCACGCTCGCGCGCTCCCCGGCGACCAGGCGAACCGAGACCTCCCACTCGCCCGGACCGGGCCAGGGAACCTCCACCGTCACGCACATCGGTTCGTTACCCGAACGAATCATCCCCAGGGCGATCCCCGAAGAAATGCAGCCCCCAGGGGCGAGCCACGCGGGCGCGGCGTAGCCCCCCGACTGCGCCAGCGGCGGCCACTCCGCCTCGCCCTCGAAGCGCCACACCGCGGACCCTTGCGGCGGGCTCCACGGCTGGAGCGACGCTGCAACGGGCGGTGTCGCCCACGGATCCATGCGGTAGCGGTACGCCGGCGGCCTGCCGAGACGCTCCCACAGCAGCCGATCCCGATCGTCGCCCCTCGCCCGCGCCACCACCAGCGCGGTCGATGCATCCCGCGCAGCCGGATCGTGCGCCAGGTTGAACGCGTGGTCGCCGTCCACGAGCAGCAGCCCCGACGACACGCCTGCAGCGGCCACCACGCGCGGCTCGAACAGCGGACGTCCCCCATCGCGCTCCCGCAGGCTCGCGTGCTCCCTGCTCGTGCGCACCGCGAAGCCCAGCGCCATCAACGCCGCCACCACCGCCACCGCGCGCAGCTCACCCAAGGCGCGAGCGCCCTCGGACAAGCGCGCAATCGACGCTACAGCGATCGCGACGAGGGCGTGCTCGACCGGGATCCCGTCCGCGAGGAAGCGCGCACCGCCCCCCGGGTAGCTGCCGTCGAAGTAGAACGGCGCATAGGCCACCAGCATCGCGAGGGGCGTCAGCGCGATCACCGGAACGCGTCGATCACGGCGCTGCAGCCACGCGCCGATCGGCACCAGGAGCCACAGCAGCTCGGTGTTGGCAACGTCGGACAGGTGCATGTGCAACCTGCGCCCCGCTGTGATCAGCGCGGATCGCAGCCCGTGTCCCTCGGGCAGCACGCTGCGCACGTAGGGCTCGTGCTCGGCCAGGCACCCGATGCCCTTGCCGAACCCGTAACGAAAGCAGCCCGGAGGGCCGTCGGCGATCAGGTAGTACGCGGATTGCGACGACGCGAGCCAACGACCGGTCACGGCGTGCTGGTGGACGACGAGCAGCAGCGCGGGCAGGGCGAGGCCGACGAGCAGGGCGGCTCCGACAGGGGGCGCGCAGCGCAGGGCGCGGCGCAGATCGTTGCAGGACACGAGCACGAGCAGGACGCCGACGATCACGAGTGGGAGAAACGAAGCGGGGCGCGTGGCGAGCAGCCAGCCTGCCGCGAGCCCGCAGCCGGCCCAGGCCAGCCACGAACGCGGACCGCGGGCACGCACGGCACGCAGGCCCAGTACGAGCGAGGTCGTCAGGCAGAGCGCCGACAGCCCGTGCGACATGGTGTCCGCTGTGTGGTAGCGCAGGCACGCGCACGCCGCGGAGAGCACCGCCGCGATCCGCGCGGGCTCGTCACGACCCGACAACTCCCGCGCCAGCCACGCCGTCACCGCGACCAGCGCTGCGCCCAGGACCGGACCGACCGCCAGCGGCGCGCCGAGGGCGAAGCCGAGCGCGAGCACCGCGGGCCAGCCCGGCGGGAAGATCACCCCCAGCCTCCCGCCTTCCGCCGAGGCGATCAGGAAGCGGCCGCGCACCGACGCCGTCGGCGGCTCGATGTCCCACGCCAGCAGCCCGTGGGACATCGCGCGAGCTTGGAGCCAGTAGCTCGATGCGTCGATGATCCGCGGTCCCCCTCGCAGGTAGTGCAGGATCCAGAAGGCCGATGTGCCGGCAGCCGCCGCGGCCCACAGGGCGACCCATAGACGAAGCGGGACGCGCACGCTCCTGCGCGCCGCGACCAGTGCGACCAGCGTCAGGACCGCCGCCGCCGCAAGCGCCGTCCATCCGGCGGCATCCACCGGCAGCGAGTAGCCGAGGGGCGATCGCCCGCTCACGGCCGTTCCACGAGCCAGGCGTGGAAGTGCGTCCATTCCCGCGTGTCGCGCGCCGTGAGCGTGATCTCGACCGGGCTTCCGGTGGCCGCCGACGCGGGAAGGGGCACGGATATCTCGACCCAACCGTCGGCGGGCTCGTACTGCACCGGGGCGACGGTGTATCCGTTGACGGATATCTCGACGCGCCCCACGTCCACGGGAACGGAGCGCAGGATGAGCCGCGGTGCGCCCGCCGGCGAGGTGCGCATCGTGAAGGTTTCCTTGCGCCCTGGGAGGATCGTGCGGCCCGCGTCGAACATGTCCCGGTTCCGCTCCGCGGTGTCGGGAAGAACGCGCAACTGTACGAATCCGGTCTGCCGTCCCTCAAAGCGGTACCCGTGCTCCCGCTCGCTGATCAGATCCGCCACGTCGAGAGTGTCGAGCAGGATCTCGCCGGGCTGCATCGACCTGGGCCGATCACCCGTCCCGAGGAGCCTCCAATCGGCCCGGTAGATCCCCTTCTCCGCGCCGCCGCAGATGACGTTGCCTTCGACCCGGACCGAGGTGATGGGGCGCCCGAAGATGGCGGCGACGTCGGGGAACCAGGTGGGGTAGATGGCCAGCACGTCGGGGCGATCGGCGGCGGGCATGCGCTCGATGAGCTCGATGGTCGCGCCGATGCCGTGGACGCCTGCGCGGGCGAAGGGGAAGCGGTGGTAACCGCCGAGGCCGATGATGTCGAGGCCGGGGAGATCGGAGGCATACATCAGCGCGCCCGCGTCACCGACGGCGACCCGCTTCGGGGGCGGGTCCAGGCGCCGAAGCAGCAGGCCCGCGCGGATGTGCTGGTCGCGGATGTTGCGGGAAGCGCGTCCGAAGAACCAGATCTGGTCCTTCATCTTGGGGGCCTGGAAGAAGACGAACGCGCCGGCGAGGCCGAGGGCGATCGGCACGCGGGCGGGGAGCGTGACGCGCTGCAACGCCGTGCGCGCTCCCGAGAGCATCGCGCCGAGCCCCAGGGCCGCCGCGGTGAACAGCCAGGCGACCGCGGGCATCGTGTAGCGCTCGTTCTGCCAGCGCACCTGGCCGTTCATCGCCACCATCAGGATGAACGAGACGCTCGAGCACAGCAGCAGCACCGCGGCTCCCCGCGTCCTGCGCGACACCATTGCGGCCAGCGCCAGCACGACGGGGATGAAGCCCGCATAGGGCACCGACGCGAAGTGGTGCTCGAGGTTCCGTCGCACACAGTACGAGAGGTGAAAGACATAGTCGTCCCACTTCTCGCCCGGTGTCATGAAGGGGTTGTTGAGCGCGAGCTTGACGATCCCGCCGGCGGCGGCCGACTCGCCGGTGAGCCACTTGTTGACGACGGCCTGGAGCGCGAGGAACGCGAGAGCGGGGAGGGCGGCGCGGGCGACGGTAGCGACGGCCAGTGTCGCACGACGGTGGGCGCGCCACGAGAACCAGCCTCCTGCCAGGCCGAGCACGGCGAGGGAGGTCGCGGCCTCCGGGCGCGTCGCCACGAGCAGCGCGCCCGCGAGACCGAGCTTCCAGCCCGCGCGGCGTGTCGCGAGCCCGGAGCTCAAGCGCAGGTCGGTGGCTGCCGTCAGGGCCCAGCCCCACACGCCGAGGAAGAAGGCGACCTCCATGCCGCTGAACAGCGACCAGTCCAGGGCGCCCAGGGAGAGCACCGTCACCGGCAGCAGCAGGGCGGCCCAACGCGGCAGCCCCGCGGTGAGCCGCCGGCAGGCCAGGAAGTACGCCAACACCGAGCAGCAAGCCACGATGGCCGCCCAAAGCATGAGATGCTGCGCGCGGAATCCGACCCAGTAACCGACCGCCAGCACGAACGGGTACGTGATGCTCGTGTTGCCGCTGGAGAACCCGTTGCCTTCCGACCACTGGAACGGGTAGCCCCGCGCGATCGACCGCGCATAGTCGAAGTGGATGAAGACGTCGTCGAGCGGCGCAGACCACTCCCCCCCGGTCTGCGCGTGCATCTCGCCGTAGAACGCGCGGGCCGCAATCAGGATCGCCGCGGCGGCGACCACGACATAGCCCAGAGTCCGAAGGCGGAACCCGAGACGGGCGAGCATGGGTGGCAAGCGGAACATGGTGCGAGGCGTTGGACCGCGTACATAGACGTTTTCCCCCCCGTTGAGAACCAAGCCGAGCAACGCGGGAATCCGCACGATTCTCGCGAAGCTCGTTGACCCCCACCGGCGCAGTCGGTAGACCTCGGGACGATCCCCGGGTGCTTCTTCCGGCTCCGGGCAGCAGCCCCATGCATTGGTCCGTAGACATCAGCTCGTTGGGCAGATCGGGCGCAGCGCCACAACGCATCGTCGTCGATGCCATGCAGTGGCAGAACGCACTGAAGTCGGTGCGCCAGCAGACCGGGCTCGACGACGCCCTGAGGAACTTCTCCATCGAGGTCCTCGAGGACGGAGTCCGCGCGGTCGATCCCGCACACCGATTGCGCTACATCGTGCGACGCCTTCAGGAGGAGCCGAACGCCGAGGTTGCGCCTGCGGTCGTTGCCCCTGCGCCTGCGGTCGTTGCCCCTGCGCCTGCGGTCGTTGCCCCTGCGCCTGCGGTCGAGCCGCCGCCGGCAACGCCGCGGCACGGATCGACGCCTCCGTTGTCGGGATCGTGGTCGTCGCTCGGCGTCTCCACGCAGGAGTCCTTCAAGCCCAAGCCCGTGGGGATTCCAGCGATCCCCATGGACCGCGTGCCGCCTCCCGCACGAGCGCTCACCCCTCCGCCACCGGCCGCGCAGGAGAAGCCCAAGCCCGCGTCGATCCCACCCGCCGCGCCCGTGGCGCCGCCCCCGGCTCGCGAGCTGGTTCCCCACGCCGTGGTCATCCATCGGGAGCAGGATCCCGCGCCGGGCTCGCCGCTCACCTATCGCGAGTACGGCTACGCCGTGCTCCCCTCCACGACCGAAGCCGAGGCCGAGGAGCTCATCCTCGCCAAGTTCGAGGAGATCAAACACCAGCTCGCCGACGCCCCGCGCGGCAAGCTCGTCAACCTCGCCGTGTTCGACCACGAGTTCGACGGACGCCCATCGCGGCCGCCGATCGTCGCGCTGATGTGGAAGGATTGGCGCGGTCGTGAACCGGAGCTGCACTACCCTGCGCGTCCCGGCGGTTCTGCGCCTTCGCTGACGCCGTCGATGCCCCCGGTTTCCGCCGCGCCTTCGGCTCCGCCACCGCAGGCTCCGCCCGATCTGCCGCCCCCTCCCCCGGCCCGGGCGGCAACACCGGAGCCGGCTCCGCAGGCGCTCTACCAGGAGCCGGTGCGCGTCCCTCCGCGGACCGAGGCCGCTCCCCTTCGCGCGCCTTCCCAGCCGGCCCCGGCTCCCAGGCTCGAGGTGAGCGCTCCCCTCACCCACCCGGCACGTGCAGAACTCGTCACGCAGCCCGAGGTCCCCTCCGCGCTGCGTCCCGAAGCGATCCCTCCTCCTCCTTCAACCGTGCCGTCCGCGAAGCTCGAGCCGATCGCCGAAGCCGCACCGGTGCCTCCTGCGGCTCCGATCGCGCAGCCCTCGGTGTCGGTATCGACCGCAGTGGTGATTGGCGCTGCGAAGAAGCCCGAGCCCGAGCCCAAGCCCGAGCCCGAGCCCGAGCCCGAGCCCGAGCCCAAGCCCGAGCCCGAGCCCGAGCCCGAGCCCAAGCCCGAGCCCAAGCCCGAGCCCAA
>CAYMUE010000031.1:39918-49984 GCA_964393505.1 uncultured Polyangiaceae bacterium
CGAGCCCAAGCCCGAGCCCAAGCCCGAGCCCAAGCCCGAGCCCAAGCCCGAGCCCAAGCCCGAGCCCGCGAAGGCTCCGGTCGCATCGAAGCCGGAGCTGGAGAAGAAGCCCGCGTCAGCCAAGAGCCCGGCGAAAGCGCCTGCCAGACCGATCCCGACCCCGACTCCGGTTCCGAAGCCGGGACCGCGGATGAGCGACGACGAGCTCATCACCGATCTGTTCGAGGCCATGCACGATCTGGCGTTCCTTCGCGACGCGGAGGAGGGGGCAGAGTTCGTGCTCACGCTCGGGCTGGAGAAGTTCCGGAGCCAGGCGGGCATGGTGCAGCTGTACGACATCAACAAGCGCGAGTTCGTGGTGATGCGCGCGGCAGGTCCGCAGGCGCAGATGGTGCTGGGAGGGCGTACGGCTGAGCGGGATCCGCTGATCGCGGAGATCATGAAGCGCAGGCGGCCGTACGTGCTCGACGTTGCGAAGGACGGTCGGGTACGCGCAGGCAGGTGGGCGGCGTTGGGAGCGAAGCCGAAGCTGATCCTCGCGGCAGCCATCGAGCTGCACGGGCGATTCCTCGGCATCGTGGAGATCTCGAACCCTGTGGACGGCAGCTACGCGGGCGCCGAAGTCAACGGCATGGCGTACGTGGCGGAGCGGTTCGCGGAGTTCCTTGCCAGCCGCGGCATCGTGTTCGAGCGAGACTCGGCGCTCCCGCCCCCGAAGTAGACGGCGCGATGGTCGAACGCACGCGACGCGAGCAGTTGCTGACGTTCCTGCTCACGCCGGGCGTGGTGGTTGCGGTGGTGGTGCTCGCGGTCATCACGTTCCGCACGACGTTTCAGATCGAGAAGCAGACGAAGCTGTCGGTGATCGAGGCGACGGTAACGCTCGCCAACGAGAAGACGGATCGGCTCGACAAGCGGATCATCGAGGAAGACAACGTGCTGGTGGCGGAGGCGGATCCTGCGACGATCGGCACGCTGGCGCGGCGGTGGCTTCCGACGGCGGCGCGCGAGACGCCGACGGTGGTGCGTGTGCTGATCCTGGATCCCGATGGGGAGCACGAGGTGTACGACTTCGCGTCGCGGGCCCCCGGGCCGGAAGACGACGCATTCCGGCGGCTGTTGATCCATCGGATCCTGCCGGATCTGGAGCTGACGCGAGCACCGGTGGAGGAGCTGCGTCACCTGCACAAGGCGTACGACGGGCGCAGCTACCTGATCAGCTATTGGCAGCGGCAGCACGAGGGGCGCAAGTACCTGATCGCTGCGTGGCACGAGGTGCCGCGCATCGTGCACGAGCTGTTTCCCAGGGTCTTCGCGGACCCTTCGCTGCGCACGCAGGTGCACGTGGTAGACGAGGAAGGGCGCACGGTTTTCGGCAGCCCGCTGCACGGCACGGAGTTCACCGTGGGCCGTCCGT
This sequence comes from uncultured Polyangiaceae bacterium, assembly GCA_964393505.1. Lineage (GTDB taxonomy): Bacteria > Myxococcota_A > Polyangia > Polyangiales > Polyangiaceae > JACRCQ01. The sequence continues at coordinate 41,336 of CAYMUE010000031.1, forward strand.
TCCAGACCACGCTCTACGGCTGGAACCTGCAGGTGGCTCTCGCGCAGGCCGAGGAGCTGGCCGAGAGCGTCGAGCGACGCCGCATCCTCGAGACGCTCATGGTCGGCGTCTCGTTCGTCGTCGTCGTCTGCGGCGTCATCATCGTGGTCGTCGCGGCCGAGCGAGAGCGCAGGCTCGCGGCGCTCAAGGGGGACTTCGTGGCGAACGTGAGCCACGAGCTCAAGACGCCGCTGTCGCTGGTGCGGATGTTCAGCGAGCTGCTGGCGAGCGACCGGGTGCGCGACGATGCGAAGCGCAAGGAGTACCTGTCGATCATCCTTGCGGAGAGCGAGCGGCTGTCGGGGCTGATCGAGAACGTGCTGGACTTCGCGCGGCTGGAGAAGGGCAAGGCGGCCTATCAGTTCGTGATGGGGAGCCTGGCCGACGTGGTGACGCGAGCCTACGAGGTGTGCCGGTTCCGTGCGGAGCGAGAGGGAATGGAGGTGTCGCTGCGCGTGCAGCCGGAGCTGCCGCCGACGTTGATCGACGAGCGGGCCTTGGAGCTGGCGTTGATCAACGTGATGGACAACGCCATCAAGTACGCGAAGGACGGCAAGCGCGTGGACATCCAGTTGGCGACGCGCACGGGGCGGGCCATCGAGATCCGGGTCACGGACTACGGTCCCGGCATCCCGCCTGAGGATCACCGGCGCGTGTTCGAGCGCTTCGTCCGGGGACAGAGCGCGCGCGATCGGCGCGTGCGGGGGAGTGGCATCGGGCTGGCCCTGGTCAAGCACATCGCCCAGAGTCATGGTGGCGACGTGTGGGTCGAGAGCGAAGAGGGCAAGGGTTGCACGTTCGTCATTACGATCCCCGTCCGCACAACTGCTCCCGAGTCCCCGGAGACGGCGACTTCCGCGACCGTGTGAGGGCGTGTCCGACGCCGTTTTTCGGTTTGCCTCCGAAGGCTGGATGGCCCACCATACCGAGGTGCAAACGCTTCGATCTGCCTGCTTCGCCCTCGCCGCCTCCCTGCTCGTCGCCTGCATGCCCGCGGACCCGTCCGCGGAAGAAGACCAGGATGCAGCGGCCGGTTCGGCCGGCGCCGCCGGAGGAGGCGGAAGCGGCACACAGGATGCGGCGGTCGACGTCGTCGAGGAGCTTCAATCCCCGGAGCCTCTCCGTCTGGTGAGCTGGAACGCTCACAACGTCTACGACAACATCTCGGCCAACTGCGGGAGCTACTGCCCCTACGAAGAGACGGTGTCGCTGTCCGACTATCAGGAGAAGGTGTCGGACATCGCTGCGACCCTCGCCAAGCTCGCCGGCGATGTCGTTGTCCTGCAGGAGGTCGAGAACCCCGCGGTGCTCGACAAGATCGCCACCAGCTCCGCTCTCTCGTCCCTCAACTACAAGCACCGCTACCTCGAGTTCGGCAACGACCCCCGCGGGATCAACATCGCCCTGCTCAGCAGGTATCCCGTGGACTCGGTGATCTCCCACAAGAAGGACCAGTTCACGCAGATGGACAACCCGGGGGAGATCTACCGCTACACGCGCGACGCCCTCGAGGTCCACATGACCTACCGGGGCAAGCACGTCGTGATCTTCGGCGTCCACTTCAAGGCCAAACTCGACCCCGATGACCCCGAGAAGAGGCTCGCAGAGGCGCAGCACGTGCGCGCTCTGGCGGACAACACGCTCCAGAACTTCCCCAATGCGTACGTCTGGATCCTCGGCGACTTCAACGACGACGAGGGGACGCCTCCCGTCAATGCCGTCCAGAAGGGACGCAACGGCCCTAATTTCGTCGATGCGATGATGTCCCTCGGCGCGAGTGACCGGTACAGCTACGTCTACAGCGGCGACAAGATCCTCATCGATCACCTGTTCGCATCGCCCGCCGCCGCCGCTCGCCTCCAGTCCGGAACCGTCAAGATCGATCACACCTCGAGTGTGCCCAGCGACCACGACCCGATCGCCGCGACCTATCTGGTCCCCTGAGCCCCACTCCCCACTTTCCTCACGCCTTCGCCCGAGCCCGCTCGCTCGCCATTCGGAGCTCGGCCTTGATCACCGCCACGAAGATCCCGACTCCGCCCAACGCGAACGCGATCAGGAACGGCCCGAGCAACCCGGCAGCCGCGCCCACCAGGGTCAGGAACACGAACGTGTCTCGCTTGAACAGCGGCGATATCGCGTCGAAGAACCGCGCAAGCTTCCCCTTGGGCGTCTCCGCGGTGCTCGGCGCCTTGCCGACCCCGAGGGGGTACTTGAGCAAGTCACCCGAGCCGATCTTCCACAGGTAGCGGTACTCGATCCCGCTCGTGATCGCGCCACACCCCACCGTCACGGTGCCGGCAACCAGGTATCCCCACCATCCCGTGGCGACGTACAATCCCCACGCCGTCCCGGCGAAGAAGCCGTAGTTGGTCAGATCGTCGCCCACCGTGTCGAACCACTCGCCCAGGTGCGATCCCCGATAGGTCACCCTCGACATCTCGCCGTCGCAGCCGTCGAGGATGCTCTGCAGTTGGAAGAGGAACGCCCCAGCCAGCATGGTCCAGTAGGTGCCCCGTGTGGCGAGCCACGCACCGAACAACCCCACAGCGAGGATTCCAATCGAGACCTGATTCGGACGCAGCGGAGTCCGCACGAGCCAGCGGGTCAGGAACAACGACACGTAGCGGTTCAACCAGGTCGAGGTCCAGCCGTCCTGCACCTTGCGCAGCGAGTGCAGCAGCGCCGACTCCGCTTCCCACGCGGAGCGGCCGTCGGTGACCACGATGGGGTCGAAACCGAAAGGCGGCTCGTGGTCGACGGCGCAGGTGGCGAGGCTCGAGGTCCCTTGGGGATGCGCGGCGACAAGGGCCTTGGGGCGGTCGCGGTGCGAGACGAGGTTCCACGGTGCTTCGACGATTGCGTCGGGTGACGAATCGTCGTTCGGGGAGTCGGCCACGGGGGTGACCGGAACACGGAGGCGGGGGTCGCGCAGCAGGGGCAGGAGCGCAGGGTCCTGGACCTCGACGCGGCAGGCGCCGCCTGCCTGGGCGGACAGGGCGAGGCGCAAGGGCATCGTCAGGCCCGCGACGCGGCGTGCCGGCGTCACCTTCACGTCGCCCTCGGCCGCGACCAATCTGAGCACCCAGGACATGGACCGGCGGTGTACAACAGAAGGGGTCGAAAGTCTCGTGCGGCGGGCGGGGCAGTCGGGGTGGCAAGAGAAGGGGGACCGGGTGCGCGCCCCGGGGCGTCGCGGACGGCTACTGGGGCTCTCGCAGGGAGCAGGCCGCTCCGAGCCCCGCGTCGAGGCCGCCTGTCAGATAGGGAGAGGGCTGGCCGCGCTTGTGGGCCTTCATGAAGCTCACGATCTGCTGGCGGGAGACCGTGGAGGGAAGCGTGTGACCGCCGGTGTGGGGGCAGTCCACCACGGTGCGGCCCGCGGTGCTCAGGAACGGGAATGCCGCGTTCGCGGAGTCCTCGATGCTCACGACCTTCACGCCCATGATCACGATGGCGTCGGACGGGCCGCCGTGGGACAGGAGCACGTTGCCTCCGTACTGGGGATCGAGGCCGTCCCAGGAGAAGTTCATGGGGATCAGAGGGTTGATCAGCTTGCGCTGTGCGGGGTCGTTGAACCACATCCCCGACATGGCCACGATGGCCGCGAAGTCGTGCTGGAACCGCGAGTGGAGCAGCGCGGAGAACACCGAGCCTGCGCTGAATCCGAGAGAGTAGACGCGATTGACGTCGATGCCATTCTGCTTCTTGAGACATCCGAGAAGGCTCTGAACCAAGGAGACATCACGGTTCTCGTACTCGTGCCCTCCATTGGCCAGATCCCAATCGAGCCCTTGGGGTGCATTGCCCAGGTTGACGGGCTGCAGGTGAGTGGACTCGGGCGTGACGACGATCATGGGGAAGCCGGGATCGGTGTCGGGGTCCAGGGCGAGCCCCTTGCGCCACGAGGCGGGGTTGTCCCCGAAGCCGTGGAAGGAGAACACGAGCGCAGGGGGAATCGAGGTGTTGGTCGGGAAGTCCACGTAGAACGAGCGCTTCATACCGTAGGCTTCCCAGTCCTCGTTGAGTCCGGGGACGATGGGCTTCTGACACTCTGCGGGAGCTCCTGCGTGCAAGTCACCGGTGTCTCCGCCCCAGCCTCCGCCGCCGGCGGCTCCCGAGTCTGCGCCCGCAGCGCCGCCACCTGCGCCTGCAGCAGCGCTGCCGGTGGAGCCCGCGGCTCCCCCGGGACCTTTGCCCGCCGCACCGCCGGTGCCGTTCGTCGAGGAGCTCCCCGCCGCACCCGCCGCCCCGCCGGACTGCGAGCCTGCGGCCCCCGGGGGCGTCTTGGAGTGGGACCCGTCGGGGGAATCGCCCTCGTCGACGTTGGCGGCCCCGGACGCGTCGGGCTCGGAATCGGCTCCACCGCAGGCGGTCGTGAGGCACGGAATCGCGAAGGCCGCGCACAGCGACAGCACGGAAAGGGTGGTGCGCGACGATAGCGCCCGCTCGGACTGCTGTGATGAGCGCGATTTCATGCTGCTTGCTCCTCGGTAGTGGGAACCTGTTTCGCTGTCGCACGGGACAGCAGCACATGGCGTGCCGGCGCTACTTCTCCGAGGAAACCGCTCTCTTGCACGGAGATGTCCCCCGGGATTCGCGTGCCGCGGCGCGTCTGCCCCTCCCCGCGGACGTCGGTCTGCGGATCCCCCGTATCCCCAGGGGGATCCCAGGGATCCGCGCGCGGCCCACCCTACCGGAACGTCGCACTCATCAACGCCACGTTGTACGGCTCCCAGATCGACATCGTGAATGTGATGGTGAAGGACGCGTCGGGGCCGACGATCACGTCGGGGAGCAGGTACGTACCGAAGAACCCCCCCTGATCGCAGTGAAGGAGCTGCTCGCCCAGGCATTCCTGGTCGTCGCAGCAGTACTTCTCGTCGAACGCCGGATCGGTCATCGTGGCCACGGTCACCGCCTCGCTCCAGGGCCCCTCGGGCTTCTCCGCGAAGCGGGCGGCGATGCGGTTGCCGAGGCTCGACTCCTGGTCGAGCATTACGTATCGGCCGATGGCGGGGAAGTGCTGGACGGAGAGCTCTCCGATATTCGGCGTGGCAACGATGGGGTCGGCGGGGGCGCCGGCGGCGACCCACGACGACGTCGCCGCGTCGTAGGATTCGAACCCACCCTCGGTCTCCAGGGTCGAGAGCAGCTTGCGCGCGAGGTGCACGGGGCTTGCACGGAATTCTCCCGTCCCAAACAGGTACAGGTAGTCGCCCTCGACGAGGGCGGCGATGTTGATGAAATCGCCGCGCAGGGGGCCGTTCCCATCGAACCGCTGATCCACGTGGTAGAGGATCCGGTACTCGGGCTTCCCTCCCGTGGACGGAGCGTCCCACTTCGCGAGATACGACCCTCTCACCTCCTTCGGATAGGTGTTCGCGATCGTGTAGAACACGTAGATCGAGCCGCCGTAGGAGAACGCGCCCGAGGGAACCTCGATGTTTCCGGGCATGTCGGGGTGCAGCTTGGACTGGTAAGGACCGGCGGGATTGTGGATGAACTCGGAGATCGAATGCCCCGCCGGGGGCTGCATCGTGGCCCCCGCGAAGTCCCCCTCGACATCGCCGGTCTTGTTCCCGCTGAGCAGGAATCGAAGATTCGTGCAGAGCAGGCTCGGGTCTTGCGCTACGCTCGAGTAGGGAACATCGGAGTAGCCGACCGCATCGGGCAACGACGCCGCTGGGCGGGGCCAGATCCCATTCGCTCCCTCGGTATCCCCGAAGAAAAGATAAAGCTGGTCCGCGTGCGCCACGGCGATACCGAGGCTCGACCCGCCCAGGTTCGCGCGGTGGTGCGTGTCATTGGCGGTGGGATCCTTCACGCTCGTGCCGTTGATGAGCTTGCAGCGTTCCTGCAGCTCGCCGAAGAACGGCACTGGCAGGGGCCCGGTCTCCGCCGCGTCGGCAGCGTCGGCAGCCTCGGCCGCGTCCGGCTCGTCCGCGGCGTCCGAGGCTCCTGCATCCGTTCCCTTGGAACGTCCGAAGGTCAGCTCGTCTACCCCCGAGAGCTTCGCGCAACCGCTCGCTGCTGCGAGGACCGCTGCAAGCAAGGTGCGAGAGGGGGGTGGGTTCAAGAGGCGTCTCCAGCTTCCTGGATACCAGATCCTGCGCCCGGGGAGAACGCCTCGCGCGTGGGGACAGCGGGGCGTTCGCGTCTCAGAACCTCCGCACCACACGCACGCCTGCACCCGAATGCAGTGAAGTGACCTGCAGTCTGAAGCCGGCATCTTGCTTATCGGCTTTGGGCGGGCTGGAGGTCAGCAGTCCGACGATGCCGACGCCCAGGCCGACCAGACCGACGCCGAAGGCGATGTTCGACGCGGTGGCGAGCTGCTTGGACGAATCCGCGTCGCCCCGCGCTTCCGGCCAGCACTCCGTCCCATCGCACATCTCCTTGGCCGACGCGGCTCGCGACAACGAGAGGATTCCCGCCGTTGTGCCCACCAGGATGCCGGCCGCGCCCACCCCGAAGCCTGCATAGACGACGGCAGAAGTGGAGGACGAACGCGCACGACGCTCTCGCGGGGGGGGCGACACCGGTACGAGCACGTGCTCCACACGGCGGCGCTCGTTGCGCTCCAGCGTGAGCCGCGCGGCGATTGGCTGGAAGCCTTCCGCGCCGATTCCGTACGCGTGTTCCCCCGGGTCGAGCGGCACCGGCGCAGAGCCCTCGTTCGGGATCTCGACACCGTCGATGGTCAAGGAAACGCGCGCGGCTTCGGGGTTTCCGGTCACGACGATCTGGAGGGTCGGGATCGAGCGTTCGAGGTCGCGAACGAGGGCGGCCGCGCGATTCCTCGCATCGGTGAGCAGGTAGGGCTCCCCAGCGACGGGCTTGCTGCTGGCGACGCGAGAGGCGACATCACGCGCCTCGCGCAGGCGATCGAGGCGCTCGAGGGCGCGCGCCACGGCCAGCCCGGTGGTGGGGACTCCGACGATCGAGTCCGCCTTCCGATACGACTCGAGGGCGACGACGTAGCTCCCTGCGTCGAACGACGTGTCGCCCCTCTCCATCATGCCGCGCGCAACCTCCTTGTCCGCCTCGGAAGGCTGTGCCTGCGCGAGAACGTGCCCCGACCACAGAACCCACGCACACCCCAACAGCACGCACGTCCGTCGCGCCGCACCTCGCCTCGCCGATCCAGAACTAGAACCCATAGTACTTTCTCTTCTTCTTCGGAACGGCAGGGGAAGGGGCCGCCTGCTGCGAGGCGCTCACACTCGGAAGCGACTCGATCGACACGGAGGGTCCTTGGGCTGCATCCGTCAGGAGCGAGGGAATCGGAGCAGTCGCGGAGTCCTCGACGGGAGGCTGACGCTCGTTGTGCGAAGCCGCGACCGACGCGATCTCGGTGGACTGCGCCGCCGAGCGGTCACGGGCGCGATGCGCGACCGTCCAAGCGGCGAGGGTAGACAGCAGGACTGCTCCGGCCGCGAAGGCGGCGACATGGGTGATCCGGAGCGAGCCGGGGGGGAGGGACTTGGAGTGTGCGAGGACGGCGCCATGCGCGGGCTGGGCCTCTGATTCGTCTGGGACGCTTGCGCGCTCCGCGCGAGCGTCGAGGTCGTGCTCCGTCGGTCCGCGCCCATCGGAGCGAATCGCCTCCCCGGAAGGGAGCACGGCGCCGAGGGAGACCACACGGCTTTCGACGTCGAGCTGGAGCGCGGCCTGGCGCTCGAGCTCCGAGGGGAGGGTCTGTGTCAGCCAGCGTGCGACGTCGCGCTCCGAAGCGAGGGCAACGGCGGACTCGAGGGCATCCGCCATCTCAGCGGCGGAGGAGAAGCGGGAGCGGACATCGAGGGAGAGGCCCCGTTCGACGACCGCGAGGAGGGGTTCGGGCACGTGGGGAGAGACTTCGCGCAGGGAGGGGCGCCGCCCCTCGAGAATGTCATACACGAGGCTCGCTTCGTTGTCGGCGTCGAACATGCTCTGGCCGGCGAGCGCATCCCACAGCACGGCGGCGGCGGCGTAGACGTCCACGCGCCGATCGACGCGCTGATTCCGCAACTGCTCTGGGGCCATGTAGCAGAGCTTCCCCTTGAGCTGACCTTCGCGGGTGTTCTGCACGCGGCTGACGGCCTTGGCCACGCCGAAGTCGATGATACGTGCGACGCCGGTGGCGTCCACCAGGATGTTCTGGGGGGAGACGTCACGGTGCACGATGGACAGGGGCTGTCCGCGGGAATCCCGCGCCTCGTGCGCAGCGTGCAACCCCTGCAGCGCGTCGCGCAGAATCCGCGCCGCAATCCCCACGTCGGTCTTCCGCCCTGCGGAACGCTCCGCCGATAGCAGCGCGCTGAGCGAAGCACCATGAACGAAGTCCATGACCAGCAGCAGCTCGCCGTCGTGTGCGACCACGTCGTTCACCGACACGACGTGCGGGTGGTGGATGCAGCCGGCGAGCCGGGCTTCGTCGATGAACATGGCCACAAACGACGGGTCCGTGGCGAACTGGGGGTGGAGGCGTTTGATGGCGACGGCTCTCGAGAAGCCGGCGATGCCGCCGAGGCGTCCCAGGTACACGGTCGCCATGCCGCCGCGTGCGAGGACGGCGCGCAGCTCGTAGCGCCCGATGACCATCGGCAGGGACGGAGACGACATGGA